>JBAZQU010000041.1:0-6712 GCA_041645035.1 Candidatus Altimarinota bacterium | reverse complement strand
TGGCGGAGAGAGAGGGATTCGAACCCTCGATACCCGTGAGGATATACCGCTTTTCGAGAGCGGCGCCTTCAACCACTCGGCCATCTCTCCCCTGCCTTTGCCGAGCCATTGAACCACATTTTCTTGTAATCTGAAAGACGACGAGCGAATTCTTGAAGAAAACCTAAAAATTAGTTATCCTGGCTTTACAGATAAATTTTGGAATGCGTCATAAAATTATACTATTTTTTGCGATTATAGTCGGCACCATTGTCCTGATTCGATTTTTCGTATTCGTGCACAATCCGGCTCTCCTCCTTTTTAATTTTGAATTACACCACTTTGATTGCGGAGTGCTGCTTTTACTCATCAGTTCACAGCTTTTGCTTTTTGGGCCTAAAAATCACGACCTCGCGTACTTGTTTTTGACAGCCGTGGCCTCGGGGTTGATTCTCGACGACTACTGGTTCATTCGCCAGAGTGTAGTAGAGTATCCGACCTTGCAGACACAGATTTACAACGCGACCCTTCCTTTCGTCGCAATTTTGACCGCAGGGGCTGCAATAGTGGCCCTCTTGATACGGTTGGTAAGTAAAAATAGACGAGACTGATCCACATAATTTTTTATGAACCAAAAAATATTAACCATTTTGATTGCGATTGTTGTTTTGGCGATTGGTACCTGGATTTATAACTGGCAGAAATTTGACTTAGAACCAGTTGAAGCCATTACTAGAACTGCTACAGAAAATCACGGAAACAACATTGATGGACCTTTTAATCATCAAGTTTATAGCGCCACTTCAACCGATGGCTTAAATTGGCAAACTGATGGTGAATTGCTCTTCGATCACGCATCTGTGCCTGGCGCGGTTATAACCGATGGTGGCACTATTTTTATTTATTTTGTCGATGGCACAAATACGGTTAGCGGCGGTCCGGCCGTGGCCAAATCAACCGATTTAGGGGAAACTTGGACAGAATATGCCACGAATTTTGAGAATCCAATTACAGATAAAAATTGTTTTGCCGATCCGGAAGTCGAATTGTTGACTGACGACTCAATCAGATTGTATTTGGTTTGCTTCCCGCTCAACCTTTTACCTACCCAAAGAGCCAAAACCGAAGTTATCAGTGCTCTTTCCGTCGATGGTCTAAATTTTAAAATCGAAGACGGTAAAAGAGTTGTTTCGGAGAACAACGAATCTTTGACCGATCCTGACGTGATCAAAATCGGCGATACATGGAAAATATATATTTCTCACGGCCAAAATGTTGTGAGTTTAACTTCCGCAGACGGCTTAGATTTCGTTCGTGACAGCGGGTTTAGAAATGGTGCCGGTGCGGTTACCGGAAGCTATCTTATTAGCGATAATCTGGCCAGACATTTTTTCTGCGCCGAGGATGGTATTCGTAGCGCCACCTCAAGCGGCGGGGATTGGTCGGCTGAAGATGGCGTAAGAATAGCCAAAGGTGAAAATAAAATGCTTTGCGACCCGACAGTCATTCAGTTGCCTGACGGAACCTATAGAATGTTTTATAAGATTCAGCCTTAACTACGGCGTGATTCTTGGCGGAGAGTCGTGGACGACGTTAGAACCGCGATCGAGGCTAATCATACACAGTTCAATGTGTTTGCAAAAACGGTTTTGGCAAATGGCTTTAGTAGGTCTCAATGAGGCGACTTTTAGTGATTTGTCTTTTCACTTTACATCTGTTATTTTACCCTTTGAACTGCGGAGTTAATTTGGTAGTTGACAATTCCGTGTAAAGGCGTATCATACGCTCTTATTTCATTTTTATCACAAAAATGGCTGGCTTGGCAGGTGCATGAGTTGGTTCTTTAGGAAAACAGCCAAGCTACTCTTCTTGAACAAAATCAAACACATTTTTTGGCGTAACGAGAGAAAATTGAGCCTTTGGATAAGCCGTAGCAAAAGACTTAGGAGAAGAAGCTCTTTTTTTATCAGAGTTCCATTTGCACTCAAAAGCTTTCAAAATGCCTTTATTTTCCTCCAAATAATCAATTTCTTGTTGTGAAAAAGTCCGCCAAAAATATCGGTTTATAAACTGGAGATCATGATGGGCAATATACTTTAATCGTTCTACAATGGCTAAATTTTCAAATAAAGCCCCGACATCCGTTCGATTGACGATATTTATGGGTTGAAAGTTTTCGGTAAGAACGTTTCGGACTCCAAGGTCTATAAAATAAATTTTCTTAGTACGAGTGACTTCATTTCGCATATTTTTACTGTACCCGGACAATTTTGTAATTATGAAGTTTTTTTCGAGGAGGTCTACATATCTTTCAATAGTTTGTTGGCTTGTTTCAAGCTTTGTCGCAAGCTCACGGTAAGAAACTTCCTGCCCAAGTTGCAGTGCCAACAGCTTTAAGAGCTTCAAAATGAGTTCAGGTTTTTTAATCCCACCAATCGAAAGCACGTTTTTATACAAATATTGGGAGGTCAAGGTACTTAACTTCTTTATTTTTTCCTGTTCTGAACCCGTAATGCCCGGGTAGAAACCAAATCGCATCCAATCGGATATTTTTTGCTCGGCATCAAAACTGGTCTTCACAATTTCTATAATAGACAGAGGGTAAAGAACGTATTCAAGCGATCTGCCCGTAAGGGGTTCGGAAACCGAATTAATGAGGTCAAAAGATGAAGATCCTGTGGCGATATACTGAACCTCAGGATGATGGTCAAAAAGTGTTTTAAGGATCGAGCCTATTTCAGGAATGACTTGGGCCTCATCGAAAACGACTATTTTATAATTTTTAACGAGTGAGAATAATTCGCTTGAAGCTCGCCTCAAAAGCAAGTCTTTATTCTCCAATAACTCACAATCGATGTAACGAGCCTCTTCTCCGTAAGGTTTAATCAAATTTTTGACCAAGGTCGTTTTACCCGCCTGCCTAGGGCCATAAAGAACCAAGACCTTGCCAGAGAACAGAACCTCTCGAAGGATCTTATCTAGATTTCTATCTATATACATAAGAACACTTTATCAAATTTGATTAAATTTGTAAAGGTGATTCTGGCGGAGAGAGAGGGATTCGAACCCCCGGAGAGCTTGCGCCCTCAACAGTTTTCAAGACTGCCGCCTTCAACCACTCGGCCATCTCTCCTCCTTGGGCGAAGCCCATTTCACTCTTGCCAAATTACAGACTTAGTCCTTGGATTTCAATGGGTTTTTGTTATACTGCGACCATATCCTTTAAAACCTATCGTATGGCGAAAGTAGTGAAACGTATGTCCACCGGACTTTGGGTCCTGGGAATTTTAGTCGTGTTGGCAGTAGTTTTCGCCCTCTGGCTCATGGGGCTTTATAACGGACTGGTTAGCAAAGAAGGTGCCGTTCAAAACACATGGGCTCAGGTTGAAGTGCAATATCAACGTCGTAGCGATCTGGTGGCGCAGTTACTCCCCACTGTGGAAGCTACCGCTGAATTTGAACAAGATACGCTTATCGCAGTTACGGAAGCCCGCAGTGCATGGGCGGCAGCAAGCGAAAGTTCGGATGCCAGCATTGAAGATCAAATTGCCACCTCACAAGCTTTTGATTCCGCTATTTCTCGTCTGCTCGTAACCGTGGAAGCCTACCCGGAGCTCACCGCTACCGAAAGTTTCCAAAGTTTCCAGGTTGAGCTTGAAGGAAGTGAAAACCGTGTAGCTGTGGCGCGCAAGGATTACAACGACACTACCACCGCCTATAATGTGACTCTTCGTCATTTTCCCACTGCACTTTTTGTGGGAATACTCGGATTTGAAGCCTATCCATTATTTGAATCTGACGAAGGAACTGAAGACGCTCCTCTGATTGAATTTGATATCGGCGAATAATGGATTTCATTCAAAACGCTTTTGCTGAAGCCACTCTCCCTGAACGTCCCATTGGGCCGGCCGGGGAGGATTGGTATGTTTTGGATCAGGCCGGAGTGCTTTCGGACGAAACGGAAGGTACTCTTCAAGTACAACTCAGCACTTTGGCCGCAGACACCAGCACGGGCATGGTGGTGGTCACAATCCTCACTCTCAACGATTATCCTATTGAAAGTTATGCCTTGGAACTTGGCCGCGAATGGGGCGTGGGGCAGGAAGCATTCGACAACGGCTTGGTTTTTTTGGTGGTGACGGAAGATCGCGAAGTACGTATTGAAGTGGGTTACGGCCTGGAAGGCGCCATTACAGACCTCCAGTCTTCACTTATTTTGAACAAAATCACGTCCCCTTATTTTAAAGAAGGCGACTATGACCAGGGAGTTTTGAAAACTGTGGCTGAACTGGAAACACTGGCGCGGGGAGAGCCTTTTGCCACCGACGACCTTCAGGTTACCAATGACACCGGTTACAGCGATGTCGTTTCAGTACTCTTGTTCTGGGCTCTCCCCATTATTTGGGCGCTATTTAGTTGGTTTTCCAGTACCAAAGCTTGGTGGATGGGTGGTATTTTTGGAGGTTTCTTTGGCCTCATGGTAGGCAGTTGGCTCGGGTTGGCCATTGGTGGCACAGTCGGGCTCTTCTTGGATTACGTCCTCTCCACTTATCTTTTTGCAAAAATCCGCCGACCGCACGGAATATGGTTCCGTGGAGGGGGTGGTCGGGGTGGAAGCGGTGGTGGCGGATTTAGCGGTTTCGGTGGGGGAGGTTTTGGTGGTGGCGGAGCAAGCGGCCGTTGGTAAATTAAAGGAAAAACAGACTTCTCGGTTGAGAAGCTTATTTTTTGCATGCCTTACACCAGCATCCGGCCAGCATAACTAGAGCGCTCAAGCCCACGAGACCGTAGACCACGCGCTCTATCCATTCCATCCCATCATAGGATAAAATTAAGGATAAAATAACAAAATTAATCCTACCCTACCCTTGCCATTTCGGCCACAAAAAAGCGGGCCCTCGGGCCCGCTTTTTAAAAGGTACTATTGCTTAGCAGACCCCTCGGGTCCGCCTACTAGTAACGATCGTCACGTTGAGGACGTTCTTCACGAGGTTGTGCCTCGTTAGCGAAGATTTGTCGTCCAGACATTTCCATCTTACCTTCTTCGATTTGTTGAACAGCTGCTTCAGCTTCTTCCATCGTAGACATTTCTACGAATCCAAATCCTTTGCTACGTCCGGTAGAGCGGTCTTTAATGATAACTGCAGATTCTACAGTTCCGAATTGCGTGAAGAAATCGCGCAGTCCGTCTTCCGTTGCATTAAAAGGAAGGTTTCTAACGAATAATTTTTTAGTTTGCATAGTATTGATGTGGCTTCCGCCACGTTATCGCTTAGCAGACCCTTTGGGTCCGCCTGTACGTTAAACTAGAGTAATTGACATACTTTCTGTAATTCGACCCGCCGTAAGTGTAAAAGACATTTGCTTTAACCTGAACGGAAATACAACGTAAGCATTTTACAGCAAACCGGAGCTAAGTCAACTATTTTCTGGCGGAGAGGGAGGGAGTCGAACCCTCGATACGGGTTTAACCCCGTATAACGGTTTAGCAAACCGCCGCCTTCGGCCACTCGGCCACCTCTCCTCTTGGGCGAAGCCCAATCTGCTCCTGTCCCGCTTTCCCACGGAAAGCCACCCTAGTTTAGGGATTTCACCGCATAGGGGCAAGTAAATCTTCCTTCAACCCGGAAAATCTGGTATAATAATCAGATTACTATTTATGGACCCAATCTTCACCACCAGTTTGGAAGAGAACAAAGAAAAAGCCCGCGATGCTGTATTTCAGGCCGGTCAAGCGGCGGAAGAATTTCATCAGGATTTTAAGGCTTTTTTCAGCCAAGTGTACAATCCGAGCTCTTGGAAAGAAGGCGTGAAACTGGTGATGGATGGTGGCATAGGTTTGTTAAAAGATTTGCATGAAATGGTGACCCAAGGGGACTGGTCGCCGGATAAACTGATAGTGAACCTCAATGCAGATCTGGAAAAAATGGTCCGAAAACATCCCGAATTGCAAACTCAGTGGGACAACGTAAAAGTGAGTTTCGATTTTGCCAAAATGAAAACCGATGAAGCTCTGGCACACATGAAGGAAACAGCCAAAGATAAAATGGTAAAAGCAGTGTGGAGTGGAGTAAAGGAGGAAATTAAAATGGACGTTTCAAAATTACTAAAACATTATGGATGAACCAAGCCAACCGTTGGATGCAATAGAGCAACTTAGAAAGGCTAAGCTGTCACCAAGGGCTCGCGCAGACCTTAATGCCATCGAAGCTGAACTTCGTGCTGACGAAACAGAGACTTGGATGGATCGTTTCCAGTCCCGCGTCTGGAGAGTGATGAAGTGGGTGGGGATCGGAGCGGTGGGCGTTGCCGCTATTGGAGGAGCAGCTTATGTTGGCAAACAAGCAATTGATGCGTTTCCAACTGCCGTAGAAACTGCAGCCAAACGTGAAGTAAGCGAAAGGGTAGTGGCCGTGCAATTTGCGTTTGGTGAACTCCAACAATCTGCCGGTGCGCTTCTTTTGAAGCTGTACGATTTTATGGTCGCATTGAAAGACAAGGCCGGCACTTATCAAGGCCTGAGTACCATGGCCACCGGTGTGTGGGCGGGTCTGTGGGCAGATGGAACCGAGCTGCTCGCAAACGGGGACACTTCGCCCGATCAGCTCATTGGAAAGATGAAAGAAATTGTAGCCAACGATCCGCAGTTGAGCGTCAGTATGAATGCGATTTTCGGAGCTTATGAAGATCTTAAAAATAAAAAAAACAGTTTAGAAGCAGCGGGTCAAGGGGC
>JBAZQU010000049.1:0-4904 GCA_041645035.1 Candidatus Altimarinota bacterium | reverse complement strand
TGACACCGACCTCGATGGATATACGGTGACTGCGGGTGGAGATTGTAACGATGCCGATGCGGCCATCAATCCCGGGGCAGCGGAAATGTGTGACTCTGTGGACAACAACTGTGACGGTTCAACGGATAGCAGTGATGCTGCGGATGCTACAACCTGGTATAGGGATCATGACAGAGATGGCGTTGGGGGCGCTGTTACTGAAGTGGCGTGTGAGCAACCTGATGGGTATGTTCCTGTGGGTGGAGACTATGATGACAATGATCCTCTTGTACAAAATCCGCCTGGGGCGTGTGAAGATGGAGAAGAGTCTGCGGATGGGTCTTTTGAAGTGGGTGAAGTTATTTGTGCTCCGATGGGTTCGGCTACGGTCTATGGTGGAGAAGTTGAATATTATTCAGATGTAGATGCCGCCGAAACGGCTGATGCCGGCGACTGGCTGGAAATCGTGGGTACTTTGGGCTTAGATTCAAGTAGCTACCAGACTACGTACACGGTTACTCCCAGTGAGGACTTTCGCGGAGGTTTCGGCCTGGGCATCCTTGATGATGCAATAATGAGATCTCCACCCCCCGCTACGGGAAGTACGAATTTTCTGGCGATTCGCGTGGATGCCGGAACTGTAATTTTATACAATACTGAGACGAAAACTTCAGAGGTATTGGGTCCGGGCTATCACACTGTTGCAACGGAAGATCTTGTTGTAGACACGGGTGATACAGGACCTGGTGATACCGATACCGGAAGTGGCGATGACACCGATGATTCGAATGACACTGGACCCGTTATTGATTCGGGTGACAGCGTTGATTCGGGTGATAGCGAAAGTGGTGATGACACCGGGGGCAATGAGGATACGGGCGATGGCGACGGGGGATGCGCGGCATCTTGTGGCAGTACGCCTATGCCGGATAGCTCTGTAGCGGTTTTTGGTCTGGCTATGGCTGGTGGGTTGGCGTTGAGACGAAGACGCGAGAAGAATCAAAGGGGATAATTAAACGAGTAGCACCTTAATGCCTGGGAGTTCTTTCCCTTCCAAAAATTCCAGCATGGCGCCACCCCCGGTGGAGAGATGAGTGAATTCTTTTCCGCTGTAACCAAAATGGTGCACGGCATCGATGGTGTCACCTCCGCCCAGTACGGATACGGCCCCGGATTCGGCAACCGCTTTGGCAATTGCCTGCGTCCCCGTCGCAAAAGGGCTCATTTCGTAAAGCCCCATGGGTCCGTTCCAAATAATGGTTTTAGACTTTTTGAGCGCGGCACTATAGAGCTCGACGGTCTTCACCCCCAAGTCTAAAATTTTCAGCGCTCCGCTCACTTGAGAAACGTTTACGGTTTGTACCTTGGCTGTTTCGGAAACTTCCTCGGAAACCATGGCATCCACCGGCAGCAGCACGGTTTTCCCTTTAGCAGCTTCCAGAAATTTTTGAGCAACATCGAGTTTATCTTCTTCATAAAGGGAAGCGCCCACGTCGTGCCCCTGTGCCTTTAAAAAGGTATTGGCCAAAGCACCTCCAATCACAAAAAGATCCGCTATTTCCAAGAATTTTTCCAAAATTCCAATTTTGGTATCCACTTTTGCGCCTCCAACGAGTAAACAAAGGGGGCGCGCCGGATTCTCCATCAGCCCGCTAAGAACCTTCACTTCTTTCTCTACCAACAAACCGGCGTAGGCGGGAAGCAGGTGGGCCACTCCCTCGGTGCTGGCATGCGCTCGATGGACCGTTCCAAACGCGTCACTCACGTAAACTTCGGCCAGCTTGGCCAACGCCTGAGCAAAAGCAGGGTCATTAGCTTCTTCTTCAGCGTGGAAACGTAGATTTTCGAGTAGAACTACTTGCCCCTCGGTCATAGCACTCACAGCGGCTTCCACCTCCGGCCCCACGCAGTCATTCAGCTTACTTACCGGCGCGTCCAGCAAAGAAGAAAGTTCCTTGGCCACAGCATCCAGTTTAAATTCTGGGTCCGGTTTTCCCTTGGGCCGTCCCAAATGAGTAGCGATAATAATTTTGCAGCCCTGTTCTATAAGGAAGCGAAGCGTGGGGAGACTCCCTTCTAAACGAGTTTTGTCTTGGACCACTCCGTCCTGGATGGGAACATTAAAATCCGTGCGAAGAAGAACGCGTTTGCCCTTGAGATCGGCGGAAGAAAGAGTACGGAGTTGCATAAGTTGGGGTGAGCTGTTGCATAGTTTAGTGAAGGCAGGCTAAAACTCAGTCAAAGAAGGCGTGACTAGATGGGCATTTTGTGTTAAAATAATAAGATTTATGAAGAAAGAAACCAAAAAACATCTACTTCGCACCGGCCTCCGAGGGGTCGGCGTGGGAATTATTTTGGCCGGCGCCTTGGCACTGACCTATGTTTTATACCAAAACAACGTCGAAAATCAGGTGTTCACAAACAACTACACTACTTCCGTTTTATTCTCAGACTCTTTGGCCACTGCCAGCGGCGCAGCACCTTGGGCCTTGCTCAGTTTAAACTGGTTCGTGTGCCGCAGCATGGTTAAACGTTGGCTCCGATTCATCAAGAAACGCTTCGAATAAGTTTGCCCATTTTTACAGCGGTGAAGGCCGCTTCGTAAGCTTTTTTAATGCGAGCTTTCGCCTTCTTTTCGTCGTCTACCATTAGCACTTCAAATACAATCGGCGTGTGCGTTTTGAGCATAACCTCCATAATTCCCTTGCCGCACATTCTGCAAACAAGGTCATAGTGATCCGTGTCGCCTTTTATCACGCAGCCCAGCGCCACCATCGCTCGAGGCTTACGGGTCAGGATAAAATCTTGCAGCATCAGAGGAATTTCCACCGCTCCCGGCACATGAATGACCTCCGGCTCTATGCCTTGTTTTTTGAATCCTTTCACACATTCCTTGAGGAGGGCCTTTGTGATTTCAATGTTGAAGTCGGAAACGACAATACCGTAGTTCATTTTTGTAAAAGTAAGGTTTCAAGATAGCGCGCCAACACATCTATTTCAACGTGAACGCCGTCGCCTTTTTTGAGCTCAGCCAGATTCGTAACCCGCATAGTCTCAGGGATAAGGGCCACTCGAATGCCGGTTTTTTTGCGGCGAGCAATGGTAAGACTCACACCGTGAAGAGTAACCGAGCCTTTTTCCGGAAGATATTTCATGCACTTTAGCGGGACTTGAATTTCCAGATCCGGAGCGCAATGACTCACTTTCGCAGTAAAGTCCACATGCCCAAGCACCAAATGACCGGCCACCGCCTTATCAAGCGTGAGCGAGGTCTCCAAATTGAATTTTTGCCCGAGCTTTGCACTTTTGAACATGGTTCGATCCAGTGTTTCCTTCACCAGCGAAACGCTAAAAATCTTCTTTTTTGCGTCGAATTTTTCCACGGTCAGGCATACGCCATTCACTAAGATACTGGTTCCTTTTTTAAAAACCCGCGAGGGAAGGCTGCTTCGAATACCAAAAGTGAGACCGTCTTTTCTACGGTCAATTTTTTTCAGGGTACCCAGGTTTTCCACAATGCCGGTAAACATAAATTCAGGTTTTTGTCAGGAATAATTCAGAACTATTTAAGAATAAATTCAGAATTTTATAAAGGTCAGCTTGTTATAAAAGAAGAGCTTATCATTAACCCCTATCTTATGAAAAGCATCAATCGCGTTAGTATTTTGGGACACGTCGTGGCTGACCCCCAAATAAAATCCACCAAAAGTGGGAAATCCGTATCCAGTTTTGCCATTGCCACCAACAATGAGTGGTTCGACGGCGAAGGCGTATTAAAGAAAAGCGCCGACTTTCACCGCATCGTGGCCTGGGAACGCCTTGCCGAACTTTGCACCCAGCACCTTCGCAAAGGCAGCCCCGTTTTCGTGGAAGGACGCCTAACCAACCGTGCCTACGAAGGCAACGATAAAGTTATGCACTACGTCACGGAAGTAGTCCTCGACGACCTTCACCTGATCCGTTACGAAAAAGATCGTGAAACCGTAGAAACCAAGGAACTCGCCGAAGAAGCTAAAGAACTGGTTGCAGCCTAACAGCTTTCTTATCGGGGGAGCGAAGGGGCGAGACTTATGACCTCGTCCTTTTTGCTTGCAATCTTAAAAAAAGATGTTATAGTTATGACTATCTTTAGGACCTATGAATTTGGACAGCTCCAGAAATGAACCTCTGTTTGTGGTCGACAAAGGACGTCTTTATAAGGAACTCCAGCATTTAACAGATGGAGGGGTGAGTCATCTGAGATCCAAACCAGAAGAAGTGACGGAGGAGGACCGGAAATTTGATAAGTATGGAAAGAACTACAAGCTAGATGAATCTATTTTTCCAAGACCTGAATCAGGCTGCCCCGTGCACATGAGTGAGATAATTCTTGGGAGAATTGCCGCTCGACGTCTTACAGGTGTTCGCGGGGGGATAGTCTTAAATATTGGTGCTGGTGTTAACCGTTATCATCACATTGATGCGAGTCTACACCCGAGAAAAGTGATACGCATGGACCTCGCCATTGATGAACGTGTGACGGAATCCGAATTACACCTGCGTTTAGATGTAGAGGATTTGTATTATCAAATCGAAAATGGAAGGAGGGACTTCAGAAGAAAGGTATTGGAAAAAATTTCCACTTTTCTCCAAGTAGCAGAGTTAATTGAAGATAATCCTGCTTACGCTGACCTTGCTATCTGTTCTTACATTTTAAATTATGTTTATTGTGGGGCACTTATTCCCGAATTACGGCATCATATAAAAATTGGAGGTCACCTCTTTATTCATGAGGGAGTAGAGTTTGGATCAGTAAAATTTTTCTCACCTGGAGGTCTAAAAAGCATAGAAGGTTTGACCAAACTATTGGAGGGGAATGGGTTTAGAATTGAACTATGTGAAGTAAGTGTTCCTCCAATGCCAGCCATGGGCCGTTGGAAAGAATT
>JBAZQU010000011.1:0-38373 GCA_041645035.1 Candidatus Altimarinota bacterium | reverse complement strand
GAACGTTTCAAAAACATCCTGGAACAGCGCGGCGTCCCGGTAACCTTGCGCAAAACCATGGGCGATGACATCGCCGCCGCATGTGGACAGTTGATTGTGTTGGGAAGCTAGTTCAAGAGAGATGCGGAGAGGGCCTCAACAGTGGGCCCGACCTCCAAAATCGCCTTCCAAGAGAAATACACCCCGTACCCCACCAAAACAAGCGAACCCGCCATCATGAGCTTTTTGAGCATCCATTGGTGAAAAACATGCCGTAACATAAAAGTTAAACTCACTATAAGAAGAGAGGTGAAGAACCCGCCCATGTTTACATTCAAAGCAAAAACCGTGGGAGACACGGAGGCGGCATAACCGGCATAAAGGCCCCCCACTACTATCACGGCGTAAGTAATGGCCATGGGGCTGGTCATACACATTAAAAAGCCCTTAAAAAAATCGGAATCAAAAAATTGCAGTTTATGTCTGTGAATATGCTGCAGCTTCTTTTTACCATTTTCTCCCCTTAAAGAATCGATCCCCATGTTTAGAAGCATATAGGCTGCCACGGACCACATCATAAGACGGATCCATCCATAGTCTAAAAAATGGATCATACCGTTGGTTGCCAGGATCAGATAAACGGCATCGACAAGAGTCGCTCCCAAGGTCACTTGCAACTGAAACCACAAGCCACGCCTAGGATTCAGGCCTTCTCTAATTCCATACAAGGTGATGGGCCCGATGACAAAGCCCTGAATGAAGCCAAATATAAACGCCTCCGGAGTGAACATATTTCTTTTTGTTTTCTCTAATTCCTTGAATTATAGCATAATTTAAGGCAAAATGTCGAGGATGCCTTGCTCCTTTCGACTAAAAGCTATGAAAAAGGCCGCTTACAGTTTATCCCAATACTTTCCCGAGGGAACGGAATACTTCTACGGATACCCTGCCGAGGAGGATTCTCACTTTTATAATGGGGTATCTCCGGAAATTGAGGAATTGGTAGCCTTACGTCCCATTATTTGCGCCGGTCCTAATGTGAAAACCATCTGCTTTTCGGATACTCTCAAGCCGGAAACTTTCAACATCCTACGGGATGATTTAGGGGTCATTAAGGTGCCCGATAAGCAAATCATTTCCCTTCCGGAAGAAATCGACGTAAGCAAGCGGGGTAAAGATCGGAATAGGCTCATTAAACAGGCCCTGGTAGGTCTAGCCACACCAGGCCGCTTGATCATGGCTCAGCCTTATTTGGACACACGCCTTAAGACCTACTACCGTATTCCCTCTCACCGCATTATTTGGATCAATGACAAGCGGAATATGAGCTCGTATATTCCCAAGGCCTATTTACCCGAGGTTTATGATGAATTCCTGGATGGACAGTGTTTTATTGATTCTCAAGAACAGCTACCTCTGCCCTGTGTGGTAAAAGTTTCTTCCTCCTCATCAGGAGACGGTGTGCGCATTTGCCGCAAGGAGGCGGATATTGAAAAAGCTAAGCAAGACTTTAAGCACCTGGAGGGGATCATTTTTGTAACGGAGCTCATTGAGATTGAAAGAAACTTCGGAGTGCAGTTTGGGATCTCTCACGACCCCGATCAAGCTATCGATATCATTAACTGGCATGAACAACTGATAGATAAGAGGGGGGCCTTTGTGGGGGGAGTGATAGAGCAAAACACTGATCAATCCTATTTCAAGATGCTCGATAAAGTGTTGCTCGAAGAGATTCTTCCTGAAATTCGCCGAAAGGGTTGGTATGGAATCGGGGGTTTCGATGTGCTCATGACCAAAGATGAGCGCTTTTATTTTATAGATCCCAATTTCCGTATGACGGGAATGACCGTGTACGACTTGCTTTATAAAAATAAAACCATCGAAAGCTCCATGCTAAGTTTCATGGGAACTTTTGAAGGAACCGCGAAAGCTTTCCAAAAGAGAGTGGTACCGCTAGCTTCAGGCAAGGACAAAAAGATGTACATCACCACTCTAGCCAAACACGGCGATACCTTCAGCTTCAACACGGCCCTCCTTTACGAAGGCTGCAAAGACATCCCAAAAATCGCTGAGAAGCTCATGAAAGCAGGCATACAGTCGGACGTGCTAAAGGGTTTGGTGAGCTAGGCATTGAGAAGCAGAGGTATTTAATCGCCTTCCCTTGCTCCAGGTACTTTTTCTCATATTGAGTTTGCACTTCCGTTAAAAGCGGGTCTACTTTCCTCGCTCCGTACACATCCTCCAACGCCAGCTCCACGGTGAATCCCTCAAGCGGCAACGTTTCCCGACTAAATGCAAACAAAGCCGCATCGTCAGTTTTCAAATGCAGCAAACCGCCCGGTTTTAAAATGTGCTTATAAATTTCCAAAAAGCGCCGCGAGGTGAGGCGCCGTTTGGCGTTTCCTTTGGTAGGATGCGGATTGGGAAATGTGATCCAAATTTCGTCCACTTCGTCTTCGGCAAAAAAATCTCCCAAGTTTTCAATTTGTGTGCGTAAAAATTTTGCGTTCGGCAGTTTTAAATCAGCGACCTTTTTGGCACCCCACCACATGCGACTCCCTTTAATATCTACTCCCACCACCACTGCACGAAGTGCAGTCTGCTCCTGCTCCTGTTCCCGTTGCGCCAACGCAACCGTGTAATCGCCCCCGCCACAAGCCAATTCCAAAATCACGCGCTCCCCCCACGTACCTTTTAACTTCAACTTTTCTTCCTTTTGCCAAAGCAAAGTCGGCTCAAACACGTGAGGCATGGTCTTCATGTCCGCAAAATGTTTAAGTTTCCTCCTGGTCATGGTTGTTTAAAAGAGGTAGAAAAGATACACTACGCCCGCCTTTCTTCAAAATACGTGAAAAAAAACAACTTACTTATTCTTTTCATCATCGTTTTCCTCGATCTAATGGGGATCGGGATTATGATTCCCGTACTGGCGCCGATGATGCTGGACCCCGCTAGCACTTTGGTACCGGCTCTTTGGACCGAAGCCACTCGCAATATTGCTCTGGGTGTATTGGTGGCGGCCTATCCCTTGGCTCAGTTTTTTGGCGCCCCCATTTTAGGTACGCTCTCCGACCGCCACGGACGAAAGAAAATGCTCATTATTTCTCTTATTGGAACGCTCATCGGTTATTTGCTTTTTGCCGTGGGACTTCTCACCGGTCAACTTTGGCTGCTCTATTTTAGCCGCGCACTGGACGGATTCACGGGAGGAAATATCGGCGTGGCCAACTCCGCTATTGCCGACATGAGCACCGAGAACAATCGTGCAAAAAATTTCGGACTCATTGGAATGGCCTTCGGTTTTGGTTTTGTGATTGGCCCTTCCCTGGGAGGCCTCCTCGCCAATCCCGATGTCGTTTCTTGGTTCAGCTCGGCCACTCCTTTTTATTTTGCGGCCTTCCTCTCCGTACTCAGCCTCAGCCTGCTCACTTTCTTTTTTCAAGAGACTCTCAGAGAACCCTCCCACCAACGGGTGCACCTTCTATTGGGATTTTCCCACGTCAAAAAATCCTTCAAAATGGCCGATTTACGCACCATTTTCCTGGTCGTTTTTCTGCACACACTTGGCTTTTGTTTTTACGCTCAGTTCATGCCGGTTTTCTTAGTGCAAAAATTCGCCATGACCACCACTCAAATCGGCATGCTCTTCGGCTTTGTGGGGATTTGGATCGCCCTCAGCCAAGGTCTTTTCACCCGCATCGCCGCGCGCTATTTCCGTTCCGAACAGGTTCTTCGTTTCTCCATATTTTGCCTCGCTCTAACCCTCTTCATTTTGCCTTTCGTGCCCACCGCCGGCTTACTCTATCTAATTCAACCCTTCGTCGCTTTATTTGAAGGACTCACTTTCCCCAACACTACCGCTGTAGTCTCTCAAATCGCCAAGCCCACCGAACAAGGCGAGGCCATGGGAGTCACCCAATCTCTACGCGCTCTGGGCCAAGCCATCCCCTCCCTCGTGGCAGGATTTCTGATCACCATCAATGAAAATTTAGCCATTTTAACAGGAGCCATAATAATTCTCTTGGCATGGGGAATTTTTGTGATATTCTTCCGGAAGCCGCAGCGTAGCGGAGGCTAAGCAGGAAGGTGGCCAATGGCCACAACCTACCAAAAGCCGAAAGTTAACCCTTTCCTATGAATCGCACTGAAACTCTTGAAGTCATTAAGGACAAACTCGACGAATGGAATGAAGAACTCGACGAACTCCAGGAAGAGTTCGACAATCTTTATGATACTGATGAAGACTGGAGCGACACCGACGACGAACACGGCGAGGTACTTCATGATCTCCGCATGAGTCTGGAAAACATGCGTCTTAGTGTGGATGAGCTCGAACAGTCCGACGAAGAAGGCTACGAAGAAATTCTTTCCGCTCTCGAAAGCGAAATGGAAGAATTTGAAGAGGGCCTCACAGAAGCCCACGAGCTCGTGAAAGCCGCTTCTTAATGAAGCTCTATTCTTACCCGCTCCCCGAAGACCGCATCGCAAGCAAGCCGGCTCGGCCACGCGATCATTCGAAGTTGCTGATTTATAATACTAAAACGGACGAAGTTTTTTTCGATCGTTTTCTCAACTTGCCACACCATTTACCGGCGAATTCTTTTTTAGTGATGAACGAAACCAAAGTATTACCTGCCCGCGTCCATGCTAAACATGAGAACGGCGACAGCCTGGAAATGTTAATCTTGCCCAGTGAAGTGGATCACAAAGCCGGCACCGTAAAGGCCACGACTAATAAGCGCCTACGTAGCGGTCAAAAAGTTTTTCTTGCGCCCGGCTATGTTTTGGAAGTAATTGAAGAAACGCAAAAAGCTTTCACGTTTAAAGCGCATTTCAATCTTCATCACCTGTCTACTCTCCTCCTCAAAATTGGTGAGACCCCCATTCCTAATTACATTCAAAACTCCGGACTCAGCGAAAAAGAATTGCGCAAAAAATATCAAACCATCTTTGCAAAAAATCCCGGCTCCGTGGCCGCCCCCACCGCCTCCCTGCACTTCACGCCGCGGGTGTTTAAAAAACTCACCGCCGCCGGAATTCCCAGCTGCTTCATAACTTTGCATGTGGGACTGGGAACTTTTGCGCCTGTGCTTCCCGAGCACCTCGATAGTCGCACACTTTACGAAGAACATTACAAAATTTCATCGACTGTCACTGCCAAGATTCTCGAGCTCAAAAAAGAGGGCCGCCTTTGTACCGCCGTGGGGACCACAACCACTCGCACACTTGAAAGCTTTGTCCTGGGCGGAGCCCGGTCTTCCCCGTCTTCTGGTGCCACCGATCTTTTCATACTTCCTCCTTTTCACTTCGCTCTCGTGGACCAGCTCATTACCAATTTTCATCTTCCCAACTCCTCGCTCATGATGCTCGTGGAAGCTTTTCTGCAGTATAAACGAGCTAAGCGACACCTCGTTGACCTCTATGCTCTCGCCATTCAAAACGACTTTCGATTTTATTCATTTGGCGACAGCATGCTGATCCTGTAAAATGATTCCACCTAACCACGCTCCATGACACTCACCCTCTTCGCCCTGTTCTTGCTTCCGCTTGAATTCAAGTTGGTACTCGACCCTAAGGGCATGCGCCGCGTTCTTAAGAATTGGTCCGATTCCGAAGGGCTGCAATTTTTCAGCAGCATTGTTTTACTCACTCTCGCCCTCCTCATTTTCACCACGTCCGATGTTCGCTTCAAATGGGACTGGGAAAGCGCGCTTTCTTGGATTGCCGTGATCACAGCCTTGAAAGGAATTGCCATTTTGGTACCCGGTATCAGCAAATGGAAGGTGAAGCTTCTCGCGGAAAATCGACTGCCCATTTTTGGTTTTATCGGCATGCTTTTCACGCTGGGCATGATTTATATTGATACCCAAGTTCTCTAATGCACAAACGTATCTTTCAGATACTGGTGGTGTTCATGATCTTAGGCTTGCTGGCTAGTGCAATGGCCCCTTTTCTGCTATCCTCAGGGTCCTTAAAATCTAGCGATGCCGCGGGTCAAGAAGAAACAAACAATTAACGGCGACATGTTGATTGGCGACGTACTTAGCCGCCTGCCTGAGTCCGCCCAAATCATGCAGGACTTTGGTTTGCACTGCATTGATTGCAGCGTGAATACTTTTGAGCCACTTAAAATAGGAGCCATGTCTCATGGCATCACCGAAGAAGTGGTAGACGAAATGATCCAGCGCATCAACGAGCTGGCTCTTGTCCGCAAGCGCGCGCCGAATGACGGCATTTATGTTACTGAATTTGCCGCCAACAAAATTAAAGAATTTGCCAAGGCTGAAAAAAAGACCGGCTATGGACTCCGCATAACGGCTAAAAATAATTCCGGCTACGAGCCCGCTTACGCTATGGACTTTATTAAAAAGGGTAAGACCGATGAGTTGACTTTTGAATTTCACGAAGTAAAGATCTACTTGGACCCGGAGTCTTTGCAAAATCTTCTTGGCGCCGAGGTGGATTTTATCGAAAGTTCTTACGGCAGCGGATTTAAAATAAACAATCCGAAGTTCATGTGAATTCGGAAATTCCCACTAGCTAAAAGCTTTATGAGGGATGGTTCAGTACGGGAGCCTTTATGTACCTCACCTTCCCTCATAAAGCTTAACTGTGATTTCCGAATTCCCTTTATTGCGTTCCCCCCCCTGGGTTGATGAAGCACATAAATCTAAAGGAAGCGGAGGAAAAGATCATGTATCTTTTTCGAAGCGCTCCTGTGCTAAAACAACCCAGGGGGGACTTGGGAATAAAGGAATTTCTGGATTCATGTGAAGTGCAATTGACATCCAACCAAACGACGCCTCCAAACCTTGCATAGAACACGCCTCAAAGCATGACTCTATCACAGTGAAAAGTTTACTGCCGTTCGTCAAATGGAACTTCCGCAAATGGCTTTGACCCCCTCAAAGAAATCCCGTATCTTGGGGCACACCTGGCACAAATCCCCTATATCTTGTGTCTCCCGCAGAAAGATCCCACTATATCTGGCTTGGGGTTTTGCTACGATAAAGCGGACCCAAAGGGTTTGCGAGCAGAGGCGAGTGCCTACGGCCTAAGCAATAAGGTGGCCACGGCCACACCAACTTTATTCCTCACCCTTACTCCACGCTGTATGGCTCAATCGATCACTCTTCCTGACCCCATTCAAGCGAATCCGAAGGATTTGCTAAGCAACAAGGAGCGTCCCATTTTGGGCAAAGCCCAGTCTGCCCCAAAACCAGTCGGAAAGGCCCTGACTATCAAGCGCCGCTTCACGCAAGCCGGCCTCGATGCGTTCAGTATGATCGAATTTGAAATCCGCGAGAGTCTTATCACCGAACCCGATGGAAAAGTGGTTTTTGAAATGAAAAATGTGGAAGTACCTAAGACTTGGTCTCAACTTGCAACCGACATTTTAGCTCAAAAATATTTCCGCAAAAGGGGCGTGGACGGTACCGCCGGCAGTGAAACCAGTGCCAAACAAACCATACATCGTGTCTCTCACACCATTCGTACTTTTGGAGAACAGCGCGGTTATTTTGCCAGTAAAGAAGATGCCGACGCTTTTGAACAAGAACTCAAATTCATGTGCATCACGCAGCGTGGAGCTTTCAACTCTCCCGTTTGGTTCAACTGTGGCCTGTATCACGAATATGGAGTGGTTGGAGACGCCGGCAATTACGCATGGGATTTTGCAGCGGCTAAAATTATTGAAATCGATAATGCTTACGCCCGTCCTCAATGCAGCGCTTGCTTCATTCAAAAAGTGGATGACTCGCTTATGGGCATTTTCGAACTTGCTAAAAATGAAGCTAAACTTTTTAAATATGGATCCGGAACGGGTTCCAATTTCTCAGCCATTCGTTCCAAATACGAAATCCTTTCCGGCGGAGGTGTTTCTTCAGGACTTATGTCTTTCCTGGAAGTGCTCGATCGTGGAGCCGGAGCTATTAAATCCGGAGGAACCACTCGTCGTGCCGCCAAAATGGTGGTGCTGGACGTGGATCATCCCGAAATTCGCGATTTTGTGAATTGGAAAGTGGAATCCGAAAAGAAAGCCAAGGCGCTGATGGATGCCGGATACTCCGGAGACTGGCGCGGAGAGGCTTACCACACTGTGTCCGGACAAAACTCCAACAACTCCGTACGTGTAATGGATGAATTTATGGAGGCAGTTGAACGGAAAAATAAATTCTGGACTCGCTTCCGCACCGATAGACGTAAGTACGAAGAAATTGATGCTCAAGCACTTTTTGAAGAAATCTGCGCGGCGGCTTGGAGCTGTGCCGATCCCGGACTTCAATTCGACACCACTATTAATGATTGGCACACCTGCCCCGTTACCGGACGTATTAACGGAAGCAACCCTTGCTCCGAATATATGTTCCTCGACGACTCGGCTTGCAACCTTGCTTCTCTGAACCTCGTGAAATTCCTCAATGACGATGGCAGTTTCGACGTTGCGGCCTACCGTCACGCCGTGGAAATTTTCCTTATCGCTCAAGAAATTTTGATAGACCTTTCCTCTTATCCCACTGCAAACATCGCGCAAAACAGCCATGACTACCGTCCGCTGGGACTCGGCTACGCGAACCTTGGAACTTTACTCATGATGCTCGGCGTCCCTTACGACAGCGACAAAGGACGCGCCATTGCCGCCGCCCTCACCGCCATTATGCACTGCCATGCATTTGTTACTTCAGCCAAACTTTCTAAAGCCGTGGGAAGCTTCGCCGGCTACGAAAAGAACCGCAAAGCCATGCTTCGTGTTATGGGTAAACACCAAAAAGCCGCCCACGAGATTGATAAAAACCTTGCCGGAACCACACTCTACGAAGCCGCTTGTGAAGACGCCGACCTCATGGTGGAACTTGGAGAAAAAAATGGATATCGCAATGCGCAAGTCACCGTGCTGGCACCTACCGGAACCATCGGTCTCCTCATGGATTGTGATACCACCGGAGTAGAGCCTGAATTCTCCATTATGAAATGGAAAAAACTCGCCGGAGGAGGGCATTTCAAAATTATCAATAAATCCATTCCCGACATTTTACAACGCATCGGTTACAACGAAGACCAGATCAAAGAAATTGTGGATTATGTGATGGGACGCTCGCCGGAGGCCACGCATGATAGTGCAAATCAAAAAGAGGCCGCTGAAACGCTCGAGGGTGCACCCGGACTTAAAGAAGAACACTTCGCCATTTTCGACTGCGCGAACAAGTGCGGGAAGGGAACGCGCTATATTGCGCCACTTGGTCATGTAAAAATGATGGCCGCCGTACAGCCCTTCCTTTCCGGAGCCATTTCAAAAACGGTAAACATTCCCCATGAAGCCACTGTGGAAGAAATCCAAAACATTTATATGCAATCTTGGAAATTGGGGCTCAAGGCCATCGCTTTGTATCGTGACGGCAGCAAGTACTCTCAACCGCTATCAAGCAAGAAAGATAAAGAAACAGGAACAACTGCAGCTAACGCCGCAGTGCCCGAAGGCGCCATTCTTCGCGGATCCAAAGTGTCCTTGCCTACCAAACGTCATGGAATCACAGTGGAAGCCGCCGTGGCCGGACAAAAAATGTATCTTCGCACCGGTGAATACGAGGATGGTAAACTCGGCGAACTCTTCATCGATACTTTCAAAGAAGGTGCTTCTTACCGCAGTTTGCTCAACTGTTTCGCGGTAGCCATTTCCATCGGTTTGCAATATGGTGTGCCTTTGGAAAAATACGTGGATTCCTTTACCTTCACTCGTTTCGACCCAAGCGGATTCACCACTCACCCCAATATTCGAACCTGTACTTCCATTGTGGACTTTATCTTCCGCGTACTGGGCATGGAATACCTCGGCCGCACCGATTTTGTGCATGTGGAGCCCAAGTCCACCCAATTCATGGAAAACACCCTGAAGGGGAAAATCACCGAAGCCATCCAAAAGGAAGCGAAAGTGGCTGAAGAAGAAACGAAAGAGGCGGATGACATGGCGGCGGGCGTAGTCGCCTCCCACGACGCACTCAACCAAGGTCTTAAAAGTATGATGGGCGACGCCCCTCTCTGCAGTACCTGTGGCCACGTGACCGTCCGCAACGCCACCTGCTACAAATGTCTGAACTGCGGAAACAGCATGGGGTGCTCCTAGTCCTGGGCGAATCCTGGGCGAACCCTGGGCGAAGCCCAGTCAAATCGCAAAGCACCCTTACTCCAATTATAAAAAGAGATCCTTCGCTCCACGGTGGGGTCTCTTTCAAATCAAGTATTGACGACAACAGGTAATCCCCCTACAATCACCTGGCTCAAATACTTATGGTCAACAAACACGGTTTACAACACGGATTGACGACGGCCAACGCAACTCGGCCCAAGTCCAAGCAGTGGAAGCGTAAGAATAAAGCGAAGGCCCGCCCCCGTGCGGAAGCTCGCCAGAACGCTATGCGAGACGCCCTGGCTAAGGGTAACTAATCACGCCCCATTTATGGGTCTCTTTTCGGTTTTTAAACGAAAACGCCGCACAAGCCACACAAGCTTTACTAGTTACAAAAGCGCGCGCCTTTCGAGTCGCAAACCTTTTGTACCCAAAGTCAGCCACATTGAAAATGACCGCATGAGCCGCCGCCGCAATGAAAAAACCGGACGTTTTTTTTGGTATTTGAAGATTCTCCTGGGTGTGGCCGTATTGTTGGGTGCACTATATGGTCTTTTTTTCACTTCTCTTTTCGAAATTCGCAATATCGAAGTGCAGGGTGAGGCTGACACCATCCAGGAGCAGACCGCCATCAAAGAAACCCTTCAGGAATATTTAGGTGATAATTTGCTGCTTTTTAATGTTTCAATCCAAGAAACAGACCTGTTAAAAGGCTACGCCTATTTAAAAACGCTGGATATAAGTCGGAATTTTTTCCACACCATTCAAGTTACACTGGAAACCTATCCGCCCGTGGCTAACGTGCGCATGGAGTTTGAAAACGGCACGAATCAATATTTTGTGATCAACGAGCGCGGTTTCATCGCCAGCATTGGAAACAACTTGGAAAATTTGCCACTCATCGTTATGGATGTAACCGGGACCGATATGGATATCCCCGTTGAAGCCACGCCAACTGAGGCTGCACCAACTGAAGAAGGGGTCGTGGCAGAAACCGAACCCGATACCATGCCGGACCAGATAAATGAAGAACTCATCCCCGAGGAGGTGCTCGCCACTCTGCTGGACACTGCGGAGAATTTTGAAGGAAAATTCGATATGGAAGTGCTCGAAATCCGTTATTTGAAACGAGCGCGGGAACTGCATCTCTACACAGAACGTTATTTTTCCGTCTGGATTGATCTGACTCAGGACGTAACTGTTCAGCTGGCCAAACTCAAAAAAGCACTGACGGAAATCGATATTTACGCAGCCCCCATTGAATATATCGATTTAAGAATTTCTGGACAAAATGGCGAAAAAGTAATATATAAGCTGGTAGAATAAACACACAAACTATGGCTGACCCTCAACAAATTTCCAAGATTCTCCGACTCATTGAAGCTGCCGAAGCTTCTTTGCGATCCGCCCGTGAACTATTGGGCGTGGAGGGTGTGGAATGCTTCAGTCCTTCTCATGTCAGAGCGGATGACGCAAAAGCCTACGAGCAAGGAGAAACCCAGATCGTCGAAGGAGCTTTTGATGGCCAGAATATGATTGGTCCGAATGAAAAGATTTTTCCCGTGCCCGCCAACTACGCCAGCAAATCCAAACTGGTGGAAGGCGATCGCCTCAAGCTCACTATCATGCCCAACGGCAGTTTTGTGTATAAACAAATCGCTCCCATCGAGCGCGAATCGGTAAAGGGCACCTTACTCAAGGAAGACGGTCAATTCAAAGTGGTGGCTAATGGAAAATCTTACCGAGTTTTGCTCGCTTCCGTAACCTATTACAAAGGAAATACCGGTGACGAAGTGGTATTGCTGGTCCCCAAAGACCGCGAATCCATGTGGGGCACTATTGAAGCGGTGATTCCCAGCGTAGGAGGCGGAGCGTATAATGCCGAAGAAAGTTTTTAACCAAGCCCACATCCAAATCTATATGGAAAACAGTAATGAAATGAGCGTCTCACAGGCCTTGAATCAAGTTCAATCGTGGCTCAACGCAAGCGAATACGACAAAGTCATTCAAGGTTGTCAGGAAATTTTGCAGCTGGAACCCGGTAATGTTCGGGCCCTTTCTTTAATGCGCCAAGCCGAAGAGCGCCGCCATTCGGAGCTAACGAAGGAAGAGAAACTTCAAGAAGCTCCCGCAGTGGAGCCCAAAGAGCCTGAACCTAATGAATCCGAAGTGTTTTTGCCGGAGGAAGAGGACGAAAATAGCGAAAAGCGAAAACTCTTTTTGGCTATGTTGATCCCGGCTATTGCGGTGGTTCTCATCGGAGGTAGTGTTATTTGGTGGTTGGCCAATCGCGAACGTACGGAAATTATCGACAATAATCTGACAGACGGAGGGTCCTCTGAGGAGCTTACTTATCTTGAAGAAAACGATCAGCGCGTAGAAGATATGGAGAAAATGACCAAAGTGTTGGAAACTTATAAGCAAGAAAACGGAGTCTATCCTTCCCTCTCACAAGTGGAAAGTGTATTGGTCCAAAGCGACATTATCGGGGAAATTCCTTCTGATCCTCGCCAAGGTGAAATCGACAAGGCCGGGCAAGCGTTTGGTTATATCTACGCAATTTATGATGGAATCGGAGGCAAAAATTCCGTTTATATTTTGTCAGCACTTTTTGAAGACAATGCCGGCTTCGGAACTCCGTGGGCTCAAGGCGCAACCATAAAAAACTATCCTAATTACCGCGAGTACGAAGAGGTGAATGTGACCTTTATCGGGGGCGATGAAGACGAAGTTACAAAGGGAGGAAAAGGACCAAGCGACGATAAAAATAGCGACAGTGAACCTAAAGTGAACCCCAATAATTAAGCAGTAGCGAAGCGGATGCGAGCCGAGGCGAGTGCCTACGGCCTAAGCGATAAGGTGGCCGGCGGCCACAACAATACTAAGATGATTTTTTCCTGGAAGGGCGCGAAGCGCCCGATACTTGCGCTTGCTCCCATGTCCGGCTACACGGACACCGCTTACCGCCAGCTCATTAAGGGGATCGAGCCGCGGGTGATTTGTTTTACCGAGTTCACCAGCGCGGACGGCATTTTTTATGACAGCAAAATGACCTTGAAGCAGCTGGATTTTAACCCGAATGAAGAACGCCCGCTGGTGGCGCAAATTTTTGGAAAAAAACCGCTACATTTTGCCGAAGCCGCCAAACGAATTGAGGCAATGGGTATTGATGCAATTGATATTAATATGGGCTGTCCTTCCAGAAAAGTGCTGAGCAGCGATCACGGTTGCGCCTTGCTGAAAAATCCCGGCCGTGCCGCGGAACTCATGGAGGCCGTGGCCAAAGCTACCAAACTCCCGGTATCTGTGAAAACGCGCATCGGTGCCGATAAACTCGACCTCCCCTGGTTTATTCAGTTCTGTAAAGACATGGAAAGTGCAGGCGCACAGCTTTTGAGTATTCACGGACGCACGGCCAAACAAATGTACACGGGCCGCGCCGACTGGGAACCCATTTACGAGGTGAAACGTGCTGTAAGTATTCCGGTTATCGGGAACGGTGACATTCGCAGCGCGGCCGACGCCGTGGAAAAACTCACAGCTCCCCCTGGCTCACCCTGCGCTGGCATTACGTTGGACGGCGTAATGGTGGGCCGCGGAACTATGGGAAATCCTTGGCTCATGGCCGAAATCGCCGCTGCTTTTTATGGCGAATCTTATTCCCCACCAAGCACTTTCGAAGAAAAAGTGTCCACGTATCTCCGCCATGCAGAACTTTGCGTGGAATCCAAAGGGGAAGAGCGCGGTATGAAAGAAATGCGCAAACATTTCGTCCAACTTCTTCGCGGCTTCAACGGTGCCAGCGCCTACCGCGCTCAAGTCGTCCAGATTTCCACTCTCGAGGAGGCACGCTGTATCCTGAATGAAATTGTAGAGAAGCTCCGCGCCGATAAACTGGACCAAACTGGCAATTCCAGCACGTATTTTTCCAAGTAGATACTGCCCCCCCTAAGCCGCTTCCTCACCCACTTTGTCGATAAAGGCTCACGAGAGTATCAACATAAAATTTTGGATCGTTCTTATCCGGCTCTTTGCGAATGCGCCACTTCTCTGGTGACTCTTCTTCATTTTCAATCAGACCTTTATGGGCAATGCGCTCATGTGCCGTGCAAAGTGGTTGCAACCGAGCGGGGTCGTGCACTCTTTCCAGAGCAAAACGCTGGGTATGATGCAAGGAAGTGGCCACCCGCATGCAGTCTGGATGCGCACACAGGCCACCCATCTTCCCCCAAGCATAATCTTCAATCTTTTTAGGAATATATCGCGATTCGCCATGAACCACCTCAGGCTTTTCAACCGAATCCATCGGATCCAACAGTTGAATCATCAGATCGTCCCAAGACCTCTCGCCCCTCATTTTTTCCAAACAAGCCAGAACTTTCGGACTCAAGTCTATGGTGAGTTTTACGGATTGAGTCCCCTCCCTAGGGAGAAACTCCAACCTGTAATCGTGTACATAAGTTTCAAGAGCATTTTTGCTCATAGTTAGAGCTTTCTTCGCCCAAAAACTCTCTGTCTCAGGGCTTGCAATCGACACAACCGGACGCACCCTTTGAAGACCCTTTTCCTCCAACACCTTTTTTAGAAGCGGCATATCTTCCAACTTGTGAAGCACTCGCAGGGCCTCATCCACCGTAGCATGGTTCATTCCCGCCAATTTCGCCGCATATTCATAAATACTGGAGAATTTTTTCTTTCGCCAAATCTGGCGCCGTTCGATTTCGGGTAATAATAAAACGCATTTTCGCGCCCATTTTTTTGCGTTACGCCCATATTCAGAAAATTGCTGATGGAAAGTCTGTTCGAGGGGGTTAAGTCGTGCCATAAGATAAAAGATTATCCATGGCAGTGGGGAGATGAGCTTATTATAGGGCGAGAGAATGACTTTGTCGCTGATTTTAAAATGACAAAAACAGGGGTGATGGTATACAGTGCCTGGTATACTCACCTCACCCCTGTTGTGACTCTCATAACAACGCAATTTTCCAGGTTTGGCGCCACGGGCCTATTTTCAAAAACCGTACGCAGCCCCGTAAAATAAGAGGATGCGCATCCTTTACGAACTTCGTCTCTGTGAAACCCGCGAGTATTCTCCTCGGCTGCTCGAGCATTGGCTCCATACTTTACAAAAACATCCCCGCCCCATCGATTTTTGGATCCGCGAACGAGAACAAAAAGTGGAGCTGCTATGTAGTGAAGATTTAAGTGATCATTTGATTGGATCGCGACTCATCCCTACGACAAAAAGTCCAATCGCCCGTCCAAATGCCCGGCCGATTTTCCACGTTCGCCAACCCAAGGGTCCTCTCCTCCCCATCAAACGCTACTCGCAATTTGAAGATCGCACGCAAAAAACACATATCTCCCCGCTCGACACTTTTATTCCACTTCTCGCGAAAACTCCCAACGCCGTTGTCCACTTTCACCTGGAACCTCTCTCCGATCGCCGCCGTGAACGTGCTCTCAAAAAAGCCAAAAAACCTTATTTTGAACCGGAACGCCGTTTCGATCAGTGGGAAAGCCGCGCGTGGTTCAGTTTAAAAATCAGACGTTTCCTGGGCCCGCTACTGCGGAAGTCCCTGCTCCACACACCGCTCAAAACACCGCCCCAGGAACAAATGGAATCGCTCCATGAACGTGAAGATCCTCGCCGGGCTGTGCTCGACAAACTCTCTCGCCCCCTTTTTAAAACGACAATTTCCCTCAGCCATCCATTCACCGATTTTATTCACGGTTTCACCCTGCCTTATCTGGGCGAGCTGCGCCTTCACCACAAACCCGGCACGCTTATTTTTAGCGCCGAAGAACTCGCCAGCCTTCTTTCGCTCCCTAACGCCAAGGAGCTTGCCGCGCATCTACACACCGAACCCACGACTTATCTGCCCGCCCCAAAAAACGCTCTGCTCGAAGAGGAAGATCGCAAGCGCCACCTCTACTTGGTGGGGAAAACCGGAATGGGAAAATCCACCGTATTGCTGAAGTTTTTCCAAGAAGATGCAGATCAAAATCGAACCGCCGTACTCCTGGACCCTCATGGGGATCTCATTGAGGACGCACTCCGTCTCACGCCACAAAGTCGCACAAAAGACCTTATCCTCCTCGACCCCAGTGATTCCGCTTTCCCGCTGGCCATAAATCCATTGGAACTTCATTCCGGCGAAAATCCGAATCTGAAAACCTCCGCCCTTGTGGAAATGTTTGAAGTGCTGGCCAGGGGCAGTTGGGGTCCGCGCCTGGAATATATTCTTCGCAATGCGTTGCTCCTCCTAACTCTCGCGCCTAACACCACGCTCCTCGATCTCCCCCGCCTCCTCACCAATGAGGCTTACTGCCACCACCTCCTCGATCTCACAAGCGACTTTGAACTCCACCGCTTTTTTAAGGACGAATTTTTGGCCCTGGACCTTAAAACCCGTCATGAACACACCGCACCTATTCTGAACAAAGTCGGCCCCCTCCTCACTCTGCCGCTGCTACGAAATATTTTTGGCCAGCCCAAGAGTAAATTCTCTTTCGAATCCGCCTTTGAGGAAAACAAACTTATTCTCATCTCACTATCCAAAGGAAAACTTGGGGAAGACGCCAGCCGCATGCTCGGGATGATTTTCATTTCCATGATTCAATCCACTTTGCTCCGCCGTGCCGAACTACCACCCGAAAAACGCAAAACCGTCTGCCTCACCATTGATGAGTTTCAGAATTTTACGACTAAAACCTTGCTTTCCATGCTCGCCGAATCACGTAAATACGGCCTCGCCCTTACCGTGGCCAACCAATACCTCACTCAACTTCCACCTGAAATCCAAGATGCGGTACTCGGAAATGCCGGTTCTTTGCTTTGTTTCCGCGCCAGTTATGCGGATGCACAAATCCTCGCCCCTTCGCTCGGCCTCATCGAGGAAGACCTCACTCAACTTGCCCCTTTTCAGGCTTATGCCAAGCTGCTACGCAAGCAAAGTCCTCTCCCGCTTTTTCGCATGGACGTTCAAAAACCCCTCTACACAACGCTCATAAATGCCCAAGAGCTTAAACTCCGCAGCGCGCAGCGCTATGGTCGCGCCGTTTCCCTGGTTGAAGAAAAGCTCCAGATCAGGTATAATAAAGGGTGATACTCGGTGAAACCGAGTCTCCTTCCCGCCCCATATGAAAAAAATCTTCGCCTCCATTGCCCTTTTTCTTGCTTCTTGTGGCCTTCTCAGCGCGCCACTCGCCCTTGCCGATAATAACTACAGTAGTTTTGATGTTTCGGAAATTTTGAATATCAATGATGGTGACACCGAAACCAATGGTCAAAGTATAGATCTTTTTGAAAACATTATTGAATCTGCCAAAGAAAAAAATACCTCTGTGGCCGGCGCTATTATTCTGCGTGCCATTAATCTGCTAAGTTTGCTTGTTGGAACCTTTACCTTCGTCGTTATTATGATTGGAGGTCTTTTGATGGTGACTGCCGGTGGCGATCAAAACAAAATAGATCGCTCCAAGAGCATTCTGGTGCAATCAATCCTAGGCCTTTCTCTGGCCTTTATGGCCTATTTCATCACCGCCTTCATTCAATCTTTCTTCTACTGATGCGCAAACTTTTTATTCTCATCCTCGCCTCCTATCTTTCGGTCTTTACCGTCCCGACCTTAGCGATGGCGGCGGGAGAAGACTTAATAACCGCGTGTCCATGGGCCTATTATCCTTTGACTGTGGATACAAGCATCGCAGACTCGAATAACAATGGAACTAATAACGATGAGATGAAAGCGGATGAAGAGGCTCAGATAAAAATGTATGAAGAGAGCCGTAGTGCGGCCGATGAATCCGTTGCCGCGGCATATAGCGAATCAACCTGTGGAATTCCGAATGAATATACAACCTATTTAGAAAAGGGGGACTGTTCAGCGGCGGGAAAAGTGGTTACCGAGATCTCCGAAGTCATCGCTCCGGACACAATCATCGAAGAAGGTCAGAAATCTGAAAGCAAAGTCGTCACGGTTTATGCCGGTATATGTTGCTCACTGCAAAGGGAGGATCAAAATGGGAATATCTTGGGCTGTGACGAATCATTAACATTCTATACCGACACCTTCGACAAATGTACTGATGACCTACAAAACTGTGAAAAACGTCAGTGGGTCATTGGCTCCAGCGGAATTGGCATTATTAAACTTATGGTGAAGCAAATTTTCACCTTTGGAGTTTTGACCGTGGGTTCCATTGCGGTAGTCATTATAGTGTACCAAGGTATTAAGATTTCCGTTTCGGGAGTGAGCGGGGATATCACTGAATCTAAAAAGGTAATTTTGCAATCCATAATGGGACTTATTTTGCTCTTTCTTTCCGGACTGATTTTGTACACTATTAATCCTAGCTTCTTCGGCTCATGATGCTGCGTAAATTCATTGTCGGATTTTTACTCGGCCTGAGCTTACTCAGTTTAAGCGCCGTTTCGGTTCCACTGAGTCAGGCTGAAACGACGGTGGATGATGCATCCCCCACAGGTCAAGTAACGCAACCGACCATTCCTGTCCCGGATTTTCTGCCTGCACCGGATGTGGGAGAACGCGGTTATGACACGCAAAACTACATTTTGAACGAGACCATCCCTCGAGCGATTAATATCGTTATCGGTATCTTGGGAATCGCCACCTTTTTGGGAATATTGTTCTCATCGGTTCAGATGCTGACGGCCTATGGAAATGAGGACAAGGTGAAGCGAGCCAAGACCAATTTGTATTATGGAATTTTTGGTTTTGTGATTGTGATTTTAGCTTATGGAATCGTATCCGTGGTGGTTTCCGTCGCGTTGCCTAACGAACAAGATAGTAATCCGAATACTTCTTTCTTCAGTATCCCGTCCGCGTACGCAGTGGATGTGGAGGAGGACGTGGATATCTTATTCCCCAGCCAACGAGAAACCATTGAAGATCAAGATGAAGACAATCGAGTCTCCCTACCCGGTGGAAACTTTTTGGGGGAAATTGTCCCCGCGGTGATCACTAATGTTATGTATGCGACTGCCTTTTTGGTCTTCGTGGCCTTTATGTACGGAGGTGTGCTCTTGGTAATTGGACGTGGAAACGAAGAATCGGTGACTAAAGCAAAAAGTATTCTTATTTATTCGGCGCTTGCCTTGGCTCTTATTTCACTGGGTTATGCAATTGTTTACGGGCTTGCCAACCTTAATCTCAATAAAAATGATAATTCCACAACGGACGAAATCTTTGTTAACACCGAAGAACGCAATGATTAAAAAAATCCTTCTTACCATTTTGGCCGCCGTCCTATTTTCTTTCAGCGTGGACAGCGCTTTGGCCGCCATTCAATTGGACGACAATCTACGTCCCAACAACCTTCCTACTATAGAGATTGAAGAAGCGGTAAACGACGACCATCCCGAAACCGCCGCCACGCAAACCCTCATTATGTTTGTGGGAAATATCATCAGTCAGGTATTGCTTTTTGCGGGTGCCCTTACCATCATCTTTTTGATCATCGCGGGGGTAAATTACGTCATAGCTTTTGGTAAAGATGAACGTATTGAAAAAGGGAAACTTGGGATTGTATGGTCCCTCGTGGGTCTCGCTATTATTCTACTTTCTTATGCCATCGTACAAGGAGTTCTCCAGATTATACTCCAGGTGGACGAATCAGCTCTTTAAGCGTACTCTGTGCGCACAGACTTTTATTTCTAACCTTTAAAGCATGTTCAGACCTTTACTTGCCAGCTTTCTTACGGGAGCATTATTTCTAAGCGCTTGCGGAGGAGGCTCCGGCAATAAAGCGGAGGATACGGGGAAAGCCATGGCTGAAACCGCTTGTCTTCTTTTTGATGAGACCGTTGCTTTGGAAGACATTGAAGCTGAAACCGGAGATATTATGAATAAATACGGCTACAACGATCCCGAAGAAATCGACACTTATCTTGCTGAAATTCGCGGAACGGAGGCTCTTAATCAAGTCTCTGAAGCCGCTCGCACACATTTGGAAGCTACTTGTGCCGAGGCCCTCACCGCCAGTGGTGTGAGCGCTGCCGATTTAGCTGAAGCAATGGTTCAGGAGTGATCGCGTGACGGAAACAAAGGATCTCCAAGAGTGATGGTTTCTCCACCCACTTGGGTTAGGATTTTTTGTGCGCTTTCGGGAATGACGGGCTGAAGCATTTCGCCAAGGGCTTTGCAAAGTTCAAGCAAATTTCCAAGAACTTTTTCTAAAGATTCTTTATCGGTCTTGGCCAATTCCCAGGGTTTTTGCTGATCTACGTATAAATTTCCTTCGCGTGCGAGTCCAATCATAGCTTCCAATGCACTCTTAATATTAAAAGTCGTGAAACCTTCGTGATACATTTTCCAGGCTTTTTCAATATTTTCTTTGAGCGCACCATCACCCACAGGTCGCCTGGCTTCAAAGTTTTTGACCGAAAGTGTCACCACGCGGCGAAGTAAATTTCCGATGGTATTTTGCAATTCGTCTTTATACACAATCGCAAAACGTTCACGAGAAAAATCACCATCTTCGTCGGTAGGAACTTCGCGAAGCAGGTAGTAACGAACCGGGTCAGCGCCCCATTCATCCAGTAGCGCAATGGGGTCCACCACATTACCGAGCGACTTGCTCATTTTTTGCCCCTCGCTGGTGATGAAACCGTGCACGTAAACCGCCTTGGGCAATGGAAGGCCGGCGGCCATCAGCATCCCAATCAACACCCCACATTGAAAACGGATGATGTCCTTTCCAATCAAGAGTACATCCGCCGGCCAGTATTTTTTAAACTCCTCGGTTTCCTCACTATAACCGATTGCAGAAAGATAGTAGCTCAGTGCATCACACCACACATACATAACTTGATCCTCATGCCCGGGCACCTCAATGCCCCACGCCACAGTTTTCTTGGGACGAGAAAAACTCACGTCCTGCAGTCCCTCCTCCAAAAAAGACAAAAACTCATTTCGACGAGACTGCGGACGAATAAGCAGTTCGCCGCTCTTCACTTTTTCTTTAATAGCATCCGAATATTCCGAAAGTTTAAAGAACATATTTTTTTCTCTCAAAATTTCCGGCGCACGTTTGTGGATGGCACACAGTCCGTCCACCAAGTCTTTATCCAAAATAAAAGCTTCACAACCGGTGCAGTATTTCCCCTCATATTCTTTGTCATAAAACTTCCCCGCCGCTTCCAACTTTTGCCACAACTTCTGCGCCCCGGCTTTGTGCCGTTCGCTCGTCGTACGAATAAAATCATCGTTCGCCGCGTTTATTCTTTTATGAAATTCCAAAAAAAGCGCGCTGTTCGTGTCCGCCAATTCTTGCGGCTTGAGACCTTTTTCTTTGGCTATTTGTTGAATCTTGCTCCCATACTCATCTGTTCCTACCAAAAAACACACATCGTCTCCAATCATGCGGTGATAGCGCGTGAGCGCATCTCCTTGCACCGCCTCAAGCGCATGTCCCATGTGGGGAGCGGCATTCACATACGGAATCGCATTGCCGAGGTAAAATTTGCTCATTTGATTTTGTCTATATAGTCAATAAAAGTGGACACACTATAAAGCCGATCTCAGCTTTACACAAATTTGTCAGGAAAATTTCAGGAATCTATACGTTCGTCTTTCGCTCCAGTACTTCAGCAGTCATATCTCTAAATCCATTTGCCAAGACGAGTACGTTGCTTTCGAGGCGCATGCCTCCGTCCAATTGATCAATTAATGGCCAATCGAAATTTGATGAATGCTCTCCTGTTCTGAATCGAGCTAAAAGCGCTTGGAAAAAATAAATTCCTGGTTCGATTGTAACAACTTCCCTTTCCGCTAATGGGCTTAACTTTCTCAACCAATCATACAATGGATCTTCTCCGTCTCCAGATGGCGGTTTTAGCATGCCTCCTTCAGGTGCTTCTTGTTTTCCCCCTTTGTCATGCGTTTGAATACCCAACGGATGACCCAATCCGTGAGGTAAAAATGCAGTCGTAAAACGTTTCTCGACTGCTTCTTCCGGAGAACAATTTTTTAAGATTCCAGTTTCCAATAAAAGCTTGGCAATCTCTAAATGGGCTTTTTCGTGAAGCCCAATAAAATCAACCCCAGGTCTGATTGCCGTGCATAAATTCTTCTGAATCCCTTCCAGCCCCAGAAGCAGTCGAGTATACACAGCGTGAACACCAGCTCCTTCTCTAACCCATGTGGTTGTAATATCTGAATTATAACCCCTAAACCTAGTCCCTGCATCTATAAGTGCCCTACCGCCATTACTATGACCCGGATCTTTTTCCGGACGATGTAACCATGCGGTATCAGCATCGAGAGAAACAATGGACGGGAAGGCCATCCTGTCGTCTGTAGCTCCTGCTGCCCCCAAGAAAGCAAGGTGCATGTCCAGTTCAGAGCCACCGGCTAAAAATGCATCTTTAGCGGCTATATGCCCTAAAGCAGCGGTCCTTGAAGCCTCTGCGATGCATGCTATTTCAAAGGGAGTTTTGAATCTCCTCGCCCATTCTAACCTTGCTTTCAGCTTTTCAGGATCTCTATCTTTAGGCCCTCTTGGGCCGATGTGGGCGACTTTTCTCCCGACAGAAATGCGTGTCACTTCTTCGTCTAACGCTCTTAAATCTGGAACTTCACGAACGTCAAAGGCTTCATTTAAATTATCCGGAGGCGTAGCTGGCTTCTGCCAAAAATTACCCATTGGAGAGTGGAAGAGAAGCGTTGGTTTGCCGTCAGTCCCTACAACGACAACATGGTTATTAGGTTTTTCTTTTGTCGGAACGAGTCTGACAAAATTTGGGGCAACAGGAGTCGAAGGCCCATGATCATCGTCGTAATGTAGCACTTCAGAACCTCCTGAGCCAATTACCAAAAGATCTACCCCCTCTTTTTCCATAGCCTCTCTATGTTCTGCAAGAACTTGTTCAAGGTGTGGAGAATAAAGTTCTTCGGGGAAAGATTTTGGTTGATTCATACGTAAAAATTAAAATCTAAGCTGTAAGACTAACATCCTGTAAAAGAAAATGTCAATTTAGAATGGATTCTTAGCCCTAAGCTGATCTGGTACCACTGGCAAAATAAAAGACTTCCACATGGAAGGCCTTTTATTTGAGATGGTATCTCATCCTAAGGGCTGTCGTTGACAATTATATCATATAAATAAATCCAGCAAAAGCTGGCTAGTGATAATATTTAATCATTCTTTCGTGTGGTACAGCACAAAGTCGAAGACCGGTAGGTTTTCGCCTTCCCTCACGAGAGTTTGAAGAAGTTGGCGGGCATTGCCCTGAGCGGAATCCGCCACGGAATTAATCTCGGTGTACTCACAAACCACAGAGTCGAGTTCAGTGGTGGCAAGACTGGAGCCGGCGACCCAATGTAAACGATAAAAAATGTCGAGTTCAGTGGCGGCAAGACTGGAGCCGGCGACCCAATGTAAACGATAAAAAATATAAGGAGTAACGTCAAATTCGTCGTAATCTTGAATGATATTGGTGAGAATCAAATAACTGTAATCGTGATCGGCCAAAAAAGTGCTAATGGGATAATCCGAAAAGAAGCGTGAAGGAGTGCCGGAATCGTAATATTTTCCCCATTGGTATCCTTCTTTAAGACCATCGGTCCCAGGCCCAAAAACAGAGGGATTGGTGCGATCAATACGAGTATTTTCAGTGTCGAGCGGAATGTATTCAGAAATCGCTTCGGTCTGTGCGTAATAAAGCCCCAAAATTTTCCAGCGTAGAACATCTTGTTGGGTGAGGAATTGCGTCATATCGTTGAATAGAGAATTTCCATCTTCGTCCCCCACGTAAAACTCCACTTTAAAAGAAGTATTTTTCAAAAAGTCGCCCTCGGGATTCGTTTGAGCAAACAGCGCAAGTTGCACCGATTCATTCAACCCCAGTCTACCCCAACCGTCTTCGCTCTGGCCCTCGCAAGGCACCACAGCTCCTCGAGCCTGCAGATCGGTGGAAGCCAAAGCGGAATTGGTAAAAGTGTAGTCCGAATAACTGGGCTCATAGCCGGGCAAATTTTCTTTAACGGCATAAAGCCCAAGTTCACTCATTCCCTCCGCCGCGTAAAAAGCCTGCGTGCCTCCCACGATAGTGCGCACCGCACTCACATCCCGAATCACCAACACGCTCACCGAAATGGCGACCAAAATCAGCATGGTCATCATGAAGAAAGAAAGGAGCAGGGCTGAGGCACGGGAAGAATAAAACCCCGGACGATCCATGGAGCGCTCCAACAAAGAACATGTTCTTTGTTTCCACTTCCTGATCTGTTCAATGAATCTTACCAGGGTTTTATTCTTCCCAGGGAATGAAAAGTCTGAAAAGAGCTGAGCGTGATTAAAGGAAGAAGAGTTCTGAATCATGCATGAAGAACTCTTCGCTCCCAGCGAAGCTCTTGAAGGCTTTTTGTCCCCTGGATGGAGGGTAAAGATCATTGGTAAAATCTACTGGTTACAGAAGTTTGAAAATCCACCGTGACTTCCTCTTGAATACGCCCGGGCATGGCAAAAGTCACTTCCATTTGTACGGTGGGCTGGTAATACTGAGCATCTTCGGCATCAGGGCCCAGTGTATAAGGATTTGCATTCGGAAAAATGCGGAAGCGCATATAATTCACGCTGGTGGTTTCACTGTGAAGCGCGGTAGGTTCGCTTTCCTTACCGTCACTATCCATAGTATGAACGCTGAGTGTTTTTTCCGTTCCATCCCACGCATAAATGGTATGAGTTTTCCCATCGGGGCTCAGTAACGCCAAAGTAGATTCGTCTTCATCTCCTCCATAATAATCGTAATCAATAGTATTTTTTTTCACGGCTGCAATGAGCACATCCATAGTCCCCTGAGTTTCGAGCATTAGACTGCGCATGGCTAAAGCTTCCTGATCCGCGCGATGAAAAGTCAAATAAGTGGAAATGGCAAATCCGATAAAAATCGTAAAGACCGTGATGGCAATGATCATTTCAAGCAAGGTAAACGCTGATTTTTTTAGTGAAGTCTTCATTGCCAATTCGTTAAATAAGTGGACAGTTCAACGCTGCGTGGAAGAGCGCGTTCGGACCAAGAAACCGTGGCCGTCACTTCCACCGCTCCGGCAAGTACATTTCCATCCCCATCCTCCACGGGTTTAAACGTGAGGGTCCGTAAATATTCAATGCCATTATCGGTGGTTACTGTTGCGTCCGTATCGGAGGTAGTAAAACTAAAACAAGGAGGGCAGATTTCTTCCTCGCTCAATTTAAGTTCAATTTCAGAGCCGTCGCTCACGTCAAAATTTGCACCCCAAAGAGCTTCGCCTCCGTTCCATGAATAATTTTGGAGACTGTTGGAATCACGCATAAAACGCACCGCTTCCAAACTTTCCTCGGCCAAATACATAGCCTGCAACGAATGAAGGTTACGTTGATTGGCAAAGAGGGTGGACAAAATAAGTCCGGTCACGGCGGTAATCACCACGGTAGTGAGCGTGATAGCTATTAGTGTTTCGATTAAGGTGAATGCGGAAGCGCCTCGCGCGCAGTTATTCTTCATTAGTACCGAGGGATAAGGTGACCAAGTTGGTGATAGAGGAAATTTCTATGGAGAGATCTAAATCCACGGCGGTACCATGGCCAAAATGAACTATGCCGTCTCCGCTCAAGACTTCTGTGGCTCCGGTTTCATCGGAAAAAAATATCACTTTGCCTTCGGGCGGACTGTAAAGAGCCCACACGGATTCTGTCTCAATATCACCCACTGTAATAGTGGAAACGAAGGCGCCGCCTGTGGAAAGACCATAAAATTCAGTTTCAAAATTTGAACAGCTTTCGCTCGCCACATCATAGTCGGCAATAGCAAAAAGCGGCGCCTCACCTTTTTCAAAAAAAGCACCTTCGCATAAAAATATTCCGCCACGAATTTTTCCGGCCCCTACTTCTCCTCGCGCCTGCTGCAGCATGGCCACGGATTGATCCGCCATCAGTGAAAGTTCCTGACGCTGTTTCACTCCCACAAAATCCAAAACCAAAACGGAAGTCAGCACCCCAATAATGGTGATCACTATAAGGAGCTCAAGGAGGGTAAACGCCGATTTTTTCATGAAACCAGGGTTGAAAGTGAGAAAATCGGACCCAAAAGTGCGAGTGCCAAGACTCCCACGGCCACTCCCACAATCACAATCACAATGGGTTCCAAAATGGTTGTAAAATTTTCCAAAGAATTCTCCACCTCCTGTTCATAATGCGTCGCCAATTTTTCGGAAATTTTTCCGAGCTGCCCCGTACCCTCTCCCACGGAAATCATGGCCACCACCGTCTCCGGAAATAAGAAAGGCGCTTTTGCCAAATTATCCGCAATTTTTTCTCCGCGTTCCACGCCCAGGCGCAGTTCGTCTAAAAATTCTTTATAGAGAGTATTCGTCACGGCTCCTCCGGCAATACGAATGGCTTCGTGAATCGGCACTCCCGCTTCCACTAACAAACTGAGCAACTGAATAAAACGCGACACATTTAGTTTCCGTACCAAATCCCCTACAAAGAAAAGGGAGAGTGCCCAAACATCCATGCGCTTTTTTCCATTTTCCGTGCCGGCATAAAAAGTTCCTAGAAGAACCAGAAAAACAATCAAGACTACAAAGAGCCACAAAAAGTTGATGAAGAAAGTTCCTCCCTTCAAAACTACTTGAGTCAAAAACGGTAAGTCAAAATTTGCCTGCACAAAAAATTCGTTGATACGCGGAATCACCACCACAACTACAATCGCGCCTGAAATCAAAAGAGCAATCAAAACGGTGATGGGATAAATCAAAGCCCCGCGCACCTTTAAAAAAAGTGTATGGCTTCGTTCGGTCTGCTTCGCAAGTTTAAAAAGCAAAAGTCCCAAATTTCCAATGCTTTCTCCACTGCGAATAATTCCCACTTCCGAATCTTTAAATACATCCGGAAATTTGAGCATCGACGCACTCATAACTTTCCCTCGTTCCACGTCATAGGCCAAAGTATTGATGATTCGCGCAAACCTCGGATTCTCCGTTTTTTTTGAAAGTACTTTGAGCGCACGCATAATCGGAATCCCTGCATCAATCATCACGGCAAGCAAGTGGAAAAAATACGACTTTTCTTTAACGCTCACTTTCTTACGATCGATGAAAAAATCCTGCATTCGCACGGAGAACGGTTGTCCCACGCTGCTGTAGACACCATAGACAACCGAAGTTTCCTTCTCCGACGCTTTTTGGATCAGCTTAGAAGAAAGTTCCATGGGATTTTATTGGTAATAGGCCTCGATACTGAGATTGAACGAAATGGCTGAACCGGACGTGCGCTGAATACTCATACTAGTCACTCGCATCAGGCGCTCAGCGCCTTCAACCGCTTGCAAAAAAGCAACCAAGTCATCATAAGTTCCCGCGAGACTCATCGCCATGGTTATGGTCTTCCCATATTCTTCGCTCACTGTGTCGGAAAAGGTTACTGCATTGAGGGTAAATCCGGCGTCGGAGGCCAGGGCGGATAATTCCAAAAGCAAAGCATCTTGATCGTAGCCACTGGGCACTGCCGTCTTCAATATTTCGCGCGTAGTCTCGCTACCCGCCACGTCCTCCGAAAGCGCTTTCAAATTTTCATAAGTTGCTTCCAACACTGTCAATTCACTCGTGAACGTATCCTCCGTGGCCTCAGCAGCGGTGATTTTACCGCGCATCGGAAGTACAAAAATTATGCTTCCCAAAATCATCAGGAAAAGCAGAACGATGGAAATAAGTTGTGAAAAAGAATTAGGTTTCACTGAGGGAGGTAGTCAAGTTTAAGAGTAAAGGTCACTACACTTTGTCCGTCGGAAGTTGTACCGGCGGTAACGGAAGGAACGAAAACATTCGCGAAGTTGGGAGCTTTTTGCAGACCGGAAATAATATCGGCCACGCTTCCAAAGCTGTCGCCGAGACCGCTCACTTGAATACCACCTTGCTCACTGAGACTGTAGGACGTCAAAAACACGGTCACCGGCGTGAGATCCTGTAAACTGCGTACCACTTTAGACCATTCCACCGTGCCTTCTTCGACTCGCCCTTTAAGTTCTTGCGCTACAAACAATGCTTCAATTTCTTCCGCGCGGAGGTCATCGATTTTTATCTGCACGTCCACCTTCCCCACTTCCAAATCCTTAATATTTCCATTCACATTGATCCGCTGAAAAACCAAAAATAAAGTGTAAAGCACCCCCAAGACGAAGATGAATACGACGAGAGTCGGTAGAAGTCTGCCCCGAGGGGCGGCGTAAGGCGTGTCCATTTGGCGCGTGGATTAGACACCGTGAGGAGTCCTGTATAATATAGGTCGCATGAATTTTACTGTTATCAACGAAGGTTTTCAATGCGGAAACTGTAAGGCCAAAGTGTCACCGCAAAAAGGGAGTTGTCGCAACCACTGCACGGAGTGTTTGTATTCGCTGCATGTGGATGCCGAGTTCCCGGGTGATCGCGCCTCCACCTGCCGCGGCTTAATGAAGCCAATCGGCGTAACCCAGTCGGGAAAAAAAGGGTGGATTCTCTTGCATGAATGTACAAAATGTGGCGTGATTATTCGCAATAAAATGGCAGATGATGATAACATGGTCCTCGCTGCCCGCCTCAGTCAGAATTCTATCTGAAGCCGAATATGAAACTCAAGCTTGAACTGAAGTCAGTTCCCAAGGAGTCCACCGTTATTGTCGGTGTTTCCGGTGGCCGCGATTCTATGGCCCTGGTACATGCGCTTATTCATCAACGTCCCGATCTTAAAATTATTCCCGCCCATGTAAACCACGGTCTTCGCGACTCCGCCGATGACGATGCACTCTTCACCCGTGGCATGATGCAACGCTGGGGGCTCGATTGTGAATTTTTTAAACCTCATCTTCCCGAAGGCGGTAACGTTGAAGAGTGGGGCCGTGAAAAGCGTTACGAATTTTTTGAAAAACTCCTCAAAAAACACCACGCTGATTTTATTTTTACCGCGCACCACCAGGATGATGATTTTGAAACCATGCTGCTCCATGTTTTGCGTGGGACTCGAGTAAAAGGTCTGGCCGGCATGGCGCCTATTCGCGACAAACTCATCCGTCCTCTACTCTACACGCCGGGCGGTGACATCACGGCTTATGTGGAAGCACAGCAAATTCCTTTCCGTAATGACCCAACCAATGAGGACGACCGCTACATGCGCAATTTTCTTCGTCATAAAATCATTCCCGTGCTCAATCATGTGTACCCCGGCCTCGCCGAACGCTGGCAAACTCAAAAAGGCTATTGGAATGAACTGCAAGTAATGCTCGAAAATGCCGCCCTCAATTTTATGCAGGAATTTTGGGACTCCAAAGACGGCCTCCACCGTGAAGCTTTTAAGAAACTGCCCTACCCGCTCCGCGCAACCGTACTCGAACTCTGGTATTTGGAAAGCACCGGCAAACGCATCCCCGATAACGCCACTCTCGATCGCTGGGACGAAGCCATCCGCACTCTTGAACCTAGAAAAAAAACGGAATGGGAAGGCAAACGTTTCCTCGTAATGAGCCGAGAACGCGCGAAGCTCAGTAAATAGAAGCATTCACTGTGTCCACAACCTCACTTTTAATCTGCCAGTAAAAAGGAGAACAAGATCCAAATACTAAGGTCTCTTACCCCTTAGCGAGCAACGCAGGCCACCATTCGCACCGTGACCAGCCGCATCGTACAAACGAACACCGCCACAGCCCCCATTCCAGACTAAACCGGGATCTTCTATTTTGTCACCCTTCATGACTAAATCTCTATTTTTGGGATCAAACAACCACTCCCATGTATCAACATCTTTGATAAGACCTGCGACAAAAAGTTTTGCTCGACGAGTTTTCGTCATCAAGGTGCCTCCCAGTCTTTCTGCTTGAGTCAAAGCATTACGATCTTCTCCAAGACCTTGTTGCTTTGCCGCATTAGGACCATAACAAATGTTTCGAACGTCTCCTGGAACTTCTGCAGAACATTCATCAATACAAAATTCACCATTTTCTTCACCTGTGAATGAAGGCTTTCCTCCACGAGCTTCCCAGCGAGCAGCCTTGTCCAGCCGAGTAGGGTCTGCTTTTAACCACTTTTCAACTTCAGCTTTAGGCGCACTTTCTGCGGTATAAAGGTTTTTACCCAAGTTTTCATCGTAACGAGTCATAAGGAGAGTGAGCGTAGCCTGATGCTCTGGAGAAAGTTCAGCAGGTTCACTGTTTCCAACTACATCAGCAGCAGCCTTAGAAGTGACTACAAGTTTCTCTTCAACTGCTGTGGTAAGTCCAGGGTTTTCATCATTCATTGCTTGCAACTCAGTAATAGTCTCACGAATTGTTTCCTGCATTGCTGGCAAATCTTTATCTTCAAATCCTTCTGGAAGACCTAACCCGGTTTCGCGAAGAGCAGCAAGTACATTTCCTTTATCGGTCTCTGTAAGAAGTCCCTGAAGCACAGGGATACGTTCGGCACGCCAAGCGATACGACCCAAATGGGCATCTCGGTTTACTTCAGTTTGACGTGCTTCAGAAGGCGTATGTGAGACCATAATTTTAGGTTAAATCGGTTTAATTATAACACATATTACGTGTAGTACAAGTCAAAGTCCTTGAAAAGGTGCGGCTGAGAAAACACACAATCAGTTGACTCATACGATGGCTTATCGTATAATGGAGTTATGAAAGTTACGGCACTCATCCCCGATGAGCTTATAAAAGACATTCGCCAGATCAGTGGCGAGAAAACTTTAACGGACGCTCTCCTCCTCGCTCTTGGAGAATGGACGGCTATAGAGAAAATCAAACGGCTCAACAAGGAGATTGCACTGCACCCTTTAGAATTCCACGAAGGCTACAGTGCCGACTCCATTCGTAAACTCAATCGCCGCCGATGATTTTAGTGGATACCTCTATTTGGATTGAGTTTTTAAGGAAAAGAAGTCCCACCTTTGAACATATGCTTTTTTTGCTGGAACAACAGGAGATTGTTAGCTTGGAAGTCATTTTTGGAGAGCTCTTGCAAGGTGCAAAAAATCCAAAAGAACGGGCGGTAGTCCTGGCCTATTGGGAAAGTATCAAAAAATTAACCACGGATCAGCTCTGGATAAAAAGCGGTCTCAAATCGGGTGAAGGAAAATGGAAAGACAAAGGCTTAGGTTTAGTGGACAGTGCAATCTTAACGGCAGCGGATGAATCGGAAATGGAAATTTGGACCTTAGACAAAACTCTACTCAAACAGGCTTCCAAGCGCTACGATCCTGCACTTTAAAAACTAGGATTTGTCGTGGGGCGATATTCCTACTAGAATGGAGGCCACTTTAAATAAATTAAAAACATGCCAAATATTCTACCGAGAAAAAGTCCGAGCCCTTTAGTGACGCTGCTTGTGGTGGCACTGCTTCTTTCCGGTGTTTATTCTATTTGGAATTCCGGTGACAAAACTGTTGTAACCCAAGTGTCTCTGAGTGAATTCGTGGAGGACGTGGAAGCCGGGAATGTGGAGAGCGTGAAAGTTAGTGACTCACGCATGGATTACACTCTGACCGATGGCAGTGAAAAATACGCTTACAAAGAATCCGGTGAGACAATAACTGAGGTGCTTAGTGGCGTGGATGAGGAAGTGTTGGACCCCGTCCAAATCGACATCATAGACACTTCTGGCAAAGGCACGTGGCTTAATATAGGACTTGCCATAATCCCCTTCATGCTCATCGTAGGCTTTTTGTGGTTTATGATGCGCGGCGCGACGAACAGCAACAATCAAGCGATGTCATTTGGGAAATCCAATGCCCGCTTGCACGACAAAGAAAAGGAGAAAACCACTTTTGATGACGTGGCCGGCGTACGCGAAGCTAAAGAAGAACTTGTGGAAATTGTGGACTTTCTAAAAAACCCCAGTAAATACACTTCCATGGGCGCCAAAATTCCTAAAGGGGTAATGCTGGTTGGAGGCCCCGGAACCGGAAAAACTTTGCTCGCTCGCGCCGTTGCAGGAGAAGCGGATGTGCCTTTCTTTAATATCAGCGGATCCGAGTTTGTGGAAATGTTCGTGGGGGTGGGTGCCAGCCGTGTACGTGACCTCTTCAAAAAGGCCAAGCGCAATGCACCCTGCATTATTTTTATAGATGAAATCGATGCCGTGGGACGCCAACGTGGAACCGGACTCGGCGGCGGTCATGATGAACGTGAACAAACGCTGAACCAAATACTCACGGAAATGGACGGCTTTGAAACCAACACAAATGTGATTGTGATGGCCGCTACCAATCGCCCTGACGTGCTCGACCCTGCCCTGCTTCGTCCCGGCCGTTTCGACCGCCGCGTGGTGGTGGACAGCCCAAACATTGAAGACCGTGAAGCGATTCTTAAGGTACATGCCAAAAACAAACCTCTCGCTAAAAACACAGATTTGGAGCACGTCGCTAAACAAACTCCGGGCTTCTCCGGTGCGGATCTTGAGAATCTTATGAATGAAGCCGCGATTTTGGCCGCAAAAAATAATCAAAAGGAAATTACTCAGCACGACATTGAAACGTCTGTTGAAAAAGTTCAGCTCGGGCCTGAACGCAAATCGCACGTACTTTCCAAACAAGAAAAGGAAGTCACGGCCTACCACGAAACCGGTCACGCCATTGTGGGTCATCTTATGGAAGATTGTGATCCTTTGCGCAAAATCACCATCATTTCCCGTGGGATGTCCCTGGGTTCAACCTGGTTCGTTCCGGATGAAGATAAGCACATTTACACCCAGCAAAAATTTGAACACGAAATGGCTTCCCTGCTCGGAGGTTATGTGGCCGAAGAAATGATTTACGGCCAAGTTTCCACCGGACCTTCCAACGATCTGGAGCGCGCAAGCTCCATAGCTCGCCGCATGGTGACGGAATATGGGATGAGTACCAAGATCGGCCCCACCGTCTTCGGTGAAAAGAGCCATGAAATCTTCTTGGGTCGCGATTATGGCCATGCCAAGAATTATTCCGAGGAAATCGCCGCTCAAATCGACAAAGAGGTGGAAGTCTTTGTTCAAAGAGCCTACAAACTTGCCAAAGAAACACTAACCAAGCATCACAAAGAACTCGACCGCATCGCCAAAACCCTCATCGACAAGGAGACCCTCACCCGTGAAGAGTTCATTGATCTCATGGAAGGGAAAAAATTGGCGAAAGTAAAAGCTTAGGCTAAACTAATCCCATGAATCAACAAGTGGGCATCGGACAACTCAAACACGCTAAACCTGTCCAAACGGTGCAAAAACCGGCACTTAAGTTGAATGCGCGTGCTCATGAAACCGGTTCCGCCAAAGAAGCGGAGGCCGCTCAAGAGGGTCAACTCTCCGTAGATATTCTGCAACGTGAGGAGCAAATGATCATTATCTGCCCCATCGCCGGCGTGGAAAAAGCCGACATCAAGGTGGCTATTCAAGACGACGTACTCACCATTCGCGGTGAACGGAAACGGATTGAAAACCTCCAGGCCAATTCCGCCCTGGTGCAGGAGCTTTTTTGGGGAATATTTTCCCGTTCCATCGTTCTTCCGGATCATATTGATCGTAAAAACATCAATGCTCATGTGCATGAACATATGCTCATCATCACCATTCCTAAGACCGAAGACTTTAAAACCCGCATCATTCATATAGAAGAAGGCGGCACAGCAGTATGAATAAACCTGTTCGAAAAGCCGTGATTTTGGCAGCGGGCCTCGGGACCCGTTTTTTGCCCATGACCAAGGTGATTCCCAAGGCCATGCTTCCCATCCTTAACAAACCGGTGATTCAATACCTGGTGGAAGAGGCCGTGGCCAGCGGAATTGAAGAAATCATTATTGTCACCGGACTCGGAAAACGCACTATTGAAGAGCACTTCGATCCTTCCTACGAACTCGAGTACGATCTGATCAAACGCGGAAAACAAGATCTGCTGACGGAAATCCGAAAGGTGGAAAAGGCCGCCCGATTCATTTATGTACACCAAAACGAGGCTCGCGGAGACGGTCACGCCCTGCTCTGCGCCAAAGATCTGATCGGTGATGAACCCTTCGCCGTACTTTTCTGCGATGACATCATAGACGGTCCTCGTCCGGCCCTTACCCAGCTCCTGGACGTATATAAGGAAAAGGGCAGCTGTGTACTCTGCACCGAGCGCGTTCCCAAAGAACGGATCAGTAATTACGGCATCATCAGCCCGGGTACCGTGGAAGGTCGCCATATTCAGGTAACCGCCTTGGTAGAAAAACCCACGGCCGAAACAGCCCCTTCAGACCTGGGGATTATTGGAAAATACATTTGTACGCCGGATGTGCTCGCTGCGCTCGCCCGAGGTAAGCCCGGCCAACCTGATGGCGAAATTCGCCTTATCGACGGCTTTCGCACCTTACTGGCCGAAGGTCAGCCCATTTATGCTCTTGAAGTGGAGGGAACCCGCTACGACACCGGCACTCCCTGGGGGCTCTTGGAGGTCAATATGGCTTTTGCCCGAAAAGATCCCGATCTCAAGGAGCGGCTCGAGAACTTTTTGAAAAAGTAAAGGCTACCGAATCCACCACAATTCCCCTGTTTGCCAAGCCTACCCCCCTTGAGAAAAGTCGGATTTTTTGCTATAATGACAAGATACTTCAAACAGGCCGAAGCGTAGCGAAAGCTAAGCAATAGGGCGACTGACTGAAGGAGCACCAATAATAAAAACAAAACATGTTCGATGACCTCCTCAAACAGGCGGACAGTCTCAAACTAGCCGGACGGCATGATGAAGCCATAGCGCTTTCCAACAAGATGCTCTTCGTGGATCTCGAATACGTGGAAGCTTATGAGGAAATCGGGGACAACTACCTCAGCCTGCGAGAATATGACAAGTCGATGAAAGCACTCAAACACGCGCTCAAACTTCGCCCAAACAGCCCGAACGCATTGTATTTACTCGGCTTCCTTTATTCTTCTTTGGGAGATTTTGCGAAATCCGTGGAAACTTTGGAACTTGCTAACCGCGTGCAACCTCATCACCCGGAAATTTTACGCTGCCTTGGTTGGTCCATTTTCCACAGTGGAGATCGAAGGCGCGGACTTGTTATTTTGGAACGCGCCAAAGCTATGGCCCCCAGCGACACGCTTATTATGTGTGATTTGGCCGTGTGTTACCTCAACGACCGCCAATTCGAACAAACCATCGCTCTTTTGGAAACCGCCCTCAACCTGGAACCCAACAACGAAAAGGCAAAAGATTGCCTTGAAACCGCCAAGTTCTTCCAACGTGAATTCAAAAAGCTGAAGGAAGAAAAGTAGTCATACAGGCTCGCACGTGAATCTTGAAACCTCGATTTTGGTTTTGCAAGATCTGATCTGTAAATTCCTCCCTAGGGAGGAATCGTAACCTGTTAAGGACCAGTACTCAGACAGCCCTCTACTTTATTACTTAAATCCATGAGCTGTGAACATGCGGCTTACCTAAACTGTAGCTCAGGTTTCAAGATTCACGTGCTCGCCGCTTGACTCGAATCATAAAAGCTCGCATACTAGCTGAGCTCCTTGTGACCGCGAAAGTTTTGAGCGGAACGGACGTACCGCAAATGCGGAACGAAAGTACCGCTAAAAATTTTTGAGGAAAGTCCGAGCAAGGTAGGCAGAAAAGTCGCTAACGGCGGCCGCGCGGTGACCTCAAAAACACTGCGTAGGGAAAGTACCACAGAGACGCACCAACATGAAACGCCCCCTCTAGTTAGTAGAGCGCAGCGCAGCAAGCTCCATAAAAAGAGCTGCGCGAAGCGCTCCACGGACCACGGGGAGCCCTCTCGAAAGAGTTGGCTAGGTAAACCCTTTTCCTTGCAAGGTGGGAATGGAGTTCGGGATTCGGTCCGCCTAAGACCCCCGTACGCCCACCGCTTGAGCCCTCTAGCAATAGAAGGCCCAGAGAGATGGTCACCACTGCGTAGCGGAGCGAAGCAGTTTGCTCTCTACCAGTACAGAACTCGGCTTATAGGGAGATGAAAGGAACACTCGAAAGAGTGTTTTCTTTTTGCTATGCTACAGCCATGAAGCGTTCCGAGATTACCTTTGGCCTGCTCCGAATCCCCGTGGATTTCACCATGGTAGTCCTCGGATTTTTACTGGGGTACAAACTGCGTTTAATGGGTGATTTTATCCCGGGTCACCAATTTGAAGTAGTGCCGGCCAATTTCATTCCCATCGAAGAATATATGCAATTCGGTCTACTTTTTGGTGTCATGCTGGTAGCGACTTTTGCTTTCTTCGGACTCTACCGACTTCACAACACCGCCGGACCCTTACGAGAGTCCCGCAGCGTCATAAAACATTCCGTGGTCTGGGCGCTGCTTATAATGGCTTATTTCTTCCTCATACGTGAAGTTTTCTTTTCCCGTCTCGTTTTGATTTTTGGCGCAGTTATTAGTGTGCTGCTGATTATATTGGCCCGTTTGTTCATTCATCAAATAGAAGCTTTACTTCTCAACGCCAACATTGGTCGCCACCGAGTGCTTTTGATCGGTGCAAATAAAATCACGGAACGATTGGCTCGCAAATTGGCAAAAGATCCTCACTATACTGTGGTGGGTTATCTCACGGAGGGCAGCGCACGCATCGAAAGTGCAAAAATGCTTGGCAATCTCAAAGAATTAAAACGTATCGTTCGAAAATACCATGTGGAAGGGCTTATACAGACCAATCAAGACTTCACCACCCTGCAAGATCATGAAATTCTGGGATTCTGCCAAGAACATCATTTAAAATACAGCTTTGTACCGGACATTTTGGCCGTGGAACGCAGTAATATTGAGATTGAAACCATCGGTGGGTATCCGCTCATTCACCTTAAACCCACTTCGCTGGATGGTTGGGGGCGCATTTATAAACGCAGCGCAGATGTGCTGTTCAGTGCCCTAGCCTTAACCCTATTTTCTCCAATCTTTCTCTTGGTTGCCATCGGAGTTAAGCTGGACTCCAGGGGTCCGGTATTTTTTGCCAAACTGGAGGATGGCTCCCCCGCCTGTCGCATCGGACAAGCCGGTAAAATCTTTAAGTTTTACAAGTTCCGCACCATGCAACACAACACGCATCATTTGCGTTACGGCGAACTGGCGGAAAAAAATCACCGCAAAGGGCCGCTCGTTAAAATTAAAAATGATCCTCGCATCACTCCCTTCGGTCGTGTGCTGCGCAAAACCAGTCTCGACGAACTTCCCAATCTTTGGAATGTGTTGAAAGGCGACATGAGTTTGGTTGGCCCCCGCCCCCATCTGCCCGAAGAAGTGGAAAAGTACGAACACCATCATCACTTTTTACTCACCATCAAGCCCGGCATCACCGGCCTCAGCCAAATCAACGGCCGCAGCGATCTGGATTTTGAAGAGGAGGTCCGCCTGGACACCACCTACATCAAACATTGGTCCCCCTGGATGGATCTAAAGGTTCTCGTGAAAACTTGTTGGGTGGTGTTGAGAGGAAAAGCGGCAGATTAACTGATAAGCTCGTGCACTTGCCAATCAAGCCATTCCCGAATTTTTGGTCCGCCATGCTTGGAAACGACTCCGTAGTAACTCGACGTATTTCTAAGATCGAGCTTATTCGCAATTCTGATTTTTATCGTTTCCATTCGCATGTCTTCAAGTTTATCTTTATCCATTTCAAACAAAACAAAATCATCACCGTATCGCAAATAGGACACGGAAATTTCACGCCGTTTGTTGTCGCAAACGATGAAGTGCCTATACGAACCATGCTTATAGGTCCCGTTGTTCAAGTCTTGGTGAAGCTGGAAGAGATTTTCTTCCAAGCCATACTGAAACTGATGCATCTCCTCGCTCATGCGCTTGCCTTTGCGAAACTCAAACCAAGCCTTCCACACACTTCCTAACTCCAAATCTATGGATTCGCTACCGATCATCAATAAAAGTTACGAGCTTTATAAACATTTTACAGAAGCAAACGAGCATATGACAAAAAGATGGAGAAGCACTCTCGGCGAAAGTATTGTTGACGTTCGTATTCTGATTATTAGGATTGAAATTCACCACGCGCACATTGGAACGATTTTGTCGACGGAGGTCATCCAAAACATGTCTTCAGCCGCAGCCAAGAAAACATGCGCTAAACGTATAGCCTTTTCAGCTTCATTCGAAGCTAACCTCCGCTCAAACCTAAGGGGCTATTAACTTTCTTAATGCTCTTATGAACCTCCCCGAGCTTACGCTCGGGGTTTCAACCTAATTCAAGCTGCGCTTGGCCCGCATCTTCTTCTCCCTGTCTCTGAATGTACCTTCGAATGATGTCTTCATTGATCCCAACCGTGGAGGC
>JBAZQU010000040.1:0-7301 GCA_041645035.1 Candidatus Altimarinota bacterium | reverse complement strand
GTTGATTTGTAGTAAGTCCGGCGAACCGTTGGGGCTTGCAGGAATTAAAGGTGGGCTCAAATCGGGGATCGCCAAAGCCACGAGCGAAATTATTTTGGAAGCTGCGGCCTTTGATCCTGTCGTGGTGCGCAAAAGTAGCGCCCGTCATATGTTACGCACCGACGCGTCACAGCGCTTTGAAAAGAGCCTGGATCCATCCATGACGGAGGCGGCGATTCACCGCGCCATTCACTTACTACAAGAACTTTGCCCCACCGCAAAAGTGGCGGGTCCGATAACGACTGAAGGAACCTGGAAACCCACAAAGATCGAAATTACCGCAAGTCCTGAAAATATCAACAGCAAGATCGGCGTAAAAATTCCAACGATAAAGATGGTGCAAATTTTGAAGTCGCTTGGGTTTGGAGTTAAAGCTGTCGGGAAGAAACTAAAAATCACAGTGCCTTCGCATCGCGCCACACGGGACGTCAGTATTGAAGAAGATATTGTGGAAGAAGTGGCGCGCCTCTACGGCTATGACAATATCCCGCCCATTCGTCCGCATAAACCCATGGAGTTGCCACTTGAAAATCCGGAGCGTTTTTACAAACACCTCACTCGCAGCATTTTTGCTCTCGGGCTCGGCTTCACTGAAGTGGTGAACTATTCTTTCTACGATAAGGGGCGTTTTGAAAACTGCGGTCTACGTGAAGAGGGCCATATTAAGGTTCTAAATTACCTTTCCGAAGATCAAACACATATGCGCCGAACACTTGTTCCAAATATGCTGGCAAACATCGCCACCAATGAACGTAACTTTAAAAAAATTCAGATCTTTGAACTTGGGCACGTTTATGAAGAAATCGGCGAGTACATGCCTCGCGAAGAAAAACACTTGGCGGCTATGGTGGCTCAAAATGACGAACCTTTCTATGCAATTAAAGGTGCGTTGGAAGATTATTTAAAAACTTTTCGTGTGCCTTCCTACCAACTGCATGAATCAAAAAATCCACCCGCTTATGCCCATCCAAAAAAATGTATGGACGTCACGGTACGCGGGAAAACTGTCGGACAAGTATTCACATTCCATCCGGGCGTGCTTAAGGCTTACGGCCTCAAGTTAAACGTGGGCGCCCTTGAATTAAATTTCAGCCCGCTGGTGCTTAATGGCCGCGAAGAGAAAAAATTCAAGCCATTGGCCAGGTTTCCTTCCATGAGTTTCGATGTTTCCGTGTTGGTCGGCAAAAAATCTAAAGTGGCTGACTTGGAAAAGGCCATTCGAGATGCCGATAAAGACCGCTTCATCGAAAAAATCTCTCTCTTTGATATTTATGAAGGTAAAAATATTCCCGCAGATAAAAAATCTCTTTCTTACTCTATTGAAATCCGCCACCCTGAACGAACTCTGACAGAAAAGGAATTCCAGGCTGTGCAGTCTGCCACCTTTCTTGCTATAGAAAAGTTCGGTGGTATAATACGCGGGCGTCTATGAAAACCTGGACAAAAAAGGCCATAAAGAAAGGTTGGGAGAAACTTAAGCCCCGACCCGAGATGAGCAAGAAGCACCGTGTTTTGCGTTACGGAATTATTGGCGCGTTAGGTTTTATTGTGATCGGCTGCGTGTCCACTTTCCTTTACGCACTTTGGATCCTCTTCACTTTCAACCCAGCAGATGCTCAAGCCAAAGATTCGACTCAAATCATGGATCGCGAAGGGAATTTGCTTTACACCATTCACGGAGAAGAAAACCGTGAGTCGCTCAAATCACTCGATGAAATTTCTCCTTCCTTGATAGATGCCACCCTCGCCATTGAGGATGATGAATTTTATGAACACATGGGAATAGATGTCCCCGCACTCATCAAGGCCGTGCTTTCAGAAATTGGCATCGGAATCCCGCGTGGGGGTTCCACCATCACCCAGCAACTCGCGCGTAATGCCATGCTCAGTTTGGAACACAGTTATATTCGTAAGTATCGGGAAATCATCATTGCGTTGGTAATGGAAGTCAAGTTCAGCAAAGACGAAATTTTACTCATGTACCTCAATGAAATTCCTTATGGGAACAATGCCTATGGAGTCGAGCTGGCGGCTAAGCGTTATTTCGAAAAAGATGCCAAAGACCTCACCTTGGCGGAATCTGCTATCTTGGCGGGTATCCCGAATAAACCCACGCGCTATTCTCCTTATGGGAACTACAAATATTCCGTACTCGCTTTTGAACTTACGGAAGAGTCTTTGAATGGCCGCACAATCACCGGGGAAGAAGATTTGGAGACGGATGAATTCACTCGTGGACTTTTGGGAACCACTTTTACTATGCCGGATGGCAGTACTTTTTATATCAAAGGACGTAGCGACCTGGTGTTGGATCGCATGCTGGGACTCGACATGATTTCTCAAAGCGAATATGACACAGCTTTGGCGGGGATCCAAACTCTTGCCTTCACCAACTACAATGAACTGGATACCGCGGAACATTTTGTGCTCTGGGTGAAACAACAGCTCGAAGATAAGTACGGCGCGGACGTGGTGGAACAAGGAGGACTTCGTGTCTACACCACTCTGGATCCCGATTTCCAAAAAGCGGCGGAAGAAGCTATTGAAGAAAAAAAAGAAACGCTCGCAGACACTTACGGTGCAAGCAATGCTGCCTTGGTTTCCGTGCAGCCTCAAACCGGACAGATTCTGGCCATGGTAGGCTCCTCTGATTTTAACAATCAAGAGATAGATGGCCAGGTGAATATGATAACCAGTTCCCGCCAACCGGGGTCTTCATTCAAGCCTTTTGTATACTCACTGGCGCTGCTCAATCAATATACGGCTGCCACAGTTTTTTACGATGTGCGAACGCATTTTGGTTCTTATGCACCGGATAATTTTGACGGAGGTTTTCTTGGGCCCATAAGCATGCGCTATGCACTCGGAAAATCCCGTAATATTCCCGCGGTCAAAGCTTACTTCCTCGCAGGAGAAGAGGATGACATTGTTGATTTTGCAAAGAAATTTGGCTTTGACGGTCTTCATGATAATTATGGACCGAGCCTGGCTTTGGGAACTGCTGAAGTTACTCCGCTCGAGATGGCCGAGGCCTACAGCGTATTTGCCAACAACGGAACTCGCGTGGAGCTTAGTTCTATTCTAAAAATCGAAACTACGGATGGAAAAGTGCTCGAACAGTGGGACGAAACCAAAGTAGAAAAAACTGAAGTGCTGGACCCGCAGGTAGCCTACATAATTAACGATATTCTCTCCGACTCAAATGCCGGCTTGGGTCCCAATATGTATCTTTCCGCCATAAACAATGCCGCTAAAACGGGGACTTCAAATGTGGCGAACACCAATCTACCAAATAACAACTGGGTCGCCGCCTACACCCCCACTCTCGTGACTATTGGTTGGGCCGGAAATGCGGATGGAAGCGCCCTTTTCACCAACGGAGAATCCTATAGTACTATCGCCCCAATTTGGAAAAATTATATGAGTAAAGTCCTGGACCGCCTCGAGCCTACGGAATGGCAGCGACCGGCCGGCATCAAAGAAGTCGCCGTCAGTAAAGCTAGTGGAAAACTTGCCGGCGAAAACACACCGGCAGATATGATAGCCACAGAAATTTTTGCGAACTTTGCCGTCCCGACGGAAATCGACGATGCTTATGTAAAAGTAAAAATTGAAACGGTTACGAACCGCTTGGCCACGGAATATTCGCCCGAAGACTGCGTGGAAGAACGTAGTTACCGCGTATACAAAGAGGATTGGTCCAACTGGCAGTCTGACATCAACGTGTGGGCCGCAACCCAAGAAGGAAAGCAGCCGCCAACTGAGTCCGCTACAGACATCCACAATGCTGAAACGGCAAGTAATATCCCTGAAATTGCTATCGTCAGCCCGTCCAGTCTTTCGTCTCTTAATCGTGAAGAACGTCTACACGACACAACGGTAGAAATTCTGGATGAAGGAAACGGGGTGGATCGTGTGGAATATTATATTGACGGTGATCTTCGTTACACTTCCCCAAAATATCCCTACGACGGAGTCATTGCCCTTCCGATAAACATCAGCGCCGGTAGCGTCATTGAAGTGACGGCAAAAGTGATCGATCAGTACGGCTACTCTTCCGAAAGTACTATCCAACTTCGTATAACCGATGGCGAAGAAGATGCCGATACCCCAGATACTACCTCAACCACCTCGGACTTGGATGTCGATCTTCCTAGACGACTCTTGCAATAAGCAGCCCGTCTCCCACGGGAATCTCCACCACTTTGAGCCCGCTATGTCCGTGAGTTTTTTCAATGAACTTTTCCATCTGGCCGAATCGGTGTGAAAGAACGTTGTCTACCACGATCATGCCGCCGCTCTTCATGCGGGGAAAGATGGCGTCAAAATAAGATTGGTGTTCTTGCTTGGTTGCATCAAAAAAAGCGAAATCAATTTGCTTGGGGAGTGCTGGATTTTTGTCAAAAATTTCCGGCGCATGGCCTTTAATCTGCATAATGCGATGCTCCAAACCGGCCTCTTCAATATTCTTTTGTGCGCGAGCATAACGTTCGTCATGCGATTCAATCGTCCACAACTGGCCACGTCGATTTTTTTCGAGCGCAGAGGCAATCCACAGTGAGCTGTAACCCACCGAGGTTCCAATTTCCAACGCGATATCAGGTTCCAGCACACGTACGAGCCAATGCAGCATATGGCCCGTTGCCGGTCCAACAATCCACACATCTTGTGCTAGATTTTCGTTTTCAATCCTTTTTAAAACGGACTCGAGCATAAAAAGAAGTTAAGCAGCTTTTGAAAAGCCTTTCCACGATGACTGAGTCGATTCTTTTCAGTCGGTGAAAGTGCCGCGTAAACTTTAGCACAAGCTTGCGGTTTAAAAACAGAGGAGAGTGGGATGCCCGGCTTCACCGGAACTTCCGGTTTTTTTGTGAGCGTGCCTCTCGTTTCACCTAAAAAAACGTGCTCACCAAGTGGCCCTGCATAAGCCGCCGCACATACAAACGTCGCATTTCGATTTTTTTCTTTTTCCATACGTTTAAGAAAATGTTGGAGCCATTCTTTATCGGTCGCCTGCTCCCCAACCCCCCAACGACGAGTCTTAATGCCAAGCTCGTCTACCAAAGCTTCAACAAAAATTCCACTGTCATCGGCGACGGTTGGTAAACCGGATTTTTTACTGTAAAACCGAGCTTTCCCCAGGGCATTTTCTTCAAAACTGACCCCTTCTTCAACAAAGTCTTCTGTAATCCCCGCATCCGCCAAAGATAAAAACTCCGCAGGAAACTGTCCGAGCATTTCCCGAATTTCCTCGTACTTCCCCGGATTTTTTGTGGCAATAAGAATCTTCATGAAGAGGCTCCGCTTACGCTGCGCCCTAGTGTACAATGCCTCCGATGACAAAGAAAGTATTCAACTTCAGCACCATCGGGATCGCGCTCGTTTTGCTTTTTAGTTTCATCGCGGAACTGTATCGCGTAAAAGGTTTTTTGCTCGTAGATCTTTTTGTTCCACTTTTTGCCGTGGGCTGGCTTGGCTTAAAATTTCTGAAGCGGGGCCCGATCAAACTTCCCTCCACCGTTTTGCCCGCCGCACTTTTCTTCTTTTTGGGGTTTTCTTCCCTGCTCATCAACAGCACAGGAATGGAAAATGGTGAAGTACTTGGTGCGGCTTTTTACGGTGTGCGTTGGGCCGGTTTCTACTTCCTTTCGGTTATCGTATGCAGCCAAAATACTGAAGAAAAACATCTCACGCTTTGGATGCTTTTTGCTTTTACGCTAGTGCTTTGCGTCGCAGGTTTTGTACAGCTGGATGTGATGCCGGACTTCACGGCAATGGAAGCGCTCGGCTGGGATCCGCATACAGACCGCTTACTTGCGACTTGGTACGACCCAAATTTTGTTGGCGGCTTTTTGGCCTTCATGCTGCCACTGATTTTGGGAACCGCCTGGGACTACAAAAGGGCTCGCAAATGGCTCCTGCCGATGGCATTCATCGTCCTTGTCGCCTTAGCGCTCACTCTTTCTCGTAGTGCCTACTTGGCGCTCATGGCCGGCCTTTTTGTCTTCGGCCTTTTCCGCTCTATTAAGCTGCTTGCCGGTCTGGCTGTCGTGCTTGTGTTTATGCTTGCCATTTTATCACCGGTCCAAGCTCGCTTTCTCAGCTTGGTGGATAATTTGGAATCTTTTTTTGTAGAAGACTACACACTCCCCGATGCCTCCGCCCGCTTACGCTTTGCTTCCTGGGACGAAGCTTGGCAGCTCTTTTTAGAAGAGCCAATTATCGGCCAAGGTTACAACCGCTATAAATACGCCGCCCTTGAACTCGGCACTCTCAAGGATCTCGCCATTCATTCCGCCAGCGGCGGCGACTCCAGCTTACTAAACGTCCTGGCTATGACCGGTATTCTTGGCTTTTTTCCTTTTTTCCTTGTCTACTTTCTGCTCGCTAAAAAAGCCTGGCATCTGCGAAAAACGGGTTATGGTCTGGGCTTTCTGGCGGCCCTCTGCGGCCTTTTTGTCCACAGTATTTTCGTCAACAGCTTACTGTTCCCTCTTTTCATGGCGCCTTTCTGGATTAGTGCCGGTCTTTTGACGCAAACAAATGAGCCAGTTTTTGAATGGCCACGCTTTGTTCAACAAAAAATGGACTCGTGGAAACGGTAATCAAAGAAGCATTTCTGGCCTGCTTCAAAATAAAGTTTTTGGCTTTTTCAAAATTAATATAACTAAGATCCGGAGCAAAGAAATCCAGGTCAATATTGAGAATTTTATTTGTTTTTTTATAAAAAGACCCTTCTTCTAAAGCCGCCTCACCCGTGACAAATTGAATCTCTCCGATGAGGCCGTCCCCCCGAGCAGGAACAATATAATTCCCCACATTCAGCTCTTCGTTTGTGTAGCGGAAAATTTCAGCCAAATTCCCGCCTCTAAAAAGTTTTTTCGGACGACGCATATCCTTATGCGCATCAACGTGAACCAGGTTCGCCCCTCTCTTTAAAATACCTTGCTCCAGCGCCTCGTACCAAAAATAAAAAACATGGTTATGATTGTCCACCACCACGACCGGCACTCCATTAAAAGAAGTTTTCACAAAATGCTTAAGTCCTTTGCGATCCTGGAACACCGTCTCATTGCCTTCTTGCACGTCCTCCAAAGTTCCTTCAATTAAAGACGGTACGTAAAGCCGTGGATTCGGTCCGCGATCTTTATAGGAAAAGACGTTGTTCCCACGTTTGCCACTTAAATAAAAAGGCTGTTCGTACATCGCTCGACCCAAGGGAGAGTTTAAAATATAAATTTTTGACGATTTCCTTTAATGGC
>JBAZQU010000019.1:0-21276 GCA_041645035.1 Candidatus Altimarinota bacterium | reverse complement strand
AAATCGTGCTGAAGCAGCTACTCTTCTATGGAGAGTGCTTGGACTAGGAGATCCTACTGAAGTTTCCGCAGATCCTTTCGGTGATGTGGATATGACAGAATGGTATGCCCCTTACATCGCAGGTCTTAAAGACCTCGCCCTTGTTGAAGGCAACCCCGATGGCACTTACCAACCTTCTGAAGAAATCAATCGTGCAGAATTCCTTCAACTGGCCATGAATGTGTACGAGTACCTTAATGGAGACCTCCTGGATCCTGAAGAAATGACTGATGCCTATGCCGACCTTGATACAACAGAGTGGTATGCAAGCATTGTGACACTGGCAACAGACCATGGCTTTGTGTCCGGCAGTACCTGTGATGAAGGAACCTGTTTCAATGCCGGTGACTCTATCACTCGCGCTGAAGCTACGGTTATTCTCTACCGCATGTTTGCAGACTAACATTTACATTCAAGACCCCGGTGATGAGCCGGGGTTTTTGGTGGTAAGTAGTATCGTTTTAAGCATCCTTAGCCAGCACATCGGCCTTATCCACCTTTTCCCACGTGAAGGCAGGCAATTCGCGGCCAAAATGGCCGTAAACGGCAGTGGCACGATAGATGGGGCGGCGCAAGTTGAGTGATTTGATAATACCGAGTGGCGTGAGGTCAAAATGTTTGCGAACAAGGTCGACAAGTTTTTCTTCACCCATGGCGCCCGTGCCAAAAGTATTCACATAAATAGAAACCGGTTCTGCCACGCCAATGGCGTAGGCGAGTTGAATTTCACACTTGCGGGCAAGACCGGCGGCCACAATATTTTTTGCAATATAGCGAGCCATGTAGGTCGCGCTGCGATCCACTTTGGATGGATCTTTCCCGGAGAAACAGCCGCCGCCGTGGTGGCCCATGCCGCCATAAGTATCCACAATAATTTTGCGCCCCGTGAGTCCACTATCTCCCGGAGGCCCGCCAATAATGAATCGTCCGGTTGGATTAATGTGGAAAACGGTTTCCTTCGTGAGATATTTTCCGCACACGGGTTTAATGATTTTTTCGATAAGGTCCTTGCGAATTTTTTCTTGCGAAACCTCGGGATTGTGCTGAGTGGAAAGCACTATAGTTTTCACAGATTTAGGTCGGCCATCTTCGCCATATTCCACGGTGACCTGGCTCTTGCCGTCCGGGCGGAGGTAAGGAAGCGTGCCTTTCTTGCGTGCTTCTGCAAGGGCAAAAGTCAGTTTGTGTGCAAGTGAAATGGGCAGAGGCATGAGTTCCGGCGTTTCATCGCAGGCGTAGCCGAACATCATCCCTTGATCTCCGGCGCCGCCGGTATCCACGCCCATGGCAATGTCCGGGCTTTGCTCGTCGATTGCGGTGAGCACGGCGCAAGCCTTGGAATCGAAACCATAAGAAGCATCATTGTAACCAATTTCCTCAATTACGTGGCGAGCAATGGCAGGAATATCCACGTACGTTTTTGTACTAATTTCCCCGGTCACCAAAACGAGTCCGGTGGTCACGAGCGTCTCGCAAGCCACGCGTCCCATAGGATCTTCTCGCAAAATAGCATCGAGCACCGCATCAGAGATTTGGTCCGCGATTTTATCGGGATGCCCTTCAGTTACAGATTCGGAAGTGAAGAGATAGGAACTCATAATGTTGTGGCCGTCGGCCACGTTATCGCTTAGCCTCCGTTTCACTGCGGCTTACATTACAGGATTTACAAAATTCACTCAAGGTATGGAATTCCAAGTCCATGTGCTCTTTAAGGAAGGCAAGTTTTTTAGAAAGAATAGTAAAATTCTCTCCACTCGCGTATTTGAGTTCATCACGGGAGATAAATTCAGTGCTGTCACATTCGAAAATCAAGAAAGGAGGGATACCGTGTTCTTTCTCATAGGCGCGTAATCTATTCACAGCCTCAAGCAATTGTTCATCCTCCAATTCCACAAAAGTGAGCAAATTCATTTTCATAATATGGCCAAAAGGAATTCCCCAGTGGAACCCCACGTGTGGCCAAGGATCTTCGCTGGTGGGCAAAGATTCAAAACCGGCCTCATGCAGAGCCTCCAAATCTTGTTCACTGGGATCCAACGGCAGGCGGAGCATACGGACTTCGGGGAGGCCCAGTTTGTCCAGACGATCGCGCAATTCCCGCAAGGTGCTGCGGCGCATGGGCATAGTGAGCCACTCCTGGTCCAGGATTTTTATGCCGAGCTCATGACCGCCCTCAAGCAGTTTTTTGAGTTCGGTCATAAATGGTTCGAGTAGATCACTCTGTACAAATATAGTGCTTGAAACTTGAAGCTGCGTGCAGAATTCTGAAAAGCGTTCCAAAAAGCCCGGAATCTCGGCATTCTCACCGGGAAGTTCTTCGCTGAGATGGGCCTGAATCAAATTGCTGCTTAGACAAAAACAAAGTGGTGCTTTACCTTTGTAGGTTTTCTGTTTTCCTCGCGCGTTTAAAAACAAAAAAGGAATCTGCCAGGGGTAATAGTGTTCGTGCGGTTTCATTCCCTTCGCAGCTTTTTCAGTCATCATTGTTTCATAAATACGCAACATTTTCTGGATAGTTTTATCCCAAGAATATTCCTGCATCACGAGATCATAACTTCCTTGACCAAGTTTTTCCAAGTGCGGATTTCCTGCAAAATATTCCAAATAATAGGCGAGTTCGTCGACATCATCGGGCTCCACCAAGTGTCCATTCACATTTTCTATCACCACATTTCTGAGGTCTCCGGTATTCGTCGCTAAAATAGGAAGGCGAGCCGCGCAGGCCTCCAGAATGGAAAGAGGGAGGGCTTCGGTGCGGGACGGAAGTACAAACAAATCACAAGACTTGTATAGTTGGACAAGGTCTTTGCCCATAGTGTAACCATAGAAACGAATATATTTTTCGATACCAAGTTTTTGCGCGAGTTTCCCCAAATTTTTGCGGTCAGGCCCATCACCGACCAGGTGCAACATGAAGTCCTTGTGCGATTGAATAAAGCCGTTGGATTCGATAACTTTTTGAGTGGCCTTAAGTAAAGTGTCGAGGCCTTTTTGCAGATCGATACGACCGACATACAGTACATTGAAGCGCTCCACAGAACGATTCGCCTCCACGCTGTCAAAAGGTTCAGCGTCCACACCATAAGGCACCACGGCGATGTGTTCGTTCACATTCACGGCCTTTAAAAAACTCTCCGCGACGCTCACTTCTTGCGTGTACTTGGTTTCGAGGAACATCACTCGGTGGAGAATTTTTTTAAGCGTCCAACTTTTTTCAAACACGTGGTTTCCGTGCACGGTGACGAGCGTGGGTACGCGAGTGAGCCATGAAGCGGCCTTCATGGCCGCGGCGCAAGTGGCGCCCTGCGCATGGTAGAGCGAATATTTTTTGCCGCTAAGTAGCAAGTGGAAGAAAATCCAAATCATGTAAGCCACTTGCATGAAAAAATTCCACGGATGTGAGGCAAAGCCAAATTTTTTGATGCGGAGGGCCGGGATTTTTTCGCTTTCTTTTTGTTCTTGTGTGACATGTCCTTTAATGGCACGCGTTAAAATATCCACTTCATAACCGAATTCACGCGACAGCGCTTCCGCGAGCTTGGCGGTATAAACCTGCTGCCCCGTATGCACCGGGAACCAGGTGGAAATGAGTAAAGCGATGCGAGGTTTGTTGCGTCTGATTTCTTGAATTTTCATGAGGCGAACCCGTAGGGTTTGCTAAAGAGTATTTTCCATTTTGAGCGATTCGCGAAGTGAATTGAGCGCGACTTCCAATTGAGCATCGTCGGGATTCTTGGTGGTAAGGCGTTGCAGTAAAAGACCGGGGCACATAAAAGCCTTCATAACGGCGGATTTCTGAAACTTTGCGCTGAGCTTAAGCAATTCATAACTAATTCCCGCGATGAGCGGAATCACTGCGATGCGTAAACCAAGTTGTGCCGCAAAGCCCTCTGCGGGCGGTACCACGGTATAAACAAAAATACTCATCAAAATAACAATAAAAATAAAACTGGTTCCGCAGCGCGGATGGAAACGAATTTGTTTGCGCGCGTTGGCCACGGTGAGTTTAAGGCCATTTTCGTAGGTCCAAATGGATTTATGCTCGGCCCCGTGATATTGAAAAACCCGCCGAATATCCTTAAAGAGGGAAATCCCCATAATGTAAGCTAAAAAAATTGTGATTTTAGTGAGTCCATCAATGCCATTAAACAAAAAATAATTTTCTTTTACTACCGGCCATAGTTCCGCGGCTTGTCCGGCCACCCACAAAGGGAACACCTTGAGCATAAAAAGCGTCACGCCCAGACTGAACAGAATGGAAAGAACTCCAAAAGCTCCTACGACGAACTGCATCACCTTGCTACGCTTCTTTTTTTCTTCCTCGGTTTCGCCCAAAAAAACCTCATTCGAGTAACTGAGGGATCGCCAACCCAAACGCATGGATTCTATCAAATGCACCACTCCGCGAATGAGTGGCAATTTGAGGATTTTGTAACGTTCGGTCAGGCTTTGAAATTTTTCCTGCTTCATCTGCACTTTTCCGTCCGGGTCACGAACACTCACAACGGTGAAATGGGGTGAACGCATCATCACGCCTTCAATCACAGCCTGCCCCCCAACAGCAAAGTCAATCGGGGCGCTCAAAAGGAGACGAAGAAGAATGTTCATGAGGGTAGTCTGCCAGAAAAATGGCAAAAAAGCCATCCCTGCCAAATGGGCTGTCCATGCAGGCAAAAGGTGAATATACACTCACCTATCATTTTGTCACCAGGAAACGAGCAATTAAACCTGTTAAATAGGCGTTTTTCTGCTAGAATTTAGATTCACTAACACCTCAAATTATGACAGATGAAGAATTGTACGAAAAAGCCCTAATGTACGGACGAAATGCGCTGTTGTGGCGGCAGAAATTTATGGGCTTACTTCCTGAAGTGCAGAGGAGGCGACTTTATGAGAAAAAAGGCTTTGGCTCTATATTTGAATTTGCCTTCAAGCTGGCGGGTCTGAGTGAAGAACAGGTACGAAGGGTTTTGAATTTGGAAAAAAGATTCAGTAACAGGCCTGTTTTGAAAAAACTTCTAACGGAAGGCGAAGTGAGCATGTACAAGTTGGCCAGAGTGGCCTCTATAGTAACATCTCAAAATGAGGAAGCGTTGGCCCAAGCTGTGCAAGCTTTGCCACAGAGTGCCATTGAAACTTTAGTCCGTGATGAGAATGGCTTAAACGGGCCACAAATTGAGTTAAAATCTGTGCGTGCGCACACTTTGGAGTTGAATAATGAACTCACCCAAAGACTGCTTGAATTGCAGGGGAAGGGAATAGATGTGAATGAAGTTCTTACAGAATTGTTGGACAGGCGTGAGCAGGAAATTGAGGAAGAGAAGCTAGCTATTGCCAGCGATTTGAAAGAAACTCATTCTCGTTACATCCCGGTAAAAACCAAGGTGGTAATGCATAAGGAATATGGGACCAAATGTTCCATACGAACTTGCTATAAACCTGCTGAACACCTTCACCACACTCAAATTTTTGCACTCAGCCACGTGCACGACCCGCATTATTTGGCCCCGCTCTGCAAAGAGCATCATGTGATAGCTCACGCAATCAATGTAAAAGTCGGTTCAATGAAGGTCCAAAATCGCTCGGGCGTTTAATCCCGCCACCACTCCCCGGTCCATCATCGCATTGAATTTCTTCAGTATTATGCCATACTGGACCACGTAATCCACCCTCCCTTATGAAAGCTCGCCTCAAAAAACAAGCCAAACATTTCGGACTTCCGGCCCTTGTCGTATTCGTTTTGTTAATCCTGGCTCTATTAATTCCCAGCCTGCTTAATTCGCGCCCGATGCCGATTGTGAATGCGCACGAATCCGTGGAGAGCGTGGCGGACATCGTAAAATTGCAAACCGTCATGTCCACTTTGGGCATTCAAAAGACGATTCTGCATGGAATCCCCAATGACCTTCTGTATTTTGAGGGAGAAGGTGTGGACCTCTCCGATGTAGACGAAAATAATGAAGCCATCAAAAAAGCAGTGGCAGAATATCCGGACCAATTCTCTTATTTTTGTACTCTCGACCCCAATGATCCTTTGCGTAATGACGTGGTGGAAAGTTGCGTGGAAGATGGAGCTATGGGAGTGAAACTCTACAACGGATACAGTTACGCACACGAAACACCTGTGGACGACACCAAGCTGAATGATTTTTACGCACTTTTGGCGGAGAAAGGTTTGCTGCTCATGCTTCCCGTGAACTCTTCCGAATATGAAACTGAGCTGCGCAACATGCTGACATTAAATCCGGATCTCACCGTGATCTGCCCTCACTTCTGCCTTTCCTCTAAAAATCTGACCCGTCTTTCCGCGTTGATGACCGAATTCCCAAATCTTTACGTCGACACCAGTTTTGGACACATCGATTTCGCAAAGGAGGGATTCCAAACTTTGTCCGACAGTCACGACGATTATGAAGAGTTTTTTGAAACTTTTCAGGACCGTATTTTGTTCGGTACTGACGCCGTGGTGACAAGTTACGAAAACAAAACCGTGGAGTGGCTGGACGCACTTTACGGGGACTACATTTCCATGCTTACGGACGCAGACGTTGTGCTTCAAACCGTCCCCGATCTTTCCGTCCAAGGCCTCGACCTCCCTTACTCTATTCAAAAGAAAATCTTTTATAAAAACTGGAATAACATTACCCAATAATTATGGTTGATCTCATTGCTTCTATGCCCGTCATTCTCATTGTCATAGGCATTCTTTTGATCATCAGTATTCGTCAAATCAACGAATATGAACGCGGCGTGCGGTTCACGATGGGACGTTTCAGCAAAGTTAAAAACCCGGGTTGGCGCCTTGTGATTCCGATTTTCCAATCTATGACTAAAGTGGATTTGCGTGTGCGAACCGTGGAAGTACCCAGCCAGGAATCTCTCACCAAAGACAATATTTCCGTGGGAGTGACTGCGGTGCTTTTTTTCCGTGTGGTGGATGCGCAGCGTGCGATTATCAACATTGAAAATTTCTACTACGCCACGATGCAACTTGCTCAAACCACCATGCGAAATTTGGTGGGGGAAGTGGTTCTCGATGACTTGCTTGCCAAACGAGAAGACCTTTCTGAAAAGATCAAACTCATTGTGGAGGAAATAACGAAGCAATGGGGAATTGAAGTGGTGAATGTGGAGCTCAAGGACATTTTGATTCCGGATGACATGAAGCGGACGATAGGGAGAGAAGCCGAAGCGGAACGTGAACGACGTGCAGTGGTGATTAAATCCGAAGGAGAGGTAATGGCGGCCGGGAACATTGCCAAGGCGGCAAAAATGCTCTCCGATTCTCCCGGAGCCTTGCACCTTCGAACTTTGGAATCGATCAACGATATTTCTTCCGATCAATCTAATACCACCGTATGGATGGTGCCGGTAGAAACCTTAAAAGCACTCGAAGGACTCGCTGAATTCACAAAAAAGAAATGAAGAAATTTTGGATTATTGGACATCCGCTGTCCTTCTGTTTGACAACTCCCGTGATGAACGGGGCGCTCAAAGAAGCCGGTATTGAAATGGAATTTGAAACGCACGACATTGAACCGGAGGCGTTGCCGGAAGTGATGAAAAAAGTGCAAAGCGGCGAGCTAACGGGGATTGTGGCCACTATGCCGTATAAAACGCCCTCCATTGATTATTTGGACGAGGCTTCGGAAGAAGTGAAGGTGATCAACGCGGTGAATTTGGTGTGGAACAAAGATGGCCGCCTGCACGGCTACGACACCGATTGGCTGGGGGCTATGGGTGCTTTGCATGAAGTGCTGCCGGACGTGAAAGACAAACGAGTACTGATTTTAGGAGCAGGAGGGGCCGCGCGTGGCGCGGCCTACGGTCTTAAAAAAGAAGGCGCACTCGTAACTATGTGGAACCGCACTTTGGAAAAGGCGCAAGTTTTCGCCGAAAAAATCGGCATCGACAGCATCGAAAACCTGGAAAGCATCCGCGAAGAACCTGACATCATCATCAACGCCACGGCGCACAGCAGCCTGGATCGCCAATCCACCCTCGTGCCTTTTTATCTCTGGCGCAATGTTAAAGTGGCCATGGACGCCGTTTACGGCAAAACCAGTCTTTTTTTGGAGGAAGCCAAAGCGGCTAACGTACCTCATACCATCTCCGGCGAACACTGGTTTCTTAACCAAGTTTTCCCTCTTTTTGAAATTTTGACCGGCCAAAAAGCCCCCATCGAATTGATGACCAAGCTCACGGCGGAAGCGCAAGATATCCAAAAACAGTAGTTTACTTAATTGTTTCAAAATGATACAATTAGACTTGTCGAATGTAACAATTAGTTTATGGCCACACTGACCAAAAGACAGGAAGTCATTCTCGCCTATATTCAAAAAAATGAAAGTAGGTCCAACTTGCAGATAAAGCAGCATCTGGAAGAAAAATTCGGCACGTTTTCCCGTTTAACCGTACTCAGAGATATTCAGGAACTTTTAGAGAAAAATCTGCTTGTCCAAGAGGGTAAGGGAAGGAGTGTCAAGTATAAAGAACCCATTAAAAGTTTTATTTTGAAACGAATAAATCAAGGCACTTATTTCAGAAAAGATGTTGATGAACGCGACCTCCCCTTTGAAAAGTTCAACTTCGCCGTTTTCAAAGAACTCAAATATCTTTTGACTAAAGAAGAAAAGAAGAACTTGGAAAAATTGAACGCAAAGTATTTGAAAAACATCAAAAAATACGACCCCCACTCACTCAAAAAGGAATGGGAGAGGTTGAGTATTGAGCTATCTTGGAAATCGTCTCGGATTGAAGGGAACACCTATTCGCTCATCGATACGGAGATCCTGATTAAAGAACATAAAAAAGCGAAAGGGCATGATTTAGAAGAAGCTCAGATGATTCTCAACCATAAAACTGCCCTGGACTACATCTTTAGCTACAAAAACGAATTCAAGAAACTATCGCTGCATAAAATTGAAGAACTTCACCATCTCCTCATAGATAAAATGGGCGTAGCTTTCGGTATTCGGAAAAGGCTGGTTGGGATCATAGGAACCCGCTACAAGCCACTGGATAACGTGCACCAGATTCGGGATGCGCTGGATAAACTCATCACATCCATTAATCGAGAGAAAAATCCATTTACGAAGGCGTTAATGGTGCTTTTGATGATTTCCTACATTCAACCTTTTGAAGATGGGAATAAAAGGACGGGGCGTATCACGGCCAATGCCATTTTAATTGCCCATAATATTTGTCCGCTCTCCTACCGCAGTGTGGACGAAGTGGACTATAAAAAAGCTGTCATTTTGTTTTACGAACAAAACAGCGCTCAGGCGTTCAAAGATCTTTTCATCGATCAGTTTAGCTTTGCAGTAAAAACCTACTTCAGTTAAAGCTTTTTCACCGCTTCTTCTCGGAACAAAAATTCCCAAGCAAAAAGCACAACGGCACATACAATCCACACATCTGCCAGATTAAACGTGGGCCACCAATAAACTTTAATGAAGTCGATCACATAGCCAAAACGGAACCGATCAATCAGGTTTCCCAGTGCCCCCGCCAGTAGTAAAGCCAGGCCGGCCAGATGCCAGTGGTCCTGCCAAAGCTTGTATTTAATGACCAAATAAGTTCCCAAACCCAGAATTCCCGCGCTCAACAAGTAAATCACCACCAGAGGCAGATCAAAACCAAAAACCATCCCGTCATTTTGCGTCAACGAGAAGCCGACGTCAGTAGCCTCACCCGGCTGCAAATTCTTCACCGCCCACTCCTTGCTAAGCTGATCCGCCCCCAAGAACACCACAAACAGCGGCGCAAAAAAGGTCCAAATTTTGTCAAGTTTGAGGGAGGCCATGCCATTCATGGTTTTAAGGTACCAAGAATGATTTCCTTTGCCAAGTCGCTCTCCCTTAAGCTACTCTTGTCGCCAAACAAAAAATCTGCTATACTTATACAATATTTCTTGAATTCCGTATGGCATTTGGAAAAATTACCATTGATCAGGATGAAAGAGACCTTCGTCTCGACGACGAGCGTACAATTGCACGTTGTAGGGGCAAGTTCCCCAATGGGGCTATTTTTGTATTTGATAGCGGCGGACACCTTTTAGTCAAAGGTTTAGGTGCAACCTTCGCAAATCCCGCAAACCCCAGTGAACAAGAACAGGTAAAAGCCGCATTAGAGCGAAAATTCGGGAAAAGACGAGTGAACATAGAACCGGATGGACGTTTTGTCCTTCTAGACACGCCCAAACCTAGTTTATTGGACGAAATCTCGAAGGAAGGAGATGCCCTCGCAGGTGAGGTACATGGCCTCGCCACAGAAACGGCAAAAAGAGTGCATGGTCTTGTTGGGGAAGCTGCAAAAGGAGTAAGTGGTTTTGTCGGAGATAGGGCGGAAGAGCTTTTCACTGCCGTCCAAGAGACCGCTGAATATGAAGAAGCCGCTGCATATGCCAGACAAATCGGGATGGTAAGTGATGTACGAGAGCTTTTAGATCGGCACGAAGATGTGGCGACAATCACAGAGCGTATGAGAGATAGCTTTTCTAGTGAAGATAATCTGGATCACCTCATCACAGTCAGTCTGAAAGAAGCCGTTGACGCACCGGCAAACCGAAGAGCTGCCGGGGCCGTGATAGCAGAAAAAAATCTGATTGCCATTACCGTCGATCGTCTAATCAAGGACGAGGATGCAGACGCAATCCGGGCTTCCTTGGAAGATGAAGTTAGGCATGCCGGCGCCTACCATCGTGCGTGGTCAGAAACAAGGCAAATCGTAGACCTTGTCATGGATGCCGCTCAAAGAAAAGTGACAAAAGATAAAACTACTGCCGAGAAACGAAGGGTCAAAAAAAATCGCGTAAATAGGTTTGCCTCTCATATTCCAATTACCGAAGAATTTGGATGGGATGAAGTACTGCGGGCCAACAGCGTGATGAGCACTCTCCGTTTTTTGCGCGACTGCGGAATCCCAAAAGAGCTGGTTCGTAAGACCCTGGACGATGAATTGAGAAAAAATGGCATTGCGCGCCATGAGGAAATTTTGGAGTATGCGTTCGAGCATCTTTCAGATCCAAGTTTCCACGAAAAAACTGCAGACAAACTTGTCATTCAAAAAAATCTGGATGAAGCAGTGGGAAGAGCGATAAAACTGGGCATCCCTCAGGCTGAAATTGTAGAGGGTATCTATGACGAACTGGGTGGCGACACCAGGTCTCCGGAAGAAGTAGATGAATTGATTGATGCCGCATTTGCGCGCGCACAAAGTCGAGAGCGAAAAATGACAAGAAGTGCAGAACTTAAAAAAGAAATTCCATTCACGGAAGAACGAGCTTGGGACGCCCTATTGTTAGACAATGGAATTTACACACTTATTCGCTCACTAAAAGCTTCCGGGGCCTCTAACGTCGAAATCCGCAATGCTCTGGGGGCCGAGCGCGTTATCCAAAAGAATAGAAAACAGGAAGCCCTCACCGAATATGCTTTAAGACATTACGATGACAAGGGGATATTAAAAATAACAGCTAGAAGAATCGTCGACCAAAGAAAATTAGGAGAACGAGTGCTTGCGGTTGAAAAAACTCCGGGCGCCACAAGAGATAAAATTGAAAATCAATTGCGATTTGCATTAGGTAGCAATATCGCGCCTGAAGAACAAGACGCCATTATCACCGCCGCCTTCGAGGCGGCGCAATGGATTCGGGTGAAAGAAAAGGCTAAAGACGTGGCTTACCGCACTCCACTTAGAAAAGCGGGAGAGGCGGCGCTGTGGGCTAAAGAAGGCATGCGGGACAAAGTTCTCCCCGGGGTTTTGAACGCTCCGGGCAATGCCGTGGACTGGGTGAGAAAGAATCCGGGCAAGATCAAAACTGCCGCTGTCATTGCCGCTCTGGGAGCTATTAAGGCTACGGCCTTTGCCATTGCAGGCGTGATAGGAGCCGGTTCTCTCCTTTGGAGAGGGCTTAAAGCTGCGGGGCCTACCCTCAAAAAGGCAGCCGTGGGCACAGGCCGTTTTAGTTTGAATGCGGGAAGGCATCTTTTATCTAATGGAAAGGACGTAGTAGTGGCCACCGGTCAAACTTTGATTGTGAATCCTATCCGTGCCCTTGGAACGGTAGTAAGCAAACCCTTCGTACGAAGCTATCAAGCCTTCAACTGGGGGCGAAAATATATAAAAAAACCGGCCGAATACAAGGCCAAACATTGGTATACCAAACCTTGGCAATGGACACGCAATGCCGCTTCGTCCACTTGGTACCGAAGCAGGCAAGCCGGTTTGGCACTCGCTGCTGCCGGCGGCCTTGCCCTTTATGGATTGGGAGAAGGCGTGGTTAATGCAACTTCCTACAACCTCTTGGGCACCGACTGGAAAGCTCCCGAACTTCAATTCTTACAATCTTCCACGCACACAGCACCCGCAGCACCCACAGCACCCGCTGCGCCCACGAACGGAGCCAATCATCAGACTAATCATCACGCCTAATCAACAACTATGCCTGTTCACGCACATACGCCGTCATCTCATCCCAACGCTGCCCTCGGAGCGCCTGGAGTTGAGCCTGAAGCAGTTAATAATACTCTCCATTTTAATCATGGAGGTATTTTGGGGTTTTCGGAATCCATCGGGAGGCTCCTTAAAGGTGTGACCGTTGATGCGGCCGTAGATACTTTTGGAGGAGAGGCCCAGGAGGCCCAGGGCCCCGCCGCCGTGCATCCAACGCTTGCTGCAGCACCTGCTGCCCTTGCCGCCGCTCCCGCCACCGCACCCACCGGAACCACTACACCTACACCTGCCGAGCATAGGAGAGAAAGGTCCGAGAGAGCCGGAGATGCTGCACGTGTAGCCGTCGAAGCGAACAATTTGTATACGGCTTGGAAAAAAGGCGACATAGAGGATAAAGACATAACCGGCTTCGCCGATGCCGTTCTGGATTTGGTCAACGTAGATTGGGCCAGACCCTTTATAGTGCCCTTGGTCTGGGGGGCCAGACACTTTTTAGGTGTTCAAGAAAACATTGACGACTATGAGATGGACTATGGGAACATCGGAGATCGAGTGCTCAAACTCAGCGACACCACCCGAAAGCCATTCCTTAAGAGAATTCAGAAAGATGGTGTCGGTAGCATGGAGAATCAAATCGGAGACCTATTGAGTAAAGAAAGGGTCGCAGAAGAAGCTGGGCTTAAGCCGGACGACCTGCGCGCTCAAATTTCCAATCTTTTTAACGTGGGGAGTGGGGTAACGACTGCAAAGCTAACGGAAAGAGCGAGACAAATGAAGAGTCGACTAAAATATGAAGACGATCCTGCAAGCACTGCTAGCCCAAAAGCAAAACTTTCAGTCGGCAATCCAAGGTTAGATAAAGTAAGAGACGCCTTTATAACTAGAATTCTTGATAGGGCCTTAGCAAGCCTGACCGTGAACAATCCTGATGTTCTTGCAAAACTCTATCCGCCGGCAGAGGACGCAGCAACAAAGTTTGAATGGACGGAGGATAAGTATAAAGACTTTGGAGCATCTATTTTGGATGAAGTCACCGATGGAAATAGAAAGAACGCTCTAGAGACGTTTGATCCAGTTAAATTGAAACGTGCCTTTAGATATCTTTATCCCGTTAATCCGGCGTCACTTGGAACAACTGAAGGAAGGAAAAGAGTTAAAGATCAATTGAAAACTTTATTTAATCTGGAAGAACCTTTTAAGCGTGATGATCTCCTAAGAGAGGCTGGTGCAATTAGAATATTGTTGATAGGGCCAGGGACCCCGCCACCGGTTCCTTCTCCAAAAGAAAGTCAAAACTTAACAAGGCTGACCGGTTTATTGGATCTTTTGACCACTCCTGCGACAGCTGCAGTAGTTGCTGGTCCTTTTCCTGACAATGAATCAGTGGAAGCTTTATTTGCAGATGTCACCCCGGTATCACCTGAGGATTTTGTGAGAGACTTTCGAGAGCTGGAAGAAAAAGCCGAAATCGCTGCTTATGTGAGAGGGTACAGGTCATCTACTTTCCGTGGTCATTACCCTTACTTAGTGAGTGCTAAACGCTTGGATGGTCTGATAAAAACTGGTACTCCGGAAGAACTCAATCTGGCTAAGAAACAAATTATTGAATTTTCCGGACTGACTGTCTCAATAGTTGATGCGGAAACGATCGCTGATGCAGTTAGAGATTTTAAAACGAGCTATGGCCTGGTAAGGTCTGATCTTTCTAGTCCTGAGGATGTAGCTCGATATGCCGCTTTAGAAGCAGATATCACTGCGATAGAAGCTTGTTTGGTTGAAGACAGGCTGGAAGCACTTTTTGATAGAGATGATCCCTATGTGAATTTTTTTACACAGCTTGCGAAAGTGAATGATTCAAGTCGCCTGATCACATTCTTTAACAGGTTTAATTGGATAACGCTCATGGATAGCTTTGACTATATGAAAACGCCTTCAAAGATTGGAGGGACCATGAAGGCAGAAGAATTAAAACAAGCAAAAAAACAGCTCTGTTCTTTGACAGGTGTTAAAAGGGATATTAAACCAGAACTGACGGAAGTCCAAGATAACGCTGCTAAAGTCGAGAAAATGTTGAGAGCTTCTATGGGGCCACAGGTCAAGAAAATGGCACCTGCCGCCTACGACAATATGGAGTATATGGTAACAACTTTAGCGAAGTTGAGAGATTCGACAAACGGCTTAACACAGGATCATCTGGACAAGCTGTATCCTTAAATTAGACATACTAAAAACCTCAGTGACCTGAGCTTACTTTGATATCCAATGCCGATTAGAGGCTAAAACATTAACGTCTATCGCAGATGTCCAGCTCGGGCTTTCCACCTTCCAAAAACATAGGGCTTCCTATACACTGGCTAAGCTTTTTTGCTATCCATGTTTAAGCGAAGAAAATACGACGTTGTTTTGCTCATCGCGGTTCTTGTGGTGGTGGTGGTTGGAATTGTGATGATTACGAGTGTGGGAGTCCCAAAATCGATCAAGCTTTCGGCGCCGGATATGAAGTATCCGGATTGTGCGAATGATGCAGTAGATTGTTATTTAATTTTGAAAAACCATGTGGTGCGTGCGGGAATTGGCTTGCTCGGGATGCTGGTGGCATGGAAGTTGAACTACCGCTTTTGGAAAACCTTGGCACCCATTGTGTATGGGTTGGCGGCGGTGCTTTTGGTATTTGTGCTTTTTGCCGGGGACGACAACGGAACTTTTGCAACCAGTTGGATCAACGTCGGAGACGCACTACCTTTTGTGGACTCTCTGCAGCCTTCTGAAATAGCCAAGTTGGGACTGATTTTTTATCTGAGTTATTTTTTTGCGGAAAAATTATCCATGGAGAAAATTCAGGATTTTAAAGAAGGATTTTTGAAGTTTGGCCTGATTACAGGGGTGATGGTTTTGCTGATTGTGTTGCAGCCGGACTATGGATCGGCCATGGTACTTTCTGCTATTGCGGTAGCGATTTATTATTTAGCCGGAGCCAACTGGCGACATATGGCGGCCTTGATAATATTGGCGCTGATGGCTTCGATTCTGATATATGCCACCGTTGGTCATATCAACGATCGTGTGAATGCCATTTTGAATCCGGACGAAGCGTGCAGCTATGAGAGTGGAGGAGAAAGTTATTGTTGGCAAACTCGTCAGGCGAACATTGCCATAGGGAGTGGAGGGTTTTGGGGGAAGGGGCTGACGCAAGGAACGCAAAAATGGAGTTGGTTGCCGCAGGCTGTGGATGACTTTATTTTTGCGGCATCGGCCAATGAATTGGGATTTTTGCGAACTGCAGGATTGGTTTTGCTCTACGCGGTAATTGCATATCGTGGCTTCCAGATAACGAATCACGCGCCTAACAAGTTTTCCATGTTGCTGGCGGCGGGCATTACCACCTGGATTTCGGTGCAAGCTTTCGTTAATATTATGGTCAATACCGCCCTGTTTCCCATCACGGGAATCACATTGCCATTCATGAGTTATGGAGGATCCTCGATGGTGATGACATTGGTCGGAGTTGGGGTACTGCTCAACATTTCTCAATACACCACGTCCTATGCATATACTCCTGACAGGGGGGGGAACGGCCGGTCACGTCATCCCCAATATCGCTATAGCGGCCGCTATCAAAGAGTTTAATCCCGCGGCACGTATTACTTATATTGGTTCCTATAACGGCATTGAACGGCGGCTTTGCGAGGAGGCGAACATTCCGTTTGAAGGAGTGCACACCGGCAAACTGAGGCGTTATTTTGATGTCCGCAATTTTGGTGACATTTTTAAAATTCCCGTGGGAGCGGTGCAAGCGTTTTTCAAACTTTTGAGACACCGACCCAAAGTGGTTTTTAGTAAGGGCGGCTACGTGGGATTTCCGGTGGTTTTTGCGGCCTGGTTACTGGGAATTCCTGTGATGATTCACGAGTCGGACGCAATACCCGGACTGGCTACCAAAATGTGTGCGCCTTTTGCTCAGAAGATTTTTTTGGGTTATGAAGCGGCGGCAGAGGCATTGAATCATGTTGCCAACAAGCTCGAAGTGGTGGGGAATCCCGTGCGATTGGATTTATATGACGGCAAAATAACCGTGGCCAAAAAATGGACCGGATTTAGCGGCAAAAGGCCCGTACTTTTGGTGATGGGCGGCAGCAGCGGTTCTCTTGAACTCAATAAGAAAATTGAGAAGCAAAAAAAAGAACTAATGAAGGTGTATGACATTGTCCATGTGACGGGTGAGGGGAAAAGCACGCGCTCGAAGAGTATACCTTCGAACAATAAAAGTTATGTTTCCGTGCCCTTTGTCGGAGAAAAATTGAAGGATCTCTACGCGCTCGCTTCGCTCGCGCTCACCCGTGCCGGAGCCGGAACCCTTGCCGAACTCGAAGCTCTCCAAATTCCCGCGCTACTTTTCCCGTTGGGCACACATGCCAGCCGCGGAGATCAAATCGCCAACGCGCAGGCGCTCTGCAAAAAAAGCAATTTATATCGTCTGGGTGAAGACGTTCCCACTTTGCTAAGTCAGCTTGCCAAACTGCCTGCGCGTCCAACTCGGCACGTAGAAAATTCCGCCACGGAAAGAATTGCCCTCACTCTTTTATCCGAACCTCCGCGCACATGAAATTCGGAATTCCAAATAGGAATAAACAGCCTTATGAGTCCGTGCTCAGTACGGGAGCCTTTATGTACTTCGCCCCCACTCATAAGACCACTCTACTTGGAATTTCGAATTTCCTTCACCACTTCTTTTCCAGGGTTTCCTTACCATTAAACCACAAAGGAAGAATGGACGAGGATCATGCATCCGAGTTCATTCGCTCCCATGGTAAGGAAATTCCCAAATTCACCATTGGCTTTCAAGGATGGTTTCTTAATCAGCCTTACACCGGAATCGGCCAGCATTCTCTAGGTTTGCTGCGTGAACTCGCACTCCAAAAAAACATCGAATGCATTATTCCCGTGCCGCAAAAAATCACCCCCAAAGGTATCCCAAAAAACTGGCTTCACGTGCTTCATCCAAAATTGTGGCTTCTTCATCCGGCACTCAAAAAATGGTACTGGGAACGCATTCAAGTCCCTACTTTTTTTGCGCAAAAAAAACTCGATTGGGAATATTATCCCTACCCCTCGCCGCTTCCACCTGCCGGTCCGCACTTCCGCGCAATCACCGTCCACGATCTCATTCTGTGGAAAGACCCGCGCTACAAAGGCAATCGCCTAAAAAGCTACTATCATTTGCAAGCTCGCCGCAGCCTCATTCACGCAGACCAACTTTTCACCGTTTCGGAATCCGTTCACGATGAACTTGGTATTCCGGCGGCCAAAGTACTTCCCAATGGCGCCGCGCAAATTCCTGCCAAGCTCAAAAAACTTAACTACCAAGATGCGCTGGTTTACTTGGGTGGTTACGATATCCGTAAAAATGTTCCCGAAATGGTGCAAACAGTAGCGACCATTAAACATCCGCCTCGCCTCGTACTCATTGGCCAATCCCCTCATCAATCCCGTTATTATCCCGCCGTTCCCGAATACCCTTACACCTACCCGCTCGGTTTTCTTCCCGATGAGGAAGTCTACAGCGTGCTCAAATCATCTTTCGCTTTCGTTAATTTTTCAGATTCTGAAGGCTTCAATATCCCTTTGCTTCAAGCTATGACGGTGGGCATACCGGCTATTGTGAGAGATCTCCCCGTGAATCGTGAAATTTCAAATAATGCAGCTCTGTTTTTGCCAGACACACACAGCAAAAGCTCGCTTCGCCAGGCTCTATCTGATAAACTCATTCTGCTTGAAGACCCGACTCAGCGTAAAAATATTATCGCGGCACAGAAAAAAGCTGCCGCCCGCTATTCCTGGAAAAAATCTCTCCGAATTTTTTTAAATCAATTAAGCCGAAGCAAACATGCTGCAAGGTAAAGAACATTACAAAAACCACCGTTTCCCGGGACAAAAAAGCGGCGAAAGTATTCAGCTTGTCATCCGCAAGCACTGGATTATTGATGTGAAAATCGCCGCGATCTTTTTGGTTTTTGGGCTCATACCTCTCGTAATTGCGATTGGGGCGGAAGTTTTTGTATGGGATACAGGTTTTGGCGATGTATTCTTGATGATCGCCCTCGGTTTCGTCCTTTATTTTTTGATGGTACTTTTGGTGATTTATACGAAGTGGCTCAATGAGGAGCTGGATATTATTGTGGTCACGGACACACGTATTATTTCGCATGAACAAATAGACCACTTTCATCGCCGGGTTTCCGAGGCCAATTTGAGCCAAATCCAAGATGTGATGGGAGCGCAAAAAGGTTTTTTACAAAGCATATTGCGCTATGGCAGTATTGAGATTCAAACCTCCGCTTCCGATGTTTTCTTTATAATCAATTACGTAAGTTATCCTTACGAAAATGCTCGCGCGCTTCTCGATATGCGCGATAAACTCATCTCACCCCATGCTTGAAAATAGTATTCTTCTCGTTATTGCCGTCCTTACCATTTTATTTATCGCTTTGATGTGGTTGCGCCAAAATCTGCTACATGAACTTCATGAAGCTCAGTCCCGCGAAGCCGTTTTACAGAAAGATTTTGAAAAGCGTCGAGACACCGTGCCTTACCTTTTGGAAGGTGCACGTCAGGCTGGAGAACCCAGCGACTCCTGGCGCAAGTTGGCCGAAGATCGCGCCCAATTTCATAAAATTCAAAACTACCAAAAAGAACTCGAATTTGAAAAAATTCTCAACAACTATCTGCTCACCACCGATTTTCGTACGGTGAATTTTTTGGATGCCAAGAAAGATATTGAAGAACTCTCCGCACTCATAGAAAAACAAAAAGAAGATCGCTTACAGGCCATCGCGCGTTTTAATGAGCGCCGAAAGCAGTTTCCTTATTCACTGGCTTCTGCTATTTTCGGATTCCGTGTCCTCGGCGGAGCCGAGTGAATCTAAAATGAAGTACTTCATTCAGACTTATGGCTGTGCAATGAACACCTCCGACTCCGAACGAGTCGCAAGCGTGCTTGAACGTTTAGGTTACGAAAAAGCTGCCTCCGAAGAAGAGGCTGATATGCTGGTATTCAACACCTGCAGCGTGAAACAAAAAGCGGAAGATAAAGTGACCGGCCTTCGAAAAAGTCTTGCCCGTCTCCATAAGCAAAATCGCAATTTAAAAGTTGCGATCACGGGTTGCATGGTTCGCCGGAGTTCCACTCAAAAAGACGAGGAGCGCGACCATGTCCTGAATGTTATGCCCGAAGTTGACATCGCCTTTCGCATCGAAGAAGTGGCCCGTCTCTCGGAGCTCCTCAGAAAAGTGGGCCCCACTCTCCATTTCTCCGATCAACTCGACGAAGGAACCTTGGAAAATTATTTTAAAATCGTGCCTAAAAAGGACAGCAATTTTTCCGTATTCGTGCCCATTATGACCGGCTGCGATAAATTCTGCACTTACTGCATTGTGCCCTTCACTCGTGGCCGCGAAATAAGCCGTGACTTTGATGAAATTGTAGCCGAATGCACTCACAACGTGGGAGAAGGAGCCCTTGAAATTACTTTGGTTGGCCAGACGGTGAATGCTTATGGGCTCAGCTTCAACGATCGTAAATCCGGAAAATTTACCACCTACGGAAAGAGCCCTTTTTCAGCTTTACTTCGCGAAATTGATAAACTTTATGACAAAGGCCTCCGCCGTCTGCGTTTCACTTCACCGCATCCCCGTGATTTTCATGACGAAGTGATCGAAACCCTCGCCAGTCTGCGTAGTGTCTGCCCATACATTCATATGCCCGTGCAATCCGGCGACGACCGCACGTTGCGTCGTATGAATCGCAATTACACCACCTCCGAATATCAGACCATCATGCGTAAAATTCAAACCTCTATTCCCGACTGCGCAATTTCAACAGACATAATTGTTGGTTTTAGCGGTGAAACCGATGAAGAATTTGAAAATACTTTTAAAATGTACCAAGAAATGGAGTGGGATACCTGTTTCATTTCCCGTTATTCACCCCGCAAAGGAACCTACTCATACAAAAATCTCAAAGATGACGTCACGTACGATGTCAAAGAAGCTCGTTGGCATCGCCTCAACACTCTACTCAAAGAAATTTCTCATAAAAAACACCAGGCTTTTCTAGGCCGCACCGTGGAAGTATTGGTAACTCAGCAAATCGGCGACGCCTGTACGGGCCGCACTCGCGATTATAAGGAAACGCATTTTAAATCGAGTCACCCGCTAATGGGGCAGTTGGTCAATGTAAAAATCGCCGAAGCGGGAATTTTTTGGCTACAAGGTGAACTTTCTTAAATGACTCGTACCAGCACGTAACTGCTGTAGACAATGAAGCCGGCCCCTACAAGGCCAAAAAAAAGATTGAGAGTGAAAAAGAAGTTTTGCATAAAAACTGTGACATTAGCTATAACGCCGCTTACACAAAAATCTTACGGGGATTTAAGCTAAAATGGCTTTGATACGTCGGATTCCGGCGGAAGAAGATTCTTCTTTCACAATTTTAAAAGTCTTCCCAAGCTCACTCGTACGTTCCACATGAGGACCTCCACAAATTTCTTTAGAATAATCGCCTATAAAGTAAACTTTCACGCGGCCGGCCAGCTCATTCTCATATTTATCGGCAAAAACTCCGGTAGCATTGAGTTTACGCGCCTCTTCCACGCTCATTTCTTCAAAATGCACGGGGTAGTCGGCCTTAATAGCCTCATTCACAATTTTTTCCACCTCCACAATTTGTTCAGGCGTAAGTTTATCGGGATAGTTAAAGTCAAAACGCAAACGTTCTTGCGTAAT
>JBAZQU010000018.1:0-22167 GCA_041645035.1 Candidatus Altimarinota bacterium | reverse complement strand
GATGCGATGCATCACATCGGCGAACAATTCCGTGTCGTAAGGGTTCTTTTTACCTTGAAGGACAAGAGTGATACGCTCCAAGCCCATTCCCGTGTCCACGTTTTTTTGAGCAAGCGGAGTATAAAGGCCTTCCTCATTTTTATTGTATTGCAGGAACACGTTGTTCCAAATCTCCACCCATTTTTTGTCTTTGGGATCAAAAACTTTTGGCGCGGCTCCGTCACCCGTCCAATAAAACATTTCGCTATCCGGACCACAAGGACCGGTAAGGCCCGCCGGTCCCCACCAGTTATCCTCTCTAGGCAGGAAAGCAATACGTTCATCAGGGATACCCAGGCCTCGCCAAATACCGGCGGCCTCTTCATCACGGGGAGCATTCTCGTCGCCCGCAAAACAAGTGACCGCTAAATTTTTGACATCAATCCCAAGCCCGCCATCCTCCAGCGAACTTGTTAAAAATTCATAAGACATTTCAATCGCGCCTTTTTTAAAATAGTCACCCAACGACCAATTTCCGAGCATTTCAAGAAAGGTGCAATGCGTGCAGTCGCCCACTTCATCAATATCACTGGTTCGCACACACTTCTGCACGTCCGTGAGACGTGTTCCCGCAGGATGTTTCTCGCCCAATAGATAAGGCACCAAAGGATGCATGCCGGCGGTGATGAACAGAACCGTAGGATCATTCTCCGGGATCAAGCTGGAACCCAAAATCTCCGCGTGCCCATGCTTGAGAACAAAGAAATCCAGGTAGCGTCGTCGAATTTGTGAAGCGGTAAGCATAGTGCGGGCATTTTAGCATAGCCTGTTTTAAAAAAAAATCTTTATGCTACACTGTGTCCACTTTGACTTTCTATGGACCGATTAAAAGCGTGGCTTGGGGAAGGACTCATTCTGGTTCCGACGGTTCTTTTACTGGGATTGTTGCTTTTTGCGCTCAGTTTTAGACTGGAGCGTTTGTCAAATTTGGCGGAAATTTTACCGATAGAAACCGACGCATTTTTTGTGGTAAACATGGAAGACTTTGTTGCCAGCGGCTCGCCCGTGGACGAAGCTTATTTGAAAGAATTTATCGGAGTGCCTTTAAACGAACTTACCTGGTTTAAACGTGACCTCGGAGTAGCATGGATTGATGGCAATGCGGTGGAGTTTTTGGAAGTAAAATCCAAGCAAGGCGCGGAAGACTTTTTTACCGCTTTGGTGGAGGGAGAGGAGCTCAAAAATAATGCATTAAATGAGGACATTCGTTGTTTTGAAATAGAGTCGCTGTGTTTTAAATTTGAGGGGGACTTTTTAGTTTTTTCCGGTTCTCCAGAAGCCCTGGTCGCGGTGGACGCACCCGGTCCTGGTTTGGAAGATAATGAGCACTACCAAAATGTACGTGGTCGCGTGGGTCACCTTGAAAGTGGTTTCGTTTACGTTAATTTGGAAACTGCTCAGGAATTTTTTCCACAATCCCTATTTTTAAAATCTATTTTGCAAATTTTCCCCGCGTGGGGAGCCAGCATACGAATGGAACCCCAGGGCTGGTATGCGGAAAGTTTCACAGCTGTGGATAAGAACGTAATTAGTGGGGCGTATTTTCATCCGGACGTGAATTATGAACAGAAATTTTTACCCTGGACTAAAGCTTTTGCTTGGGAGTGGGGGGCACAAAACCTGGCCGCACAAGTCACGCGCATGCAGGAAATTTTTGCCAAACTCGGCAGCACGGGAGAAATGATTTTTACATCCACCTTGGAGTCTAATTTGAGAGATTTTTTTGGAGACACCGATTTAAGCGAAGCCTTGGCACTACTGGATGGCGAAAGTTATTTTGGTTGGACTTCTCCTGAAGATTTTCTCTTCATTTTGGAACTGGAGAACGAGGAAGATCTACAAAAAGCGGAGACTTTGAAAAACAAATTTTTGCAAAACTACTCGTTCAAGCAAACCTACGTTGACGAAAAAGGAGAAGAAAAAGCGGAAGTCACCGCTCTCACGGAGTCCCCCAAGGAATACGAAGGTCACCCCTATTTACTGTTGAAAGCCGGAGAAAAAACTATAGCCGCTTTCACTTTCACCGAAGATGCCGCCATAGTCACCGCTTCTGAAGAAACTTTATTAACCGTGCTCTACGTCAAAGATGGTAGACAAAGTGGACGTGATTTAGAGGAAATTTCCGTGCTGCTTCCCGGGTCAAACGAAATCTGGATTTTAGATAGTGCATTTTTACCGGAAGGGGATATACTTGGGGTACGTTTGTCCACTCTCACGCGCCTTATGTCTACTCGAAAGATCTTTGATGACGGAGTTTTCACCCGAACTTCCTTGCTTCCAAGCCGCAGTGAAACGGAGGCTAAGCAATAAGGTAGCGAAAGCTACATCCTTATTTCATGGCAACAAAGCTAAACATCGGCCCCGAAGACTTTCACGACGAGCCGGAACTTCTGGAGCTGTCCAAACATGTCATCAATTTGAAAGATGTGGATGGCGGAAAGAAAAAAGAAGCGCATGCGGAAGTGAGTGTGGATTTGAAGGAAGAAATTAAAGCAAAAAGCAAAGGACACGGCGCTATTTGTATGCTTGATGAATTACCGTTGTATCGCCGCGGACTGGGGCGTGTACCGATGGTGGCCGCCGCGCTACTGGTTATCCTCATATTGAACTTGGGGCAAATTTTCTTTCTCGGAAAAAAGGAAGGAAAGGAAGCCCTGGCCCTGGCCGGCGAAGCTTTTTTGTCTTTGCAAGGGGCAAGTGAGTCGGTTTTAACAGGAGAACAAGGGGCTGATCTGGCTTTGTTTGATGACGCTGAGCAACTCTTTGAAGAAGCCAAAGCGAAAGGAGCCTTTTTGCTACAAGGAAACTCTGAATGGCTTTCGCAGCCAAAACAGGTTCAAAGTTTGGAAAATTTACTGAACGCTGGGACATTGATGGCGGAAGTGGGGCAGTCTATTGCCGCGGCTCGCACAGCTTTTACCACTTTGCCTGAAACCGGCTCACTCACAGACTATTTACGAAAAATTTCTGAAGAAGAACTTGAACCTTCGGCCGCCAAACTTCACACAATCACCACGTCACTCTCCGAAGTAGATTTGAGCGGTACCGGTTACGAGGATAAATTCGCGGATTTTGAAGAAAAACTCACGGCACTCACCTCCTTTTTTGATTTATGGGTCTCCGCCAAGGAACCACTTTTAACCGCTCTTGGAGATCGCACGCCTCAGCATTATTTGATTTTACTGCAAAACAATGACGAGATGCGCATTGGTGGAGGCTTCATTGGTAGTATCGCCATACTCGAAGTGAATGACGGCCGAATTGCAAACCTTGAATTCCATGATGTTTATGATTTTGACGGCCGCTACTTTGAAGATTTGGAAGTACCCGTGCATGAACTCAGAGCACTGACCTCGCAGTGGCGCCTTCGCGACAGCAATATTTCCGCCGACTTTCCCGTGTCCGCCGAAAAAGCCATCTGGTTTCTGCAAGAAGAAGGTGGTCCCGGTGTGGACGGTGTCATCGGCGTGAACCTCTCTGCGGCTCAAGCCCTTTTGGATGATACGGGACCGCTAAAATTGCCTTCACTCGCCAAAGAAATTACTGCAGAAACATTCCCTGCCGTGATCAGCACTTTAGTGGAAGCGAAAGTAAATAAGGGAAATCCCAAAGCCATTTTAGGTGAATTACTCAGCGCCTTTATGGATAAGTTTGAAGATGATAACGTTAAAACCAATGCCGCTCTCACGTTGCTCGACGAGTCTCACAAAAAACAAATTCTCTTTTACCATCGCGACCCCGCAGTCGAAGAGCTTTTTAGCTCGCTCGGCATGACCGGCGACCTTCCGGAACTTTCTACGCTCGACAACGATTTCTTCATGCCGATTTTCACTAATATCGGCGCCAATAAAACGGATCGTTATATGGAAACCCACCTTCAGCACGATACTCAAATTTTTGAGGACGGCAGTATGGTTTCCTCTGTCACCATCACGCGCACTCACACATACAATGCCGCCACTCAAAACTGGCTCAAAAGCACTCTCGCCACGTACGGCTTCACCGCCTGGAATCCGGGCCTCGAACAGACTTTAGGCAATGCCGCCAATCATAGTGGTATTCGAATTTACATTCCCGCACATGCCACCATTTTGGAGACCGAAGGCATCCTTCGCGATGAGGTTCAATTCTACTACGATCCGTTGCAAGATCTCTCTTATTATTATGTCGATCAAACCGTAGAGCCCGGCACGTCTAAATCTTTCACTCTTCACTTCGCGCTTCCATGGGATTTTCACGGAGACTTTGAAGAATATGACTTCGATCTCTTCAAACAACCCGGCCTCAAAGCTGTGACTTTTGAAAAAACCGTGATCGCGCCTAATGATACGATGCTCTCCGGCTACCCGCTCGCCACTGATATCAAAGAAGGCATGGACTATATTTTGTCCGGCACGCTTCAAAACGACATGCACGTGACCTTGCTCTACCATTGACCCAAAGGGTCTTTTGTGCAAGAATTCACAAGATGAGTAAGGTAAATATAGAGGCAAAAAAGGAGCGCCATAGGAAGCTCTTTGAAGGCCAATACCACACTTTGCCGGGGCAGATCTGGTTTCACTTCAAAAGGGGAGTCGCAAAGATTTTTTTCTTTTTGCTGCCCTCGGAGAAACGGCTGTCTCGATTCATGCATCCGCTGGACCACATGCCTGCGCCTCGCCGTCTGTATACACAAATGGCGACTTTCAGTATCGGGTTGCTTATTCTTACGTCGGTGAACAGCACGGCCGCCTCTTCCGGAGGAGAAAACGCAGGTAAAGAATATCTTTCTTTAGACATTTCCACTTCCTATATTACCGATGAAGAGGGCTATATCATTAAAACCACTCCACTTGAAGGAGAGGGAACCTACGATCAAAATCGCACCGAACGCACCGAACATGAGGTTAAACCCGGCGAAACCCTCTCAATGATCGCATACCGTTGGGGAGTTTCCGTTTCCTCCATTCGTTATGCCAACCCTACACTAGGCAGCAGCGACTATCTTAAAGTCGGTCAAACGCTCACCATTCCTCCAAAAGATGGAGTTTACGTGAAAGTTTCTTCCGGAAGCACTCTGGTGGCCTTGATGGACAAATACAAAGGAAATTTAGATAAGACTAAAGAATTCAATGCGATTGAAGACGATAGCCAACTCATAGAAGGAGAAGAAATTTTTATCGTAGATGGACAGCCCGAGGTCATTTATATCGCCACCAATCAAAGTAGCGGCTCTAAGGATTATGGCTATGTGGGTGGTACTTATTTACCCGTCACCGAAGTGTATGAAGTAATCCCCAATGCCGAGGGTTGGATTCGCCCGACGAAGGGAATAATTTCACAAGGTTACCGTGTCGGACACTACGCTTATGACGTGGCAGATCGCAGCCAACCTCCAATTCTTGCTGCCGCTTCCGGAACGATCGTATACGCCTCCGCAGGAGGCTGGGATGGCGGCTATGGAACGAACATTTGGATCGACCATGGGAACGGCTATAAGAGCCACTATGCCCACATGGAAGAAATTTACGTGACCACCGGCGACACTGTCGTCCAAGGCCAGGCCATTGGAAAAATGGGGAATACCGGACGTGTGTATGGAGCTACAGGAATCCATCTCCACTTTGAACTTGAGTACAACGGGACCAAGATTTCACCCAGCGTGATGGGGGTTTGGTAATACTCGGCGAAGCCGAGTCTGCTCCTGTTTTCTCCTATGAAATATTTATTTCAGCTCCTCATTCGCCTCTACCAGAAAACCCTTTCCCCGGATCATTCTTGGTTGCGTCATGCTTTTCCGGGTGGTTTTTGTCGCTTTGCCCCTTCTTGCAGCATGTATATGCACGAAGCTATTGGCAAATATGGAGCCATTCGCGGCGTCCTCAAAGGATTCTGGCGCATCCTGCGCTGTAACCCTTGGAGTAAAGGAGGGCTTGATTTACCGTGAAAATGTCGTTAAGCTCTCCCAGCACTCGCCGAAGGCGAGCGTCCCTGTCTCCCCCTTATGAATCCTCTCACTGGAGTCCGCAAGATTGCTCGCGCCCTGATCAGTGTGTCCGACAAAACGGACTTGCTGCCCCTCGCAGAAGCACTTATTCGGCACGGTGCGGAAATTTTATCAACAGGTGGAACGGCTAAAACTCTCAAAGAAGCAGGCATCCCGGTAATCGATGTATCCGATTACACGGGCTTTCCTGAAATGATGGGCGGGCGTGTAAAAACCCTGCATCCTCTGGTGCACGGCGGAATTTTGATGCGTCGCGCACTCGACGAAGTCGAGGCCAAAAAAAATGGCATTAAACCTATCGACATGGTGGTAATCAATCTTTATCCGTTCAGTGAAACGGTGGAGAAAGAGGGCATCACTGAAGAAGAAGCCATCGAGCAAATCGACATTGGTGGTCCGGCCATGCTTCGAAGCGCCGCCAAGAATTTTAAGTTTGTAACCGCACTTACCGCCATCAAAGATTATCCCGTTGTGATTGCAGAACTCGAGCAGGGCGGCGTAAGTATTGAAACCCGCCGCGCTCTAGCCGTTAAAGTTTTTGAAAAAACCACCCATTACGACCATGCGATTGCCGAATATCTCCGCTCCAAAGGCGAGCCTGTTGAACTGCTCGATTTGCACTACGAAAAAGTGATGAAATTGCGTTATGGGGAGAATCCACATCAAAAAGCGGTCTTTTTCCGAGATCCCACTGACCAATTTCCCAATGTGACCAATGCCAAAGTTTTGCAAGGGAAAGAACTCTCTTTCAATAACATCATCGACACGGACGGCGCTCTCGAACTTGTCAAAGACTTTGACAAGCCTGCGGCCGCAGTCATTAAACATACAAACCCATGTGGGTGTGCAACGGCTGACAGCATTACCGATGCTTTTACCGAGGCTTATCAAGTGGACCCAATGGCCGCCTTTGGTTGCGTAATTGCCCTCAATCGTCCCTGCACTCAAGAGATTGCTCAGTACATTATCGACAACAAACTCTTTGTGGAAATCGTCGTTACGCCCTCTTTCGATAAAGGCGCTCTCGAGCTGCTCAGTAAGAAGCAAAACCTCCGCCTATTGGAGACGGGAGAACTTCGTCGCAATCCCAATCAACGCAGTATCAAAACAGTTTCCGGAGGAATTCTTGTCCAAACCGCCGATCAGTACATTGTAACTACAAAAGACTTCAAAGTGGTGACTAAAGCAGCGCCCACCGAGGAGGAAATCGAAGCCATGCTTTTCGCACGCATTCTGGTGAAACACGTGAAAAGTAACGCCGTTGTGTTTGCCAAGAAAAACACGGTGGGAGGTTGTAGCGCAACCGGAATCGGAGCCGGACAAATGTCTCGAGTGGATAGCGTAATCATTGCTCGCCGCAAAGGGGCTGATCGAGTTCCCGGCTCAGTCATGGCTTCCGACGCTTTTTTCCCTTTCCCGGATGCCGTGGAAGAAGCTCATGCCGCCGGTATTCGTGCCGTCATTCAACCGGGTGGCTCCATCCGTGATGCAGAGGTCATTAAAAAAGCCGACGAACTGGGCATGACTATGGTCTGCACGGGCATTCGCAGCTTCAAACACTAAGAATCTTCCCACGCCTTATGGACACACTTTTTTTAACGGGACTTATCGGATCTCTCTTTTTGGTCATCGGTGCGGCCTGGATGGATCCCAAAAAAAGCCAGCAAGGTCCAAAGTCCCTTAAGAATTGGCTCTTTGCGATTGGGAATATTTTAATGTTTGCCTACGCAATCTTGGGATATCTCGAAGGAAATCCGGTTTTTTTCGTCTTTCTTGAAAGTTTGGCTACCGTGTCCACGGTTTTCATGATGCTCAATGCGAACGATCGTGTGGCGTCGACCGTTGTGGGTTTTGCGGGACTTGGATTCCTAGCCTGGTCCTTTTATTTGTTTGAAGGCGTCTCCACGCTCTTTTTTATTTTGGGTCTCACCTGTGTGGGCATTGGATTCATTCTCAAAGACAATTTTAAACGAAATCTGACACTGGTCTTGGGCAGCGTTCTCATTGCGCTGTTCAGTTACCTGGGAGCCAGTTGGCTTTTCTTTTGGCTCAATGTCTTTTTCTCCCTGTTCTCAGCGTATCATGTTGTGAAATCTTGGAGGCTCCGTTAAATTCTCAGAGTGACACTTCTTCAAGCCATCATTCTCGGCATCGTTCAGGGAATCACTGAATTTCTGCCCATTTCTTCGTCGGGGCATTTGATCATTGCTGAGACGCTGCTTAAGCTGGACACCAGCACTTTAAAAGATTTCGACATTGCCCTGCACGTGGGTACGCTGCTCGCCATTTTAATAACTTTCCGCCGCGATCTGTTTAACTTTAAGTGGTGGCCGATGCTCATTCTTGGATCCGTTCCCGCAGTGCTTGTAGGGTTTTTATTTGAAGACAGTATCGACGCACTTTTCCGCAACGGAATTAGCGTGACACTCATCATGATTGGCGTTGGACTCCTTTTCTTCATTCCTCAGCGCAAAAACAGTAATCCACTTACCCCGCTTCGCACCTTTCTTATTGGCTGCGCTCAAGCGGTGGCCATTATTCCCGGAGTTTCTCGTAGTGGGGCCACGATTTTCACCGCCATGCAACTTGGCATGAATCGTGAAGAAGCCGCGCGTTTCTCTTTTCTTCTGGGCGCTATTGCAATTGCAGGCGCCGGTTTACTCAAAGCTTTGGATGTAGAAGCCTTCACGGTTGGAGTGTCCGTGCTCACTGCCGGATTTTTATCCGCCTTCATCTCAGGCCTCCTGGCTGCTCATTTTCTACTGCGTTTCCTCAAAAAACACGGCCTTCAAGTTTTTGGAGTCTATCGCGTTATCGTTGGCCTGCTCTTCCTCTGGATTCTATTTTAAAAAGTTCGACAAATGCCACGGACTTTGCTAAGATGACCAAAATATGACAGCCTCACCCTCAGATTACGCCATTGCTACACTGGGGAGCCACACCGCTCTTCAGATACTCAAGGGTGCCAAGGATGAAGGATTTAGGACTATTGCAATTGTCACGCCGCAAAACCGGCGTGTTTTTGAAAGTTTCCCTGTGGCTGATGAGCTCATCGAAATTCCCAGTTTTGAAGAATATTTTACTATTGAGGATCAACTCATTGCGAAGAACGCCATTGTGATTCCACACGGTTCTTTTGTGAGCTACGTCGGCCCTGAAAAAATTGCTCAAAATATGAAGGCCCTGTACTACGGCTCTAAAGGAATTCTCGAATGGGAATCGGACCGAAATATGGAACGCGACTGGCTCAAAAGGGCCGGTGTAGATGTGCCAAGAATTTTCAAAAATCCCGAAGAAATTGATCGTCCCGTGATCATCAAATTTCACGGAGCCAAAGGAGGTTTTGGTTATTTCATTGCTAATTCCGCAGCCGAATTCCACGAACGCATCAAAGAATTTCCCGGCGAAAGCGATTACGCCATTCAAGAATATGTGATTGGGGTTCCTATGTATGTGCATTATTTCTATTCGGCGCTCAATGGTGAGCTCGAAATTATGAGCTTCGACAAACGTTATGAATCCAATGCCGACTCCATCGGCCGCATCGCCGCCAAGGATCAGCTTATCGCCAATATTCGCACCAGCTACACCATCACCGGAAATATTCCCATTGTGGTTCGCGAATCTATGCTCCCTATGTTTTTCGAATTAGGAGAAAACGTGGTTAAAGCTTCCCGCAGTTTGGATAATGTGCCCAAAGGTCTTTATGGTCCTTTCTGTTTGGAAGGCATCATCGATCCCAACCTCAAATTCCGTGTCTTTGAAATTTCCGCCCGAATCGTAGCCGGGACTAATCCGTACATTGAAGGTTCCCCCTACACCGCGCTTCGTTACAAAGAACCCATGTCCACCGGTCGTCGCCTTGCTCGTGAAATTAAGCAGGCCATTGAAAGTGGACGTATTGAAGAGATTCTAGGATAAAAGTACTATAAAGCCATGAACAATCTTCTAAAAGACTACAACCTTAAACAATTAACTATCGGAGTACTTGGCGGTCACAGCGCTTTGGACGTATGTGAAGGAGCCAAAAAGCTTGGATTTAAAACTCTGGTGGTTGCGCAAAAAGGCCGAGAGAAAACGTACGAAAAATACTACCGCTCGCGCGAAGGCGGCAAAGGTTGCGTGGACCATCTTCTTGTTTTGAATAAGTTCGCGGATATTGTAAAACCTTCCGTGCAAGAAGAACTTCGTAAACGAAATACTATCTTCATTCACAATCGTTATTTTTGGGTTTATTGCAATTTTGATGAGATTGAAAACGATTTCAATGTGCCGATTTACGGCACGCGCCACATGGTGCGACTGGAAGAGCGAGATGTGCAGCACAACCAATATTGGTTGCTGGAAAAAGCGCGCATTCGCCTACCGAAAATTATAGGGTCACCAAAAGATATTAAAGGTCCGGTGATCGTAAAAGTGAACGAGGCCACCCGCAGTTACGAACGTGCTTTTTTCGTTGTTCTGAACCCTGCCGATTACAAGAAAAAATCAGAGGAGATGCTGAAAAGTGGTCAGATCACTAAGGAGGGGCTCAAAAAAGCGGTGATTGAAGAATTTATTATTGGCGCACAAGTTAATTTCAACTTTTTCTATTCACCGCTCAGTGGGGAATTGGAACTCATGGGAACGGACGCGCGCAGACAAACCAGTCTCGACGGCTTTCTGCGTCTCAATGCGAATGTGCAGCAAGAACTACTCGATGGTGGCTACAATCCCACTATGATTGAGAGTGGTCATTTTGCCGTCACCATTAAAGAATCGCTCGTGGAAAAAGCTTTTGATATTGGTGAAAAATTTGTAAAAGCCACGCAAAAACATTCAAAGCCCGGCATCATTGGACCTTTTGCCTTGCAAGGCGCCGTGGCTTCCGAAAATGGACGTGAAGAACTTGTGATTTTTGATGTTTCTATGCGCATTCCCGGCTCACCCGGCACGCGCTTCACCCCTTACACCAGCTACTTGTGGGGACGCGAACTCAGTTATGGAGAGCGCATCGCCATGGAAATTAAAATGGCCGTCCAGTCCGGCCGGCTGTCCGAAATTTTAACCTAAATTCACATGCCAAACGATGAAGAAATAATGGAAGAGCAAAATACGCTTCCGGTTTTATCTGAGACTCCCGATACGCGGGAACAACTCGATGCATTGGAAAGTGAAGTGGTCGGTCCGCACATTGACGCAATGGACGACAAAGAACTCATGGAAAGCATTGAAGCGGTAAATGACGAAACATTGGAATTTTTAAAACAGAAATCGCAGGACGAAAATCGTGAAGTGGCGGAACGCGCAAAATTTCAATACGAAGTTTATGGAGCGACTTTGGTGTTGTTGGAGTCCGTGCGTGAACTTATTTTACAGAGAGAATTTGAAGAAGCGGAAAAAAGAGTGATAGCGTTTTTGGATCAACAAATGGCCCGCATGCGGGCCATGGGACTCGATTCCGTTTACATCGAAAATGCCATTCGTGAAATTCAAGATTTCATAAATATTTACGGGCAAATGGTGGAGCAAGTGGAGCTCAAGGAGCCCGGCGCAAAAATGCAGTTACTCTCAACCGGCTTGGATATTTTGCCTTTTGTGGGAGGTGCTAAAATCATGGCGGAGGGAGCGGTAGGAAAAAATATGATAGGCGAGGATTTGAGCCTTAAAAAACGCGCACTTTATGTGGGGGAAGGGGCTTTGTGGCTCACAGTAGATGCCGTGGCGCTTGGTGCCGGAGTGGTGGAAACTGTAGGACTTGCTTTAAAGGCGCCCAAGGCCGCCAAGCTTGTAACCCGCACCGCCGCTGTGATTCGTGCCACAAAAGGGGCGGGAAAGGGCAGTCGTGTCATTTACAACGTAGGACGTTTCTTGGTGGAGCATCCGAACATCGCCAAGTCAGCGGATAAAGTTGTTGCCCGTGGCGTGGAAGCTCGAAGAGCGGCACTCTTAGCTGCCCCCGGAAAAATTTCCGAGCTTCGTGAGGCACAGAGAAATTCAACCGAACTCCTTCAGGCCGTTAATATGGAACGCCAAGAACTGGTAGAAGCATTGGGACAAATGTTTGACGCAAATAAAGCAACTTAAATCAACGGCATTTCAAAGTCTTCCGCCTCTAGAATCACTGTGCTGGCTTGGACCGTCGGCATAAGGTCTTCTTTTCCTTCGTCCCACTTCTGTAACATGGTTTCCACAGCTTCTCGTGGTGTGCAATAAGCTTTGCGTGAGGCCGCAATAATATCGCGACTGTAATCCACTTTACTGTAATCGATGTTTAGTGTTTTTCCTGAAAAAGCCTCTGTCAATTCACCATCAATCGACATCTTCAAATAAAATTCACGTACACCCAGGTTAATAATATCACGCACTCCAAAAATCGGAGTATATTCCTCCGCCAAAATAGCCGCATCCTCGGCTCCTACGCGGAAGCTGATAATAGAACCCACGTTACCAAACACCGTATTCCGGACCTCTTCATTCAGCTGTCCAACGTACTGATGAGCGATAGTCAAACACAGATGATATTTGCGAGCTTCAGACAAAATTTCCGCAAAAGTATCAGTTGCAAAGTTTTGAAATTCATCCACATAAAAATAAAAATCCTTTCGATCTTCCTCTCTCTCGTCGGCACGGGCCATGGCTGCTTGATAAATTTTGGTAATAATCATAGAACCAAGCAGAGCGGAATTTTCTTGCCCCAAAAGTCCCTTTGAAACTTTCATGAGGAGGATCTTTTCGCCATCCATCACATCCCGAATTTGAAAAGTATTTTTTGGCTGTCCAATAATATTTCGAATCATATTGGTGGACACCAACTGACCCACTTTGTTGAGCAATGGTGTAATAGCTTCCGCATCAAACTTTTCACTCCATCCGGCAAATTCATTCACCCAGAAATTTTTAACCACGCTGTCTTCAATTCGCGCTATGATTTTCTGACGGTAATTTTTGTCAGAGAGCATTTTCATGATCGACAGCACCGTCGTGTTGGGCGAGTCGAGCAAAGCGAGCGTTGTGTAGCGCAGCACATGTTCCAGACGGTCAGACCAGTTATTACCGAAGAGCTTTTTGAAGATATCAATGAATCCGATGGTGATCTGCATCTTAAATTTCTCATCTACTCTTTCGAGCGGATTGAACGCGATGGGGAACTCGGTGTCGCCGGGATCAAAATAAATAACATCCTTAATGCGATGTTCCGGCACAAAACGCAAAACATTGTCCACAAGGTCTCCATGCGGATCGAGCACACCAACTCCCTTGCCGGCCAAAATATCGCTCTTAATCAAAAGCTCAAGCATTTTTGACTTTCCGGTTCCACTCTTTCCCACCGCATATAAATGTCGTCGTCGGTCCTCGCGCTTAATCCCAAATTCTTGAAAAGTATTGTGATAATTTGTTATTCCAAAAAAGGAAAGATCCGACCCTCGGTCCGTCGGCAAATTCTTGGGCGGCTCATGTTTCTTCGCCAAAATGTGCACCACATGCGGCACGTGATCGGAATTGGGATAATGGTAGAGCGTAGCTAATTCATGAGCGCTTACCATCATCGGCTCTTTAATATGGCGACGTTGATAATCTTTCAAAAATGCATTGCCTGTTTTGAGTCTGTCCAATTTAAACCCGTTGTAGTCGGTTTTATTGAATTGGAAAAATGATTTCACCAGCGCAAGCAGATTATTTTTAGCCTGCTCGGGATTTTCAGAAATAGATCCAAAACGCACTTCGATTTCAAAGGGATGATGCTCACTTTTGTGAATAAAAGCTTCATTTTCCTCATGATAAAAGACCTGTTTATCTTTGAGACGCATGTAATTTTTCAAACGAAAACGGCGCTTAATATTATTGAGCTTCATTTTCCAGCGTCGCCCAAAATGATACTGCCAATCCTCATGACGAGGAGTCATCAGAATTTGTACCCAGGCCTGGTCATTGCGTCCGATTTTGGAAATTACTGAAAAGAGGCCTGAAAGAGAGTCTCCTTCGAATTCATCATAGGTTTTAATCGGATAAATATCACTGAGTTCAAAGCCGGCCCGCGTTCCAACCAAAGATTGTTTTTTGGGGTCGTAAAAAGTTGTGTAATCTTTCACCGGTTTGATCTCACAATTCGGAAAAGTTGAATAAATAAGCCCTTCAATCAGCTTCGTAATGGTCGAATCGCAAGTAATGAAAAAATAGGTGTATTGATTGTATCCGAAAAACTCCAACGACAAATGGTTGTGACGGATGCTGTTGTGCAGGTTCTCCAAAAATTGAAGGAATACATGCTCTTTTTTGGGAGTATCAGGAGTACCTTGCTCGAGAATGACCTGCAGAAAGTCCATAATGTTTAACTAATGACACATTATAGCAGATTTTCCTCCAAACATCAACCTGGGGGACAGGTTAATGGTGTTTCTGTTTTGAAGTGTTGTGAGGTTTGTAACAACGCATTTTAACAGATAAAAGCCGTATTCACGATTTTGTAAAAATTACTCCCACCGTTTACTATTGTTTACAGGAAAATTCTATTAAGATATTATCTTTTAGTAATACTTAATAGTAATACTATGTCTCAATCCCTTCATAACAAGAAAAGAATTTCTATAACCATTCTTCCCATAGTTGATACGTTACTCTCTAAGGTCAGCAGATCTTTAGGGGAAAGCAAAAGTTTAATTGTGGAAAAAGCTCTCAGGGAATTTCTAGAAAGACAATTGGATAAAGACACTAAAGCTTTGGCTCAAATGAAGTTCGACGACCTTCCTACTGAAGACGAGTGGCTAGCCGTCCAATCTGATATTGAATAAATAATTATGATTTACCAAGGTGACATTTATCTCACGGATCTGAATCCGGTTAAAGGGCACGAACAGGGTGGTGCAAGACCGGTTCTGGTGATTCAAAACAATATTTTAAATAAAAACCTAAGCACCGTAATTATTTTTCCGCTTACGACCAATTTAAAAGCAAAAGATCATTTAACTACTTATTTTCTAGATAGAAAAAGCACACATTTAAGTTTTGATAGCGTGGTTCTCATTCATCAAATAAGAACCATCGATCAGACCAGGCTTAAGCGGAAAATTTCATCTATTACCCCGGAAACATTGAGAAAACTAAAGCAACAAATGGTTTTAGTTTTTTAGTAAACGGTTTTTAAATAACATGCTTCGCAGTAAACTTTCTCAGGCCTGTCGGGTGAATAACTTGATTCAATTGGAGCCTTACACGCCATGCACGTTCTTTTCCACAGGGTTCGTGGGTTTCTAAAGTAAATACGTTCCTTGTGTCGTTGCTCAAAACATCGACGAGGAAGCGCGACGCCGAGTTGTTTATAAAATTCCAATTCCTGAGGAATGATTTTGAAATATTTACCAGTAATCTCACACTTCAAGATGGCATCACAAATGCCAGGCTCCACGTCACGAATATGATCTGGTATTAATATACTAGGTCCCTCATAAGCCTCGCCTTCGCCTATTTTTTCTTTCCAAATCAACCCTCTCTTTAAAACTTCCTCCTTGGAGAGTGGCAAGAAATCTTGCGCAGCCGATTCGTTATAAGCAAAAGGAGAATAATTTGAAGGAAGAAATTCGCCCCATTCCCGCGTGCTTTTCATGTGGTCGATAATTCGTGGAAGGAGTTCCTCATATTCCGCCTGCGAATATTGTTTGTTTAGAATACAAAAAGATTTCCTCTTGAGGCTTATACATCCGAATAAATCGTTTGAATTAAAACAATAGTCACAATAATAAAGATTGGAACTTTCGTGAGAAACATGAGAACCGTAAGAGAATTTATTGTAGTTACACGCATAACATTCATACTGTCTCTCACATTGAAATGCACTTTCATAAACATCGTAGCAGTCGATATTTTCATACCCGTCATAAATAAACTTTGAATCTCTACACTTAATGGCATAGAAAGATTCATGGGTATCTTTGGACTCAAAAACATAGTCCCCGTTGCAATCCTCGCTCAAATCAATAATGGCAAAGCGATGCACGGCAGAATCCCTCACCATAGTCCGGAAATTCTCCTTTAAATCACGATAAATCTTGTAACTTCCAAGATCATATTTTTTCATTAGTTTTTGATATTCTTCCGCCGAATACTCTTTGTTTTCTATACAAAATTTCTTGTTTCTTAGCCCATGTGACATAAAACAATTTTGACAATTCCTGCAGTCATAAAGAAAGGCGCTATCAAGAGAATTTTTGCAATTTACTAAATCCGTGGAGTGATAACATTGTTCGCAAAAAATGCTGTTGTAGAGAAGTTCGCATCGATCAATGGAATAGCAGTCGATACATTTTTTGCAATTAAGTACATAGTTTGTTGAATAGTGAACATCTTCACAATGAGTGGCGTTGAAAAGTAGATAACAGTTTTTGTTGTAAGTGGCATGATTCGTGTAGGCCACATTTTCTCCTCCTTTCGAGAGGAGATTTATACGCGGAACCAAGAGTTGCAATTCGCGAAACTGTTCAAAAAAGGGCTTAGAGAAATCATAAGGCTTCCCATAACTTAAAGGATCCCATTCGTCTGACCACCAAGCTTCTTTTTCATATATTTTAAAAACTTTATCCGGAGAGTAATTTGAAATAATCTGATGACCGGTTAAATCGCATTTACGATGATATAAATTCCTTTCATTCCGAAAACTCAAACGTCTCCTTTGTCTTTCTTCAGGACAAAGCGTTGGCACGGGTACGCCTATTTTTTTATAAAAATCCTGATCTTCATCGGTGGTGAGGAATGATTTTCCACTGACCCGACACGTTTGAGTGATGGGAGTCATAAATTTAAAATAAACGTCCGCCTAAGGGAACACCCCTGTCTGGCTGAATTAAAACCACATCACCGTTTTCATCGGGAACTCCCAAAGTGAGAACTTCGGAAATAAAGGGACCGATTTGACGCGGGGGAAAATTGACCACGCCCAAAACCAAACGTCCCACCAACGCTTCTTTTTTATAATGCGTGGTGATTTGAACCGAAGATTTCTTTAAGCCCACCTCATTGCCGAAATCAATAGTCAGTTTATAAGCCGGTTTTCGCGCCTCGGGGAAGGGTTCAGCGCTTAAAATGCGGCCCACGCGGATGTCCAGTTTTTCGAAGTCTTCAATGCTTGCCATAGTTTTTGATTAGCCCTAAGTGTACCTCGGTTGTAAAATTATTCATAATAAAGACTTGATAATAATTGAATTACAGATTAAATTAATTGTAGAAACTTTTTTACAACATGCTACCGGCCAAGCTGCAAGAGTTCGGACTTTCAGAAGAAGAGGCGCAGGTTTACCTCACTGTTTTGGAGTTGGGAGGATCTTTTGCCAGCGTCATCGCCAATAAGGCAAAAATTCCCCGTGTGAACTGTTATTACATGTTGGAAAGTTTGCGAAAGCGAGGCCTGGTGACGGCTAATTTCAAGGGAAAAGTGAAGTTTTTCGTAGCGGAACCACCACAGGTGCTCGTGAATCAGATGGAAGAGCAGTACCGCAGTGCTAAAAAACTCCTTCCCGAGCTGCTTTCCATCACCAATGCGCTCGCCTTCAAGCCTATTATTCGCTCTTACGAAGGTCTGGATGGCATTAAAACCATTTTTGACCAAACTTTGGAAGCCAAATCGGAGGTGCTGGGTTATACCAACCTGGAAGCGCTCGGTGAACTGCTGCCGGACTATTTGCCCTCTTATACGGAAAAACTCGTCAAAAGGCGCATAAAAACACGCCTGCTCTCTCCCTCGACCGAAGAAGCCCGTCAGTTCGTCAAACGTTTTTATCCCAAAAAATACCCCGAAGAACTGGTCGAAATCCTTTTTGTGAACCCAAAAGAATTCCGCTTTGAAAACCAAATTTCCATTTACGACAACAGCGCGGCCATCATGTCCCTGAATCCCGACGAATTGATTGGAGTTTTGATCGAATCCGCCGTTTATGCTCGCACGCAACGCGCCGTTTTTAATCTGGCATGGCTCGGTGCGACGGCGTTTGTGGCTCAGTAAAGTTTTGTAAGAGCTCCATGCTATTTTGAAATTAAGCATAGATTTATTTTTAAATATACGTTAAGGTATATATACAATTATATATTCAATCGTATATGTTCCACATAATCACTACCACTCAGGTGCAACAAAAAATAGGCAAAATATCCGATACAATTTCAGAACAAAGCTATATTGTCACCAATCGTGGTGAAGGAAGAATCGTTATGCTCCCTTATTTTGAAGGCTGTGACACATTACTTTCAGATTATATGGAAGACTTTGAAATGTGGAAAAATCACAAAAAACTAAAAGAGAAATACGAAAAATCTTCCGCATCCGGAGCCAGCACTTTCAAGATTTGATCATGCATACTTTTGTTTTCACCAAAAAGGCCCAAAAAGAATTCATAAAACTTCCGGACGGGATTCGTGAAAGGATTATTTTGAAGCTTAAAGAGTTAAAAACTCACGAAGCAATTTTTTCCGTTTTGAGGCCTCTTCACCAATTTGAACCGGCCAGTCATCGCCTAAGGGTCGGGAGTTATCGTTTAATCCTAGAATTGAAGTTGCATCGGAAGGAAGGATGTTTGTTTTGGGTCTTAGACGTAGGAGATCGAAAAGAAATCTATAAGCATTAATATGTTTCCGCCAGATAACATTTTTGGCAGAAAATAATGGTTTCGTCCGAGACGTGGTCGGTCCAAACGTCCTTCGAGCATTTTTGACAAACGCTTTTTCGCAGTTTGTAAGGATTGCGTTTGGCCAAACGATTTTTGTGACGAACATCCGGATGCCTGGTCGGTTTGGGGAGTCCCATGTCTTCGTAAAATTTGAGTTCCTGAGGAATCAACTTAAAGGGCTTCTTGCTCACTTCACAGATCACAGTGTTGTCCCCTTCCGCTCGTGCAACAATACTTTCGGGAACGTCGTACCAATTCCATCCATGCTGTAAAACTTCTTCCTTGCTCAGAGGGAAAAGGTCGTTCGCCACACTTTCGTTGTAGGCCACGGTTGTGTCCGATGCCGGGAAAAATTCGCCCCATTCGCCGGTCTTTTGCATATGCTCAATAATTCGCGCGGCAAGTTTTTCATATTCTTTCTTAGTGTACTGCTTGTTCAAGATACAATATTTGGCGTTTCGCATCCCAACGCAGCCGAACAAATTTTGATTGCTATTGTTGCAATAAAGCGAATAGAGCACGTCACTATTTCCTCCCACCAAAGAAAACGAAAAAAGATTTCGCATACTTTTTCCACCCGCAATCACTTCATAAGACAGCTCGCATTGGTACATAAAATCGCAATCCATGGTGTCCTTACTGAACTCGGTCTGGGTGCAGTCGATAGCATCTTCACAACTCACGATATCGAAAGAATCAAAAACATTTCGGCTTTCAAACACATAACTTCCCTGCACGTTTTCTGAATTGATTATATTAGTGGCGCGAACGGGATACTTTTTACGATGTTCTTCAAAGGTAGCCAAGCAGTGCTCCAATGATTTCGAAGTTCCATTCCACCATTCTTTAACACGTTTTTCATACTCCTCTTTGGATAGAGGCTGATTGAAGAAATGATATTTTTTCTGAACAAGCCCCACGCAACCAAAACAATCATTGCAACCGGACATATCCACGCAAAACATGAGGTTAAAAGATCCTTTGGAGCGTTCCGTATAAAAACATCGATAACACTTCGCGCAATCGACGCACTCATAACAAAGTTCACACTGACTGACATTGTAGGAGTCAAAACAATTGCGGCTATTCAGGGCGAGGTAAGTATAATAAATATCCTCGGAATCCGCTAAACGAGAGGAGAGAAAACAGTTCCGACATTGTAGGGTGAAGATGGTGTAGTCGCAGTTTTCCGAATTCACCACAATGCATGCGGCTCGCGGAACTACATTGGAAAGCTCTTTCATTTGTTCAAAAAATGGACGATTGAAATCAAAATCACGGCCATAGGAATAGGGGTCATAGGCATCGCTCCACCACACATCTATGGCGTAGACCGGAAAAACTTTATTCGGATGATGCGCGGAAATAATGGGCTTACCCGTTTTATCACAAGTCCGTTTATACATGTTACGATCATTCCTTTGGGCGTAGCGTCTCTGTCTGCGGCAAGTCGCGCAAAGCTTTGGCTCCGGTAGTTCAAAACATCGCCCTCCAATAGTAGGAGCCGCCTTTTTCAGAAACTCTCGCTCCACCGGTTGAAGGTCGAAACTTCGCTGACATTGGAGGCAAGTGCTCATCAGTAAACGGCTTTAAGATAACACTTCTCGCAGTATACCTTCTCTGGCCGATCAGGAGAATACGTGGTTTGAATAGCTGTGCCGCAGGAATCACATTTTCGTTCCCACAATTTGCGAGGGTTACGTTTTTTCAGGCGCTCGCGATGTCGCACCTCGTGACATTTTGTCGGAAATTCAATGCCCATTTTACGATAAAAATCGAGCTCCTGTTTAATAATGCGGAACGGTTTCCCTGAAACTTCACACTCAATGGCCGCCTTCAAAATATCATCCGTCACGTCGGCAATTTTAGGCAGTGCGGACGCTTTTATGGTGTTGAGCTTTGGTGTGGGCTCCTCAAAATCAGACCAAGGAAAGCCATATTTAAGCGCCTGGTCTTTTGTTAACGGATAATATTCTTGGGCTACCGTTTCATTGTAGCCGTACGTGGAAAGTTCAGGAGGAAAAAAGGCCCCCCATTCACCCGTAACCTTCATATGTTCAATAATTCGCGCGGCAAGTTTTTCATACTCCTCTTTTGTATATTGCTTGTTAAGAATGCAATACTGCTTTTGATTGACTCCAATGCAGCCGAAAAGATCGCGACCGTTAAGAATGTAGGAGCAATAATATAAGTCGTTTCCATTGTTCCAGTTAACATCAATCCCCGCGCAATGATTCGAAGTAGCTCCGATACTTATGCATTCGTAGCACCAATAGGCCAATCCGCAGCCATCGATGTCAAAACAGTTACTTGAAGGAACAACGCTGTTAGTGACGTATGTCGAATCCTCCAACTCTTTGGAATCGAAACAATAAGTCGCATTTTTACAGTTACTCAAATGATCCCCCAAACAATCTTCACAATTGATGAGGAACAAATTACGCCGTGGTAAATCCTTCCCCACCGCTTTCAAACGCACCAATGTCCCCTTCCAGTCAGTTTTTGCATCCGTTACCCGTTTTTCATATTCCTCTTTAGTGAGGGGCTTATTGAAAAAATAATACTGTTTATTTCGAAGTCCGCTGGAGCCAAAACAATCTTGGCAGCTCTTGCAGTCAAAACATCCAAAACAATCGGTGCCCGATTCACACTCTTGGCAAAAGGCGGAAGCATAACATCTCACACAGTCCACGCATTCGTAGCACAAGTTCGAGCCGATCAAAAAAAGATTGTCCAAACACTCATAAGAATTCCAAACAAAACAGCCGTAGTAACATTTTTCATTTAAGTCGCTGGTAAAGACCAAATAGCAGTCTTTATTTTGATAGCCGAAATTAGTGTAATCGGAATTTTCATCCATCAAATTGATGATACTCAGCTTAGGAATTTTCCCTTTCAGCTCCATAAATTGCTCAGAAAAAGTTCGTGAAAAATCAAAATCTTGACCGTAGTTCATCCCATCCCATTTGTCGGACCACCAACATTCTTTACAGTAGACGGTGTAAGGCTTATCGGGGGAATACACACTTAAAATATTTTTATTACAAAGCTCGCACGTTCGATGATAAAGCGAGCGCTCGTTTCGATAGGCCATACGACGCTGCTGTCGACATGCGGGACAAAGTGTAGGGGCGGGGAAGAGGTACTTTTTGCCGCCAAAAACCGGAGAAATTTCCTGATAGTATTTAAGGTCTTCTTCAGTGACCTTGAAGCCTTGAGAGCATTTTTTACAGTTTTGCTGCATGGTTTAGTAAAACGTTTCTAGGTAACATTTTTCACAATAAACTATTTCAGATCTCTCCGGCGAATAACTGGTCTCGATTTCCTTTTGGCATTTCATGCAATTCCTTTTCCAAAGCTTACGCGGATTGTGCTGAGTCATTCGTGCTTTGTGTCTGCAATCGTGACATTTGGTCGGCTCGGATAAACTCATTCGCCTATAAAATTCCAGTTCTTTTTGGATGTACTTAAAAACTTTTCCACAAGCTTCGCAAACCTTCGAGTCGGGGA
>JBAZQU010000010.1:0-39325 GCA_041645035.1 Candidatus Altimarinota bacterium | reverse complement strand
CACCAACCGTGGTATGGCTAAGGTGGTTCGATGCACCGTTCCTCTCTCCGAGATGTTCGGATACGCAACGGATCTCCGTTCCATGACTCAAGGACGTGGCAACTATGCAATGGAATTCAGCCACTATACTGAGGTACCTGCTAACGTCGCCACCAAGATCAAAGCGGACCGCGGAGTGAAGGCTTAAGTGGTCTCTTGAACGAGTTGGATCAACGCTTCTTTTCGTTTTTCCTGCACCTTCACATTAATCGCATGGGCAATGACGTGGTGCTCTTTGCAAAGAGGGGCCAAATAATGTGGATCATGCCGTCGGCTGAGCTCATAGATTTGAGTGTGATGGACTTGCTCGGCTGGTTTTTTGCAGGTTTGAATGGAACATTTGGTGCCATATTCCTTCCTAACTATTTTCATTACTCTTGCCGGAATGTAGCGGGATTTTGCCGGCTCCAGCTCTTCACTGATGGCTTCTTTTTCCTCCGCAATTTTTTCTTCCCGTTTTTTGAGCAGATCTAAAAGCAGTTCATTGAGGTCCAGTCCTTTTTCTTTGAGTTCGTGAAGTTTCTCAAGCACCTCTTCATTCAATTCTAAGTTGTGCACGTGCACAAAGTGCCCTCGTGGTACAGATTTTGTTTTGATTCTATTTTCATCTCTAACTAAGGTTTCAATGGCTCTATTGGGAAGAATCTTCACGGCTTCCGCCAGTTCCTGCTCATTTTCCGGAGTGGCAATGGAGGCCACCCTCGCCAACTTATTCACACTCACCTCACCTTCCACTAAAAGTTCCTTCAAAGCAGGCAGTCCCACAAACCTTTTCTCCAAATTCAAAACCCTCCGTACCTGCTCCTCACTCAGCCCGGCCAGTTTAAAAGCAAATTCAAACACGGACCCAAAGCCTTTTTTCTCATAAAGCCGGCGCTTCTCCACTTCTGGCAGCAGCCCCATAAATTTCTGCCGCCACAGCAGAGCATTCCGTCCGTACATTAGGGCTTTTTCATACAATTCTTGGTCTGTCATAATTTGAGGTGTTAGTGAATCTAAATTCTAGCAGAAAAACGCCTATTTAACAGGTTTAATTGCTCATTTCCTGGTGACAAAATGATAGGTGAGTGTATATTCACCTTTTGCCCGCACTACTTCCCTTGAATCTCTTCAATATAGACTTCAAACCTACGATCGCCCATAAGAAAGTACTCGGCAACAATTTCACCTTGTTCTTCTATATCGTAGTCCGTAAAAGATTTGGATTCATCGTAGTGAATCACATAAGCCTGCTGGAAAACTTCTTCGTATAAAGCACGAGGCACGTATCCCCATCCTGCACTTTGGTATTGCCAAACATGAGTGAGTTCATGGAGCAATAAGGCTTGGGCTTTAATATCAGTTTCATCGTAAGCACCCTCCGGGAAAGCAATGACGTTCCCCAACGTCACACCCGGATAAATCCAAGTCAACGAACCTCCGGATTTAATCCTAACCTGATCATAATCGATACTGTCTCCAAAAATGACCTCCGCAAGCAAAAGTTCACCTCCGGTCAACGGCCTTCCTCCACTAAACAGCGTAAGGACTATCAGCATAATAGCCCCCACAAAAATCGATCCAATAAAATACCTCTTAACTTTCATATAGAGTCATTCTACCACCATTTGCACCCGATGCTGATTTCAGCTTGCATAAGGCTTTTGCTTCCACTACAATCGCTTCGCTCAAATTAGCCATTTATTTTTTATCACCCTAAGATATGGCAGGAATCTTTGACCGTTCTAAGCCGCACGTGAATGTGGGAACCATCGGTCACGTAGACCACGGAAAAACCACCCTTACAGCGGCACTCACCGCAGTAGCAGCAGCGCGCTTTGGTGGAGATAACAAGCTCATTGCGTACGATCAAATCGATAACGCACCGGAAGAAAAAGCTCGTGGTATCACGATTGCTACTTCTCACCAAGAGTACACGACCGACAAGAGACACTACGCTCACGTAGATTGCCCCGGTCATGCTGACTACATTAAGAACATGATTACTGGAGCCGCCCAAATGGACGCCGCCATTCTCGTGGTCTCTGCCGCTGACGGACCCATGCCTCAAACACGTGAACACATCCTCTTGGCTCGCCAAGTTAATGTGCCTTACATCATTGTGTTCCTTAACAAGATGGATATAGCTGATCCCGAAATCGCTGAACTTTCAGAAATGGAAATTCGCGATCTTCTCACCAAGTATGAATATCCCGGAGACACGACCCCAATTATCAAAGGTTCTGCTCTTAAAGCCTTCGAAGATCCCAAGGGACCTGCCGGAGACTGTGTTGCTGAACTTCTGAAGACGCTCGACGAATACATTCCTCAGCCAAAACGTGAATTCGACAAGCCTTTCCTCATGTCTATTGAAGACGTATTCTCTATCAAGGGACGTGGAACGGTAGCTACGGGACGTATTGAGCAAGGAGTAGTGAACATAAATGATGAAGTTGAGCTCATCGGTATTAAAGAAACCCGCAAGGTGGTTGTTACCGGAGTTGAAATGTTCCGCAAAACGCTTAACCGTGGAGAGGCCGGAGACAACGTTGGTCTTCTCCTCCGTGGTATTGAACGCGAAGAAATCGAACGTGGACAAGTGGCTGCTAAACCCGGTTCTATTAAACCTCACTCCAAATTCGACTCTGAAGTTTATATCCTTAGTAAGGAAGAAGGCGGACGACACACTCCATTCTTCAAGGGATACAAGCCTCAATTCTACATCCGTACTACGGACGTAACGGGTACTATCGAACTCCCTGCCGGAGTAGAGATGGTTATGCCTGGAGACAACATCCACATGGTGGTTGAACTCGGAGCTCCGGTAGCCCTCGACCAAGGAACTCGCTTCGCTATCCGCGAAGGAGGACGCACCGTTGGAGCCGGAGTAGTTGCTAAGATCATTGCTTAATTAGAAATTCAAAAGGCCCGCCGGACGGCGGGCCTTTTCTGTATCTACATGAACCTACAATACTTGCTAATATGGTCAATTTGTTTTATAATTAAGAGATAATTTAAAACAAAACTCATGCGAAACTGGAAAATTGCTCTTACTTCCATCCTTCTCTTTACCTTTGTGGCCTTACCAGCCATTGGTCAAAAACTGGACCTTATCACTTTGAGCAGCCAAGTATTCCTGGCGGAAGAAGAGGAAGAGGTCTCTATGCACGCACTAAGTGGTGAAGAAGAAAAAGAAATTATTCTCGAAAAAGTAGCCCCGCAAGACGAACACTGGCTCCTCCACTTTCTAAAAAATGTCTTCAGCTCAGCGATGAGTTTTTAAAGGATTTTCTTGACAGTAGAGTGTGATTGCTCTAAAAAGTCATCACAAAATGAGTGACTCTGCTTTTAGGGTCACCCTCGTCCTCGGACGGGACACCTCGACTTCAACAATCAGACCTCAGGGTCTAAGTAGCCGAGCTGTAAAAGTCTCGGTATTTTTTAACTTCCTTCCTTTATGGCTAAGCAAAAGATCCGCATCAAGATCAAATCCTTTGACCACAAGGTCATCGACGACGCCACCCGCATGATTATCGAAACCGCTGAAAAAACCGGCGCAATCGTAATGGGACCTATCCCTTTGCCTACGAACATCGACAAATTCACCGTGAATAAGTCTACTTTCGTTCATAAAAATTCTCGTGAACAGTACGAAATGAGAACTCATAAGCGTTTGGTGGATCTTACGGAAACCACCCCCGCTACGATCGAAGAGCTTTCAAACCTTTCTCTTCCCTCCGGAGTAGACATTGAAATCAAGATGATCATGGAAGTTAGTGAACATGGAACGGAGGCGGGCGGTAAAAAAGAGAACGGTGAGAAAAAACCTGTTAAAAAGACACCTAAGAAGAAGTCGACTAAGTAGACAATTTTGGAAAAACGTCTTGACTCTGCGCTAAAGGGTCATTAGTATCTTCGGGCATTTATCTTGGAAAGGGCGAAAGGCTCCCCACGCACTTCAGTGCTGCTAGAGGGGAAAACAAAGACCAATCGCACCAAGACTCGGGCATCGGCTCGGCGTCACTAAGCTCTAATACTTATGTCAGGAATTCTAGGAAAAAAAATCGGTATGACCCGTCTCATCCAAGATGACGGTCGTGTGATCCCTCTTACGGTGATCGAGTGCTCCCCTAACACGGTGGTACAAGTAAAAACCGTAGAAAAAGACGGATATCCGGCGGTAGTCCTCGGGTTTGATGCGTTGAAGAAGCCGACCAAGAATCGAAAATACAGATTCCTCCGTGAATTTCCTCTGACTGACTCAGAGTCTTTGAAAACCGGGGATGAGATGAATGTGGGAATTTTTGCCATCGGAGACGAGGCTAAGATCACCAGCACCTCTAAAGGTAAGGGTTTCCAAGGAGTTGTGAGGCGTCACCATTTTCATGGAGGGCCTCGCACTCACGGTTCTCACTTCAAACGTGAACCTGGATCTATTGGATCTCGTGCACGTCCGGGTAAAGTACACAAAGGAAAGCGCATGGCCGGACATATGGGAAGCGATCGCGTAACTGAAACGAAAGAGGTTGTCTATGTAGACGGAGAAAAGAACCTTATCGGAATCAAAGGCGCAGTAGCCGGGGCTAATGGCTCACTCATAATCATTCGACAGGCACTTTAGTGCCCACTATAAAAATATGAAAGCACCTCTTTACAATCAGACTGGAGAAAAGACGGGTGACGTCACTCTCGCCAAAAACATCTTCGAAATCGAGGGTGGAGAAGGGGTTGTGCACAACTATCTCGTGTATCAACAAAAGAGTGCTCGTAAGCCTATTGCTCATGTAAAGAACAAATCTGAAGTATCCGGGGGTGGAAAAAAACCTTTTGCTCAAAAGCACACGGGGCGAGCACGCCAAGGTTCTACTCGAAACCCTCAGATGAAAGGAGGAGGACATGCCTTCGGCCCTAAAAAGTGGCAGACCTTTGCAGTCATGATGCCTAAGAAGCAACGAAACCGAGCTCTGTTCCAGATCCTCAGTATGAAGGCCAAGGATGGGAAGGTACTCGCACTCGATAAATTTGAACTTGATACACCTAAAACCAAAGAATTCGCGAAGTTCCTCGATAAGCTGGATCTCAAACGAGATGTGCTCGTGGTGGGAAATCGTGAAGAAAAGACCCTCAAAATGTCTTCTCGGAACGTTGGGAAAGCAAAAGTAATCCTCGGGGCTTATCTTAACCCTCAAGATCTCCTCACTTACGATTCCGTGCTCTTCACCTCAGCTGCACTCAAAGAGCTCGAGACCACCTATAAAGTAAAGCCGCATCTACTCTAAAGTAATTATGAATCTCTCTCAAATCCTCATTCAACCGGTTCTTACGGAAAAGAGTGTCCATCAGGAGACTGCTGGAAAGTATACTTTCGTGGTTCACGAGGACGCCACTAAGATAGAGGTTAAAAATGCCCTTCATGCTCTCTACGGAGTGCAAGTGAAAAAAGTGAACATCTTGCATGGTCTTCCCAAGTACCGATTAGGGAAAGGACACAACCCCATGGAAAAGAGGGAAACCACAAGACGAGCCGTCATCACCTTAAAAGCCGGCGAAAAACTCGAAATCACAAAAGTTAAATCTTCATCCGCTAAAAAATCTATCAAAAAGGCTGCAACCGCTGCCTAGCAACTAATTTATGCCAATCCGAAAAGTTAAAAATACAACGAATGGACAGCGCTCAATGAGCGTGCTGACCTATGAGGAACTCACTACGAACAAACCGTTCAAGGGTTTGCTCCTGAGTAAAAAAGAAGCGGCTGGACGAAACTGCCATGGTGTGATTACCGTACGTCATCGTGGAGCCGGAAATAAGATCCAAATCCGTGTGCTTGATTTCAAACAAACCGACAAGCTGAACATTGAAGCGACCGTGAAGACGGTGGAATACGATCCCAATCGAAGCGCCTTCATTATGCTGGTTCTTTATAAGGATGGTGAATACCGTTACCATTTGGCTCCGGAAGGAGTTAAGGTCGGAGACCGCATTTTGACAGCCAAGAAGACTAAAGCTCGCTCAGGAAATCGTATGCAGCTGCAAAGCATTCCCGTTGGTTTTGACATCCACAATATTCAAATTGACCTTAACGGAAAAGGTCAGCTGGCGAAAACCGCCGGATCCGCAGCAAAACTTACTTCTTTGGATGGTGAGTATGCTCAAGTGCAGCTCCCCTCCGGAGAAGTGCGTTTTGTGCACAAAGAGTGTTACGCCACTATTGGTCGCGTTTCCAACGCCGATCATTCCAATGTCACCATTGGTAAAGCGGGGCGTAACCGTCACAAAGGGCAACGTCCGGAAGTTCGTGGTAAAGCCATGAACCCTAACGATCACCCTCATGGAGGAGGAGAAGGAAACTGTCCAATCGGACTTAAGTATCCTAAAACTCCCTGGGGTCTTCATGCGCTCGGTGTGAAAACCCGACGACGCAAGAATCCTACAGATCGCTGGATTGTTAAGACCCGAAAGGGCAAAATGCTCGCTGAACTCACTGAGCGTTAGCTCAGCACTATAAAAAACTTAATTTATGGCTCGAAGTAGTTACAAAGGTCCGTACGTTGATGCAAAACTCCTCAAAAGAGTTCTGAACATGGATCCCAATAATAAGAAAGTTCTTAAGACTTGGGCTCGTCGTTCTCAGATTGCTCCGGAATTCGTAGGTTTCACCTTCGCGGTTCACAATGGTAAAGATCATATTCCTGTCTTCGTTACAGAAACTATGGTTGGTCATCGTCTCGGAGAATTTGCCTTCACTCGCAAGTTCCGCGGACACCCTCTTAAGTCTAAAGAAACTCCTGCAACCCCCACTGGGCAATAGTCCAGCAAATTAAAAACATATGAAAGCTTTACTCAAAAACACTCGGATCTCACCTAAAAAAGCAAACCTCGTTGCAGGACTGGTTCGTGGAATAATGGTAGAGGACGCACTGACGCAGTTGCGCTTCACTCCTAAAAAGGCGGCTAAACTGCTTTACAAAGCCATCAATTCTGCTGCTTCCAATGCGGAAAACAACCTCAAACAAAACCGAAGTAATCTGTATATTAAGGAAATCGTAGTGACCAAAGGACCTACTTACAAACGTGGCGTACCGGTGTCTCGTGGACGTCAACACCCTATCATGAAGCGAACCGCACAAATCCGCGTGACTGTAGATATCAAGGCTCCTAAATCTAACCCCACTCCGCAGAGCGGAGCTAATCAATAAAAGTATGGGAAGTAAAGTAAATCCAGTTGGGCTTAGAACAGGAATCATCCGCACTTGGGATTCTAGTTGGTATGCTAGCCCAAAGACGTATGCCAAAGCTTTATATGAAGATAGGAAAATTCGTGAATTCGTTCGCAAAAAGCTCCCGGATTCAGGCGTTTCCAAGATCGAACTTGCTCGCAATGCTAAAGACATCACTCTGAACGTTCACTCCGCTAAACCTGGAGTTATCATTGGACGACAAGGGGCCAGCGTGGAAGATCTCAAGGCAGCTCTGGAAAAAGAATTTGGACATAAATTCACTATCAACATTAAAGAAATTAAAAAACCTGAACTCGATGCGTGGCTTATAGGTGAAAACATTGCGATGCAAATTGAACGCCGTGTTTCTTACCGCCGTGCGGCCAAGATGGCCATCAAAAAAGCTATTGATGCCGGTGCCAAAGGAGTGAAGATTCGTATGAGCGGACGTCTGAACGGAGTAGAAATTGCCCGAACAGAATTCTACGCTGAAGGACAAATCCCTCTCCACACCTTCCGTGCCGACATTGACTTCGCCCTGGCTGAAGCCCAAACAACCTATGGGAAGATTGGAGTGAAAGTATGGGTCAACAAAGGACTTGTTTTTAGTCCTGCCGGGCGCAGCCCGGTGTCCCCTGTTCTACCTTCCATTAAATAAATTATGTTAATCCCTAAACGAGCAAAATATCGAAAAAGCCAACGCCTCCGTGGAAGTTTTAAAGGAACTGCCAAAGGCTCCTGCGCATTGGCTTTCGGAAGTTATGGACTCAAGAGTCTGGAGATTAGTGAAGTGTCTTCTCGTCAGATTGAATCCGCTCGACGTGTACTTGCTCACCACGTGCAACGTGTCGGAAAAATCTGGATTCGCATATTCCCCCACAAGCCAATCACCTTGAAAGCCGCTGAGACCCCGATGGGATCCGGAAAAGGCGCCGTAGACCGCTACACCGCTCTGGTGAAGCCCGGAACTATGATGTTCGAGATGGATGGAGTAGATGAAAAAGTAGCACGCGAAGCCCTGGTAATGGCTGGTCACAAACTACCCGTTAGAACCCGATTTGTTTCTATCAACCAATGATATGACTGACATAAAACTTTACAACATGGAAGAACTTCGTAAGATGAGCGCTGCGGATCGCACTAAGCTCATGACCGAAGCACATAAAGAAATGGCTCAAATTAATTTGAATCTTCGAACCGGAAAAGGGAAGCAAAGTCATCTCAAGGACGCATGGGGCAAACAGAATGCACGTATTCAAACTCTTAATTCTGCTAATTATGAGAACTAAAGAAGGAACTGTCGTCTCCAAATCAGGCGCCAAAACCATCGTTGTAAAAGTGGACACCTCCAAGCAGGATCCAAAATATAAGAAGCGCTACAGCGAATTCAATAAATTCCATGCTCATGATGAGAAAGAACAGTGCAAGGTTGGTGATAAAGTTACGATCTATGAAACTCGTCCCCTCTCTCGTTTAAAGCGTTGGACCGTGGACATGCCTACTAAAAAAGCTAAGAAATAATATGATTCAGCAACAAACAATATTGCAGGTAGCGGATAACAGCGGAGCCAAGGAGGTGATGTGCATCAAGGTGCTCGGAAGTTCTAAGCGCCGTTATGCCCGCATCGGAGACGAAATCATTGTTTCCGTGAAGAAGGCTGCCCCTAAAGGAGCTGTAAGGCAAAAAACCGTGCAACGTGCCGTGATCGTTCGTATCAATAAGAATCACAAACGAAAAGACGGAACTTATGTTCGTTTCGATGAAAATGCCGTAGTAATCATAGATAAAGATGGGATACCCAAAGGAACACGTGTATTCGGACCGGTTGCTCGTGAACTGCGTGATCGCGGATTCCAAAAAATCATTTCTTTAGCACCTGAAGTATTATGAAAATCAAAAAAGGAGACATGGTCGTGGTGATAACCGGAAAGGATCGGAATAAGACCGGTAAGGTCATACGTGTCCTTAAAAAGACCGGCCGCGTGGTAGTGGAGGGTCTCAACAAAGTTATTCGTCACATGAAAAAGACCAAGACGCAGGCCGGGCAAAAGGTAAGTTTCGAAGCTCCCCTACATGCTTCTAACGTGATGGTGCTCGATCCCAAAACTAAAAAAGGAACCCGAATTGGTTACAAAGTAACTAAGGATGGGAAGAAAGAACGCATCGCTAAAAAAAGTAATACCGTTTTATAACACTATGTCATACCTACAAGAAAAATACGTGAAAGAAGTAGTGCCCATGCTGCAAAAAGAGCTTGGACGCAAAAACATCAATGCTTTGCCTAAGTTGAAAAAAGTGAGCGTTAGTGTTGGGATTGGGAGCATGATAACTGCAGGTGCTAAGGATTTCAGTCATGTCGAAAACAGTATTTCTGAAATCACCGGACAGAAGCCGGTGCTTCGCAAAGCGCGAAAAGCTATTTCTAACTTCAAACTTCGTGTTGGACTTCCCGTGGGCCTTAACAGCACGCTCCGTGGAAAACGTATGTATGATTTTATTGCTCGCCTTGTGAATATTGCCCTCCCCCGTGTACGTGACTTCCGTGGAATTTCTGTCCGTGGACTTGATGGACAGGGGAATTTCTCTCTTGGTCTCGAAGATATCACTATCTTCCCGGAGGTGAATCAGGAAAAATTGCAACGAACGCATGGCCTTCAAGTGAATGTATCTACCACCGGGAAAGACAACCGGGAAACCTACCTTCTTTTGAAAGCCCTGGGTTTTCCTTTCCGAGATGAACCTCGCCCCTCGACAAAGTCGAGTAAATCCTCTAAAAAGTAAACTCCTTATTACACCCAAATGGCAAAACTTTCGATGATCAATAAGTCGGCGAAACGAAGAGATGCGGTTAAACACCGCAAAGCTCTCGGACTCGCACCTAAGCCCGGGCAGGCTGTACGTGTGTACAACCGCTGTGGCAAATGTGGACGCTCACGCGGATACATGCGACGCTTTGATATGTGTCGAATTTGCTTCCGTGAACTCGCACGAAAAGGTGAACTCATGGGGATTAAAAAATCTTCTTGGTAACCACCGGGCGCAGCCCGGATTGCTCCCGTCCGTCCCTTCCTCACTAAACTAATTAACTAGCTCAAATGACAGTAACCGATCCAATTGCAGACCTTCTCACTCGCCTCCGAAATGCGGCTCGTGCCCGAAAAACCCTCGTGCGCGTACCTTATTCCAAAATGAAAATGGCGATTTGCGAAGTACTTAAAGAAAAAGGCTATGTGCTTGAAGTTAAGGCAAGCGGTGAAGGTGTTGCTAAAGAGCTCGTGATTGAGATTCCTGAGAACCACCAAGATCTGCATCTTAGGTCCATCAGCAAGCCGGGACAACGCATTTATGTGAAGTCTCAAGAAATCCCGCGCGTACTAAGCGGGCTTGGTGTCGCCATCGTGTCCACTCCAAAAGGAGTGATGAGCGGTGATAAAGCGCGCAAACAAAAGCTCGGCGGAGAATACTTATGTGAAATATATTAATCCTCGGCGGAGCCGAGTATGCCCTAACTAAAAAATATGTCACGAATCGGAAAAAAACCTGTCGTTATCCCAACCGGAGTCACTATCACTCAAGAAAGTGACGGGACGCTTGTAACAAAGGGACCTAAGGGGGAACTGCGTTATAAGGCAAATCCTCTCGTTAAAATAGAGGTTAAAGACAATGAAGTGGTGGTCACTGCGGATATCAACGATCAAATGCAGCATTCTTTGCACGGTCTCACTCGCACTCTCATCGCCAACATGGTGGAAGGAGTGACCAAGGGTTTCACCAAGACTATGGAAGTTAATGGGGTAGGTTATCGCGTAGCCGTACAAGGAAACAAACTTATACTAAATCTCGGCTATTCTCATTCTATCGATTATCTCACCCCGGCTGGAATTACTTTCAAGGTAGATGATGAAAAGAAAAACATTCTCTACATCTCCGGAATAGACAAACAGCTTGTGGGACAAGTAGCCGCAGAAATCCGTGAATTCCGCAAGCCTGAACCTTACAAGGGGAAAGGTATTAAATACTCTGATGAACATATTCGCCGCAAGGCTGGTAAGGCAGCTGGAAAGACTGCTACCGCTGCTTAACCCCGGGCGAAGCCCGGTTTGTCCCCTACTAATAAATCATTATGAATCGTCCTAAATCAAAATCCGAACACCGCGCTCGACGTCACATCAGAATTCGTTCTCGTGTGAATGGAGCTGCGGAGAAACCTCGCCTCATTGTGTTCCGAAGTCTCCGCTTCACTTATGCTCAGCTTATCGATGACGCATCCGGAAAAACTCTAGCCGCAGCTCATGATATGTCCTCACCAAAGGCGAGTGGATCAAAAAAGAAAGGAACGAAACTCGAACGTGCTGCTGAAGTTGGAAAAGAACTCGCTGAAAAGGCCACTAAGGCCGGCATCAAAACTTGCGTCTTCGATCGAAACGGATATAAGTATCACGGTCGTGTAAAAGCCGTTGCAGACGGTGCTCGCGAAGGCGGCCTAACATTTTAATAATTTAAACTCTTATGCCAAGACCCGGAAAAAAACCATTCGTCAAAGAAGTCAAAGAATTCGAAGAAGAAGTCATTCAAGTTGACCGAGTAACTCGTGTAGTTAAAGGAGGGCGACGTCTTCGTTTCCGCGCTACCGTAGTGATCGGGAATAAGAAAGGAACGGTGGGATATGGAATTGGAAAAGCGACTGAAGTGCAACAAGCTATCCAAAAGGCCGTTGCAAAAGCTAAGAAGCGTTTGATCAAAGTCCCTGTGTATAATGGAACCATCCCCCATATGATTCAAGTGAAGTACAAAGCCTCTATCGTGCTTATGAAGCCCGCAAGTGTTGGAACCGGAATTATTGCCGGAGGAGCCGTTCGTCAAATCATGGAACTTGCCGGAATACACAATATTCTCTCCAAGTCTCTGGGCTCCACAAATAAGATCAATACCGCCAAAGCTACTTACGAAGCTCTCACCAAACTCCGCGTACGATCTGACATGGAAACGGACAAAGACAAGGCCGTTAAGGAAGATGCCAGTGAAGATCGCGCAGCTCCTGAGGTGAAGAAGATGTCTAGGTCTGAAGCCAAGATTATGGTGAACGCTGACAAGCGTATGATCAAACCTGCAAAGCCCTCTCTAAAAAAAGAATAAATCATGAAGCAAAATACTCTAAAACCTACTCCCGGTAGCCGCGAAGACAAAATTCGACGCGGACGCGGACGAACTCGCGGAAACTTCTCAGGACGAGGAGTGAAAGGGGCCGGGTCTCGCACGGGAGCAAAATCCCGAGCTGCGTTTGAAGGAGGCCAAACCCCTCTCATTCGTCGTATGCCAAAAATTAAAGGATTTAAAAACTTCAACAAAGAAATTTATAGAACGGTGAATCTTGAGCAACTGGATGTTTTCAAGGATGGAGACGCTGTAGATGCGAAATCCCTACTGGCAAAACGCATCATCACCCGCAAAGGAAGGATCAAACTCCTTGGAACGGGTGAACTCAAAGTTAAACTTAAAATCACAGTGCACGCCGCTTCAGAAAGCGCTAAAAAGGCTGTTGAGAAAGCAGGTGGCGAACTCACTTTGCTCAAATCCTAACCTACTCCCCGTGAATGTTTTGAAGCAAATCTGGAACTCTAAAGATCTGCGAAAGAAGATTCTTTTCACTTTGGGGATTGTGGCGGTTTACCGTCTCATGACCCATATTACGATTCCCGAAGTAAACACAGAGGCACTTAAATATGTTTTTGACAAAAATTCTTTGCTTGGAGCTTTCAGTCTCCTTACCGGAGGAAGTTCGGAAAACTTCTCCATTGTTTTGATGGGGCTTTCTCCGTACATTAATGCCTCCATCATTGTGCAACTTCTTACTGTAATCATCCCTCGAATGGAGGAAATTTCCAAAGAAGGAGAACAGGGACGACGACGTATGAACCGCTGGACTCGTTGGTTAACTTTGCCACTCGCTTTTCTCCAATCTTATGGGATGATTGCGCTCATCAACGTACAGGCACAAGTGCCGATTATCGAGGGTCTTGATGGAAGCCTTATAGGCTGGGATTACTGGGCTACCATGCTTCCCATCATGCTCACTATTTCTGCCGGAACCTTAGTGCTTATGTGGCTCGGCGAAGTAATCTCCGAAAAAGGAATTGGGAATGGAACTTCCGTGCTGATTTTTGCCGGAATTATTGCCTCCATGCCTCCTGCTATCGGACCTGCGCTGACCTTGGCTCAATCTGAACCCGAGCGTCTTCTACCTCTGGTGGCTGTCTTGCTATTTGCGCTTTTGTTCACTCTCATAGTGGTACTCTTCACCGAGGGACAACGTCGTATTCCTGTCACCTATGCCGGACAACGTGGACGCGGAAAAGTGGAACAATCTTTCCTTCCCATCCGAGTAAACCAAGCCGGGATGATTCCGATCATTTTCGCCGTTTCTCTTGTGACCTTCCCTTCCATCGTTGGACAGTTCTTGCTCTATGCGGATTCTGAATGGGTTAAAGCGCTCGGCCGTTTTGCCACCACTCAATTCAATTCACAAAGCTGGACTTATGTAGCCGTGTATTTCTTCCTGGTTATTGCTTTCACTTTCTTCTACGTCAGCATTGTGTTCAATCCCGATCAAGTAGCGGACAACATTCAAAAGCGTGGAGGATTCGTGCCCGGGCTCCGTCCTGGAAAAGAAACTTCCGAGTATTTGGCCAAAGTTTCCAATCGTCTCAATTTATTTGGAGGCGCTATGATTGGTTTTGTGGGGGTTTTGCCTATTGTGCTTCAACTCATCTTCTCCAAGCTCAGCGTGGGTTCTGTACCGACGATTGTGAGTGGAGCCGGAGTCATCATCATCGTAGGTGTGGTTCTGGATTTGATTCGCCGCGTGAACGCCGATTTGCTCACGCATCACTACGAACGTTTTTATAAGGGCTAACGCGCACGGAAGTGCGCACTACACACATGGACCTCGTCTTATTCGGAATGCAGGGCTCCGGAAAAGGAACGCAAAGCCAATTGATTGCGGAATATTGTGGACTTCAAATTTTTGAAACCGGTGCTGAACTTCGCCGTCTTGGCGCGGAAGACAGCGAGCTTGGAAAAAAAGTAAAAACTATTATTGAAGCCGGAAATTTGGTCCCCACCGAAGTGGTGATGGAAATCATCGCAGACTTTTTGCACCGCTTGCCGGCAGGCAAAGCCGCCCTGTTTGATGGAGTACCTCGCAGCGACGACCAACAGAAACTCTTCGATGAGCTCATGCAAAAAAAAGGCCGCTCCTTTATGGGCTTGCTTATTGAACTCACGGAAGCGGAGGCCCTTAAGCGCCTTACCACTCGCCGCCTGTGTCCTAGCTGTAAAACCATCTATCCTGCCGTTTACGCCGCGGAAACCTGTGAAAAAGACGGCAGCACGCTCATCACTCGCCAAGACGACACTCCAACCGCTATTCGTGTTCGCCTGGACACCTTTCTTCAAAAAACCGTACCCGTTATCGAGGCCTACAAAGCTCAAGGAAAAATGCTCATTGTTAAAGGCGAGCAATCGATAGAAGCAGTGACAAAAGACAGTTTCGAAGTACTTAAAACTCACTTCCCGTGCGAGGAAAAGTAAATATCAAAACGCCGAATCAAATTAAAGCCATGCGTGAGTCGGGAAAGTTTCTCGCACTTATTTTGGCTGAATTGGGAAAGTATTTGGAGCCCGGAATGAGTACCTTGGACCTCGAATATAAAGCTGAGGAGCTCTTCAAAAGATATGGCGTACAGCCCGCCTTCAAGGGTTATAACGGCTATCCAAATATTCTCTGCACTCCCGTGAATGACGAAGTAGTCCACTCCATTCCAAACAAAATCCCTATGCAAAAAGGAGACATTCTCTCCATCGATTGCGGGGCGATTGTTAACGGGATGAACACGGACTCTGCCATCGCTCTTGTAGTTGGAAACGAAACCGTGCCCGAAGCACAAAAACTCGTGGACACTTGCATCGCGGCACTTTGGCGAGGAATCGCTCAAGCAAAACCGGGCAATCACGTGGGAGATATTGGTCATGCCATCCAAACCATTGTGGAAGGTGCCGGGTTTTGCATTGTCCACGAACTCACCGGTCACGGCATCGGCCATCTTCTTCACGAACCTCCTTACGTGCTCAATTACGGCGAACCTGGTGACGGTGAAGAACTCATCCCCGGCATGTGCATCGCCATCGAACCCATCATCTCCATAAGCTGTTCAGAAATCGAGACCCTCGATGACGATTGGACCATTATTACCAGCAATGGTTCCTTGGCCATTCAGCACGAACACACGCTGCTAATTACGGAGCGCGGAAACGAAGTGTTGACGATAAGACCCGGGGAGGAGAGACAATGAAGAAAGTGCCCCCTACTCCGCCAAAATCTGCTCCACGTAGCCGCGAATCAGCCCCCAATCTCCTCCGACAGGCGCTAGAGTATCGATGGCGTAACTTTCTGTGCAAGTCTCTGGCTTGGTTTCATCGAGGCAAGTTTCAATGGGATGCGAGGTCACGTAGCTCACCGGAACCGGAACGGCGGACAGCACGTTGCCCGTTGAAATCACATAGCCATCGTTGAGCGTGAAATTTTGATAACGGAAGTAATAACGCAACGCAGCATCCACAGAAATATCCGTTTCGGTTGAGTCAATCACCGTAGAAAGAATGGCCATCAAAGTATCGGAGTCGCCAATACCCAGACCCATAGCCTTTTCTTTTATGCCTTCCAGAATGAGTTGCTGGCGCTCGGCACGAGAGTAATCGGAAGTGGTATGGCGGGAGCGCGCAATACGCAATGCCTCCGTCCCATCCAAATGATAAGTGCCTGCTGCATAATATAAAGTGGAACAAACATCCCCCTCGCAGGTTTTATAAGTCGGATCAATAAGATCTTCTTTGAGCATAATATCCACTCCGCCCATCAGGTCTATCACATCGCGGAACACATACATGTCGATCAAAATATAGTTATCAATCTGCTGCCCCACCACATCTTCCACCCAGCTCACCTGCTCTTCAATTCCATACGAGGCATAAACACTGTTAATTTTTCTCCCATTAACGTAAAGATCGCGCGGTATGCTGATCATCGTAATTTCACGAGTTTCAGAATTCACATTCGTAAAAATCATGGTGTCTACATTGGAGCCGTGCTTCCCCATCACCAAAACATTAAAATGCATGGGATCATCCACGATTTCTCCCGAAGAACTCAAGATAACAGAGGGATCGAAAGTTTTTTTTTACCTGCTAAATCAATCGATTGAATGGCCATCGAAAGCGTGTGGCTTTCTTGCCCGTCAGGTGTTTCCACATTCACATCTCCGGTCATTTTATCAATAAAAATAATACGAAGTGTCTGCCCGTCTTCGCGCAGCAGAGGGTAGATAATGCGTTCATCAGTTTCCGCCTTGATACCCAGTTGCAACCCCATTTCCTGTAGCACTGCTTTAAAGGCACGATCCGCAAACACGGATTCCATCTCCTTTTCGTGTTCGTCCACTAACTTCTCATTGGCACTGCGACTGTCCACGCCATTGCTCAATGCATCCGCAAGTGCCGCTTCTCCGTCCGCGCTCAACGTCAACTCATTTTCATAATCCCCCATCACTTCCAGTAAACTTAAGGTAAGTTTTGCGTCCTCTTTAGAAATGGACAATTTTGCGAGAGCCTCGGCATCGCTATTTTTGAACTCATAATAGTATTTGCCCGAGGAGCTGAGCTCAGTAGATACCGTTATGCCTTTCTGAGCCAAAACATCCTGCACCACTTGAGAGGCTAAAAGTCCAACCGCAGTCGCACGCCCCGTCTCCAAAGCTTCCACCTGTCCACGCAATGCTTCCAAGTTACTGTCTACAAAAGTCTTCAATTCCTTCACGGTATTTTCAGCCACTTCACTATCCTCAAAACTCCAACCTTCATCCAAAGATTTCACGGAAAAAAGTCCGTCGTAGCCCAGTTCCACGGAGAAAAGCTCGCTGCCATCCAGGGTCGTGTCCTTGAAAGAAAAAATCATGCCCTCCGCACCGGTTTGCCCGGCATTATCCACGCTCAAACTCTTCTCGTTCCAATAACCGTCCGCAAGCGCGATCTGAAAAACCCCTAAATTGGCCTCATACCGCTCCTGATTTTGCTCGTAAGTCCCAAGCTTCTCCACATAAGTAAAAAGCATAGTAGTAAGGTCTTCCTCCGTTTCTTCAGAAAGTTCCACTTTCCCGTCCAGATCACCAAAGCTGTACTCTTTAGTAGGAAGTAGCAAAAATTTTCGAATATCATTAAGATCCTGACCAAAACTGCTCAAGTAATCCTGACTTTGGTTCACTTCTTGAATCACGCTGCTATTACGCTCCTCGAGACTGTCTATGAAAGCCAGACTGTCTTTAAGACGATAAAATTGAACCGTCTGATACAAAAGGAGCAGCCCCAGAATCAATAGCAAAGCCGCCTGCACACGCTGACGAGTGACAAGTTTTTGAACCGGTTTTTTCTTTTTGGATTTAGACATGTTTTGGAAGTAAAAATACTATACAGAAGGCTTGGTATAAAGAAAAATAAAAGTGCTTACATCCATTGACAAAAGCGGAAAGGGGCGCCAAACTCGCCTCTTCTTTTGACGAATGTATGTCCCAAGAACAGCTTCAAGCCCATTTCGATCAATACCCCCTCGAACCTCTCGGCAAAGGTTGTCAAATGCATGTTTATGGAACGGAAAAGCTTGTCCTTAAAGAAGTTTGTAGTGACCCTGACCTTGGCCCCCTGGCAGGTGATGAACTGACAAGACAGTGTCGTTTTTCACACGAATGGGGCTTGACCTGTTTGGGCGGCTTAGCTCTTCCCTATGAATTGCCTGACGAAATCACTACACACACTATCCAAGGGTGGTGGCTATGGAAGAAGCGGGTTGAACGTGTTTTTCAAAAACCGGTTGTTCAAATTCGCGTTCCCGATTCAGAAACTTTAAGCGCCCACCTGAACACGGCCGTGGAAGTAAGAGATGCGGATAAAGTGGATGAACTTCTTAGGGCGTACATTGACTTGAGGAGAAGGCTTATTGGTGTAGGGGCTTTTCCTCGCGACCCGTCAGGAGACAATTATGTCCTTCATAAGGACCAATTACTGGTAAGGGATGTGGGAGGTTTGATACTAAGCAAAGGAATGATCAAACGAGTAATAGGAGATAATGAATGTAGACAAAAAATGCTAGACCTCAGTCGGGCAAACTATCGGGGCAGATTTACACCCATGTCTCGAGATGTCACAGTGCAAGCTGCCTGGGAAGCTTTAGATGGACATTTCCAAGAAACTTTCTCCAGGCGTGTCTTGTCGAAATTCGGTAAAGCCCGCAGTAAAAGCCCACTGGAGCCCATTGACCTCAACGCACTTTAAAAAAACGCCTTGCATTTGTCTACTTTGCCGTGTAGAATCCCTCTGCTTTTACCTCAAGCGGACCTGAAAGGTCTGCTAACAATAGCAAATGACGAAACAAGTCATCCAGGTGAAGGGGATAGTGGTAGAGTGTCTACCCAATGCTACCTTCCAAGTACGATTGGATGACCCGGCTTACCCAACTGACCACGTAGTGCTTTGTCACCTCTCAGGAAAGATGCGAATAAATTATATTCGAATCATTCCAGGAGATGCGGTCACCGTTGAGTTGACGCCTTATGATCTCTATAAGGGACGTATTGTTTTCCGCCACAAAAAAGGGCAACCCTTACCTGAGCACCTTGCAACTTCTGCAGAGTCAATTCTGCCCCCAGAAACACCTGAAACACCACAACAATGAAAGTCCGAGCCTCTGTAAAAGTCATCTGTGAAAAATGCCACAAAATTCGCCGCAAGCGAGTGGTCCGTGTCATTTGCGACAATCCTAAACATAAACAACGTCAAGGTTAACCCTGGGCGAAGCCCAGTCTGCCCCTGTCTGTCCTAACTAACTTTTTCTCTTCTATACCTTATGGTCCGTCTCGCTGGAGTACAAATACCAATGGAAAAACGCGTCGAAGTAGGCCTCACCTACATCTATGGCGTTGGACGACAACTGTCTAAGGCTATTCTGAAAGAGCTCAATATCTCTCTGGACAAGAAAGTGAAAGACCTTACTGAGGAAGACCTCGCTAAACTCCGCGATGCATTGACCAAGCTCCGTACCGAAGGAGATCTTCGACGAAAAGTTCAAATGGACGTGAAGCGCCTTCAAGATATTTCCTCTTATCGAGGTTATCGTCATAAAAAACGCCTCCCCGTTCGTGGACAACGCACCAAGACCAACGCGCGAACCAAACGAGGTCGCCGTATGACCATGGGAAGCGGACGTATTAAGGAAAGTAAAACTTAACTGATATGACCAAAGAAAAAGCCAATCCCATTATCGACAAAGTCGAACCTACTTCTGTTCCAGCAGCAGGCGATGCAGCCGTCGCCGGTGAACCCGGGGTGGAGACGGGCGATAAAAAAGTCGTACGCCGTAGTAAAAAGAAGACCGTCACTTCCGGGAAAGTGTATGTGAATGCAGGATTCAATAATACGATTGTTACGATCACCGATGCTGAAGGGAAAGTGCTCGCTTGGTCCACCTCCGGAACTTGTGGTTTCAAAGGCTCCAAGAAAGCAACGCCTTTCGCCGCTCAAATGACCGCTGAAAGTGCAGCTGAGAAAGCGAAAGCCTATGGATTTGAAAAGGCAGACATCTATGTAAAAGGTGTCGGACACGGACGTGAACAGGCGCTCCGCGGTCTCATCGCTCAAGGAATTACCATTGTACGCATTATTGATACCACACCAATCCCTCACAACGGATGCCGACAACCTCGCATTCGAAGAGTTTAACCCCACTCGCCAAAGGCGAGCGTCCCTGTCCTCAATTAATAATTTACTTATCTAGACAATGTCACGTTATACCGGACCCAAAGCACGCTTAGTACGACGCTTCGGAGTGGACATCTTTGGCACTGCCAAAATGACCAAGCTTTTGGAGAAACGTCCTCATGGACCCGGTATGCATGGCGCCGCCCGAGCCGGAAAAACATCTGAATATAAAAAGCAACTCCTCGAAAAACAGAAACTTCGTTTCATGTACGGTCTCACGGAGAGGCAACTCCGCAATTACTATCTAAAAGCGGCTTCCCGAAAAGGAGCCACCGGTACAGAGCTCATGAAAATGGTTGAACGCCGCGTCGATAATGTCGTTTACCGTGGAGGATTTGCAAAGACCCGTGCCCAGGCTCGCCAAATGGTGAGTCATGGAATTTTTACGCTTAATGGAACGCGAATCACCGTTCCTTCTATTCAAGTTCGTGAGAACGACGTTATTGAAGTTCGTCCTCGCTTGAAAGAAAGCCCCCTCTTTATGGCCGTTAAAGAGGATAAGGATTTTGATAACGCTCGCTGGCTCAAATCTGACCAGAAAGCTCTCAAGACCGAAGTTGCCTCCCTTCCAGAAGATGGCGACCTCGACCAACTCATCGCAACTCAACTCATCGTTGAGTACTATTCCAAGTAATCCATAACCTTAACCTTCTTGCTATGCATATCATCCAAGAAGAAATCGGTCTCCCAAAAATTTCTGAACAGAAAATGGGCGACCTGCATTCCATGTTCACCATCAGTCCTCTTCCGCAAGGTTATGGAACCACGCTGGGGAACGGTCTACGACGTGTAATGCTTTCTTCCCTTCCAGGTACTGTGGTAACGGGTCTGAAGATCAAAGGCGTGACTCATGAATATACTGTGGTGAAAGGTCTCAAAGACAGCGTTCTTGATATTATGCTCAATCTCAAGCAACTTGCACTGAGTATGGAAGGAAGTGAAACTCGGTTGATTTCTTTGAAGATGAAAACCGCAGGTGTGGTAACGGCCGGAGACATTGATTTGCCCTCCGGAGTGACCGTTCACAATCCTGATCTTTACATCACGACGCTCGACAAAGGTGGCGTACTTGATATGGAAATCCGTATCGAAAAAGGAGTGGGTTACCGTGCCGCTCTGATTGGAGACAGCAAGGACGGAGATGTGGAAATGATTGAAATCGACGCAGCTTTCTCTCCTGTAAAGAAAATCCACTACACCGTTGAAGCAACTCGTGTGGGACAAAAGACCGACCTCGACAAACTCCTTCTCGAAGTGAAAACCAACGGCTCCCTCACCCCTGATGAAGCGGTGAAATTTGCCGGAGACATGTTGGAATCTTACTTCAATCTTTTTAATCGTGATCAAGAAGCGGTTGAGCCTGAATTTATGAGCGATTTCGAAAAGATCGCGGCAAAAGCTAAGGCCGAAGAAGACAGCACCAAACCTCAGCAACAGTCTTATACCCCCATCGAAATCTTGGGACTTTCTCCACGAACGCTCAATGCCCTCATCAATGGCGGCATCGGTTCCATCGAGGAGCTCACCAAGTGCTCAGAGTCTAAGCTGGCCAATCTTCGAGGTTTTGGAAAGAAAGCTCTTACAGAGGTGGCGGACGCGCTTGAAAAGCGCGGATTTGCCCTTGCCCAAGAGGATTAATTGATTTAGCATCTCATCCCTTTTATGCGACACCGAAAGAAAAATCTCAAAATGAACATGCAGCGGGACCACCGCGAAGCGCTGCTGCGTAACCTGGCAACGTCCGTGATTCTCTTCGAAAAAGTAAAGACGACTGTGGGCCGCGCAAAACAGGTCCGCCCTATTGTAGAGGGGCTCATCACCAAGGCTAAAACCAAGACTCCTACCGTGGCCATCCGCCAAATTAATCAAATTGTTCAAGACTCTAATGCCGGAAAGAAATTGCTCGAAGTCCTCAAGGATCGGTATAAAGGACGAAACGGAGGATACACTCGCATCGTGAAGCTCGGATTCCGTGCCGGAGATGCGGCAGAAATGGTATCCATTCAGTTACTCGGCGACCACTCGACGGAGTCGAGCTCTAAAAAAGAGAAAACAAAAACTATTAAGAAAGCTTAAATTTTATGAAGCAAAAAACAACTCATCCCAAATCCAAAGAAATGAATGCCTCCGAAAAGTGGTTCATTCTGGATGCTGAAGGAAAAGTACTCGGACAAGTGGCCACTCGCCTGGCTGACGTACTCCGTGGAAAGCACAAACCCGATTGGCATCCTTCCCTCAACTGTGGCGACCATGTGGTAGTAATTAATGCTGAAAAAGTGGTGCTGACCGGATCAAAAGACATCAAGAAAGATTATATCCACCACACCGGTTTCCGTGGAGGAATTAAGTATAAGGTAGCCGAAAAGATGCGTGCGGAAAAACCTGAACGTATTATTGAACTTGCCGTGACGGGAATGATCCCGCGAAACCGCATTCGACAGTACGCTCTCGAAAAATTGCATGTGTATGCCGGAACCGAGCATCCACATAATGGTCAAAATCCTAAACCTCTAATCCTCGGCAAAACCGAGTCTTCCCCTAAAAAATAAGCTATGGCAGATGCAATGACTTTCACCGGAACTTATTTCTACGCTAACGGAAAGCGTAAAGCTGCTGTGGCTCGTGTACGTTTGTACAAAGGGAACGGACGCGTGGTGGTGAATGGAATGGATGCTCGCGAATACTTTGGGACGGATGAAAGTATGAATGTGTTTATGGCCCCTCTCGCACTTCTGAATCTTGAAAAGAATTTCGACATTTCCGCTGTGATTGAAGGTGGAGGAAAGCATGGACAGGCTGATGCACTCCGTCATGGAATCGCTAAAGCTCTGCTCGAAATAGATGCAGACAATCGTAGCCGCCTCAAGCCGGAAGGTTATCTCACTCGCGACAGCCGTATTAAAGAACGTAAGAAGTTCGGTTTGCACAAAGCTCGCCGTGCTCCTCAGTTCAGCAAACGTTAATCCTCGGCGAAGCTCGAAGATGCCCCAGAGGGTACGAGTCTCCCTGTCTGTTTTATCTCATTTTTACAGAGTTCGCCCCTAGCGGACTCTTTTCAAAACTGGTTTAATAAGAGCAATGAACTCCTTCCAACTTCTTCAGTCCGAACTCGAAAAGATCAGTGATCTCCAAACGGAACGCTCCTTCTACCCCATCTTGGTCAACTTTTTGAAACAAGTCGCAAGCGAAGATTTAAACGTGAAAAACGAAGTGATGGTCATAGCTGAAGCAAGTTCTACTGTTCACGAGGGTAAAGTCGGTTTCCCAGACCTTACAATCCAGCTCAAAAACCATGACTTCCAAACGATAGGATGGCTTGAAGTAAAACTTCCCAAGGACAATCTTGCGGATTCAAAGTTTCAAACCCAATTCGACCGCTATACCGATTCACTCGAAAACGTCCTCTTCACCAACCTGCGGGAATGGCGACTCTACCAATGGGATGAGAAGGGCAAAGCCAAGAAAATAGATGAATGCTTATTCGATGCCCTTGCAGCAGATGCCAACCCTGCAAGCCTCACGGAACTACTTAAAAAGTTCTTCAACGGTAAAACTCTTGAGATTCGGACCCCCAAACAACTTGCGCTAGCACTTGCCCGTAAAACCCGCCTACTCTCAAAGGAAATCGAAGACGAACTCGAAGTAACTGGGGAAGGACAGCAAAGTGATTTCAACGAACTCAAAAATGCCTTCTCTCGAACACTGATTCAAGACATCAGGCCTCACCAATTCGCTAATATGGCTGCGGAAACCATTGCCTACTCTTTCTTCCTTGCAGCCCTTGAACACACCAAAAAAGGCTCTGCAGAACCTCTCTCCTTCCGAACAGCCATCGACTACCTGCCAAAGAGCGTACCTATCCTTACGGAGCTTTACGAACTTGTCGGAAAAGTGACTTCCAAAAATGAAACGGTGGACTTCATTGTGAAGGCTATCATCGAGCAGTTCCATAAAGCGGACATGGAAAAGATTTATCACGCCCTAACGCACCACAAAGAAGATCAAGACCCGACCATTTACTTCTACGAGAACTTTCTTGCTGAATACGACCCTAAAGTGAGAGAGGAGCGCGGTGTTTATTACACGCCAAAATATGTAGTGAACTACATCGTCAAAAGTATTGATGAGATTTTGATAAAAAAGCTGGGCAAGGTTGCGGGGATTGACGACCCAGACGTACGCCTCCTCGACCCCGCTACTGGAACGGGAACTTTCCTCATGTCAGCCATCGAAGTCATTTCAGAGAAAAGAAATCGTCAATTTGCAAGTGTCGGAGGCTATCAAGTACTGGACAAGTGGCTCAAAGATCGCAAAAAAGCCGAGCGTTCACTCTCAACAGACGATTTGCTACACTACATGAAGATCGTAGTAAGCCTTCGCGAAACGATAAGACTCACTAAACAATTTGAATGATGCCCGTAACAAAGAAAAAACTTTACTACTTTGTAGATGAGTCGGGAGATCCCACTTTTTTTGATGCCAAAGGAAACTGCATCGTAGGAACGGAAGGCTGCTCCCCTATCCTAATTCTAGGCTTCATCAAAACAGAGAAGCCCGAAGAAATACGAAGAGCCCTGTCTACCTTAACGAAAGAGATTAAAAATGATGACTATCTAAAAACCATCCCTTCCGTCAAAAAGTCATCCGTTGGATTTCACGCCAAAGATGACTGTCCCGAAGTAAGAGAGAAGGTTTTCAAACTCTTAAAAATTCTCCCTTTCAAATGCCAGTTCATCGTGGCAAGAAAACGGTTAGACGTATTCACAAGGCGACATCAAAAGAATGAGAATATTTTCTACAATGAAATCATCACTCGCTTGCTCGAGAACAAATTGCACAAAAGCGACTGCGTTATCTATTTCTCAAAGAGGGGGAACCAACTGAAACAGATTCACCTCGACAATGCCATCCGTTCCGCAATCTTGAATTTTGAGGGAAAAACGAACAAAAAAGTAGAAACAGGAACCAAGCTCTTCATTCAAGTCCCCACCACTGAACCCTGCCTTCAAGTCGTGGATTATATGAACTGGGCTGTATATCGAGCCTTCACCAAAAAAGACGATCGTTACCTTTCCTTTCTTCAGGAGAAAATCAGTTTCATTTGTGACATTTACGATCTCAAAAAATATCCAAACAATTTTTACAGCAAAATGAATCCCTTCGCTCTAAACAAAATTAGTCCTTTAGAGCTAGGGGACGAATCCCGCACGGCATGAAGCCGACTTTCACATCTAAAGGACTAACGTGTGCTAAGTATAATCTTACAAGAAAATATCGTCAACCAACACTCTATGCGTTACGACATCCTCACTCTTTTCCCCTCCCTCGTCCTTCCCTATTTTGAAGATTCTATTTTGAAGCGGGCGGTGAAAGATAAAAAAATTACCGTGCACGTGCACGATATTCGCGCTTTTAGCAAAGATAAACATAAAAAAGTGGATGATACCCCTTACGGTGGAGGCGCGGGCATGGTAATGGCTTGTCAGCCTCTTTTTGACTCCATAAAGGCTGTTAAAAAATTGAATAAAGGCCCTGTGATCTATCTTTCTCCGGTGGGCAAGCGTTTCACACAGGAAAAAGCGGAAGAGCTGGCCGAATTAAAAGGATTGATTCTGCTTTGCGGTCGTTATGAAGGGATAGACCAGCGAATTATTGATGAGCTTGTGGACGAGGAGATTTCCGTGGGGGATTTTGTTTTGACCGGAGGTGAACTGCCCGCCCTTTGCGTGGTGGATGCAATAAGTCGGCTAATCCCGGGTGTGCTCGGCGCCGAAGAAAGTGCACAAGAGGAATCTTTCAGCATAGCAACGGGACGCATGCTTGAATACCCTCATTATACCAAACCGGCGATTTACAAAGGCCTGGAGGTCCCTAAAGTTTTACTGTCGGGGGATCATGGTAAAATTGCCCGCTGGCGAAACAGTAAACTCAAAAAGCCCTTATGAACTCCTGGTCCACGCCGTCCATTACTACCGTTCTAAAAGAACTGAAAAGCTCCGAGAAGGGTCTTAGTTCTATCGAAGCACGAGCTCGTCTGAAACAGTACGGCACCAACGAAATCAAGGAAAGCGGCGGGGTGAAGTGGTATGTCATTTTGTTGAGTCAATTTATAAACATCATGGTGCTGATTTTGATTGCAGCATTAAGTGTGAGCATAGCGATTGGTGAAAATTTGGATGCCATCGCCATTGGAATTATTATCTTGATCAATTCGGGAGTGGGCTTCATCCAAGAATACAAGGCTGAAAAGGCCATTGAGGCTCTGCGCAAAATGATTGCACCTTATGCCTTAGTTCGTCGGAATGGTGATATACAAAAAGTAGCCACCCGCGATTTGGTTCCCGGAGATATCGTGGTTTTGGAGGAAGGCGCGCAAATTCCGGCCGATTTACGATTATTGGAAATAGCACAGTTCCACACTGTGGAGGCAAGTCTAACGGGAGAAAGCTTGCCCGTGGAAAAGTCCCTCCTCTCAATTAAGAAGGCGACCGACCTTGGAGACATCAAAAATATGGTCTTTTTGGGAACCGTGGTGAGCCAGGGACATGGGATTGGAGTGGTGGTGGAAACCGGCATGCAAACAGAGTTCGGAAAAATTGCACGCATGGTCCAAACAACAAAAAATGAACCTACCCCTCTGCAAAATCAGTTAAATCGCTTGAGTAAAGTTTTAGCAATTTTAGTAGTGGGGATCGCGGCAGGAATGCTTTTGCTGTCGCTGCTGCGTGGGCGCGAGCTCCTGGAAATGTTTTTGTTGAGTATCAGTTTGGCTGTAAGCGTAATTCCGGAGGGCTTGCCCGCCGTGATCACGCTAACGCTAGCCTTGGGTGTGCAACGTATCGCCAAAAAAAATGCCATTATTCGTAAGCTCGCGGCAGCGGAAACTTTGGGCAGTGTCAGTGTAATTTGTACAGATAAAACCGGAACGCTTACGCAAAATGAAATGACTGTAAAGGTGCTCTGGGTGAACAACCGACAGATTGAAATTCCGGGTATTGGCTACGAACCGACTGAAAAAATTCCCGTGGAAGACGACGAACTTGAGCTGCTCGTTAAAACCGCTGCCCTGTGCAACAATGCCTCGCTCTTCCAAAATGGGAAGCAGTGGACTATTGGTGGCGATCCAACTGAAGGGGCACTACTCACACTGGCAAGAAAAGCCGGTATGGAAGCTGTGAGTTTGAGTAAAAAATTCCCGCGCATGGAAGAATTGGTTTTTAACTCCGATCGTAAACGCATGTCCACGTTGAATAAAGGATTTCTCCACACAAAGGGTGCGCCCGATGTAATTCTTGAAATTTGCAGTCACATTCAAATTGAAGGGGAGGTAATTAAACTGACCCCTGCCAAAAAAAAGGAGCTGCTGAAAGTCAACGAAGGTTTAGCTCAAAAGGCTTACCGTGTGTTGGGGTTTGCCTATAAAAAAACTGACAAAGCGATGGAAGAAGATATGATTTTTCTAGGTCTCGCCGCCATGATTGATCCCCCACGCCCCGAGGTGAAAGCCGCAATTCAAATCTGCAAACAGGCCCATATTCGAACCGTGATGATTACCGGAGACCATGCGCTTACGGCCACAGCAATTGGAAAAGAAATCGGTCTCTACAATGAAGGGGATTTGGTTTTGACCGGAGCTGAGTTGGAAAAAATGAGTTTTGCCAAACTTTGTAGTGTAGTGGAGAGAGTGAGTATTTATGCACGAGTGAATCCAAGCGATAAGGTCAAAATTTTGAAGGCATTGCAAAGTAAAGGCCATACTGTTTCTATGACCGGAGACGGCGTGAATGATGCCCCGGCTTTGAAATATGCCGACATTGGAGTCGCAATGGGCGTCACCGGAACGGATGTTTCTAAAGAAGCCAGTGACATGGTGTTAATGGACGATAATTTTGCCACCATAGTGGGCACGGTGGAAAATGGCCGGACTATTTATCGTAACATTAAAAAATTCATCCGCTTTTTACTTAGCGCCAATTTCGATGAAGTTATAGTGGTGAGTGTAGTCTTTTTCCTTGGATTTCCCCTTCCTTTTTTACCGCTGCAAGTGCTTTGGGTGAACTTGCTTACAGATGCTCTGCCGGCCATTGCTCTGGGCGTCGACAATGCGGAGGACGATATTATGACTCTAAAACCACGTGACCCCCGTCAGAGTATCTTCAAGGATTTCATGGGCTTCAGTCTTCTGGCCGGAGCCCTTTCGGCATTGGTTTCCCTATTTCTCTATTTCCACGTGGTGAATGAATACAGCATAGAAAAAACACGGACGCTTATGTTCACCACTATCGTGATCTTTGAACTTTTCTTAGTCTTTTCCGTTCGCTTTAGTGACAAACATTTCTTCACCGGATTCTTTAAAAATAAGCTGCTGCTCTTCAGCGTGGTACTGAGTTTAGGGCTTCAACTTATTGCCATTTATGCCCCGTTCATGCAAAACATTTTGAAGACAGAAGCGCTTTCCAAAACCGATTGGCTCTGGATGCTTTGCCTCTGTGTCGGAGCTATAAGCCTCATTGAAATCTGGAAACTTTTCCGTCCAAAATCTACCCAAGTTTGATGTATCTACAAATCAAAGTCATACCGCGTGCAAAGAAAACTGAATTCGTCACCACCATGAGTGATGGTACTTTAAAAATTCGGCTCAAGGCTGTCCCGGAAAAAGGCCACGCTAATGAAGAACTAATCAACTTTCTAGTCGAATCGCTGCACCTCAGTAAAGAAGACATTGAAATCATCAGCGGCTTTACCGATGCCAGAAAACTCGTTAAAATCCCGAACTTAACCGCTATTCCCTGGTGAAAGCAAAAAGACATCTTGGACAAAATTTTCTGCACGATTTTGGAGTGCTCAACTCTATAATAGAGGCGAGTGGGCTCACGCCAAAAGACACCGTGGTTGAAATCGGGCCGGGGCGTGGTTTTCTCACAGACGAGCTTGTAAAAAAAGCCGGCCACGTTATTGCCGTTGAACTGGATGAGGATCTTCTGCCAGGCCTCAAAGCCGGTTATCTTACCAATAAAAATTTTACGCTGGTTCATCAAGATGCGCTGACCTACACGCCCCCACAAGAGCCCTACAAACTCATAGCCAACATTCCCTACTACATCACTTCGCCCATACTTAATCACTTTTTATACGAGCAATTTACAGATGGAAATCCGCCCCTGCTTATGGTTCTGATGGTACAAAAAGAAGTAGCGGAAAAAATTCTTGCGAAGAAAGGGAAACACTCTGTGCTCTCGCTCCAAGTACATCTTTTTGGTGAGCCGGAACTTGTCTGCGTCGTACCTAAACATGCTTTTCATCCGGTCCCTCAAGTGGATTCAGCTGTTATTAAAATACAGATCTATCCCAAGCCAAAAATCAAAGGCGATTTAAAGAAACTCTTCTGGCTTTTTCACGTGAGTTTTGCACAAAAACGCAAAAAAATAACGAACAATCTATCCAGTGCTCTGCGCAAAACACCTTCTGAAATTCGCGAAATCCTGAGCAAGCTGAATATCAGCCCGGATATTCGAGCTGAAGACTTTACCTTGGAAGAATGGCAGAAACTTTTTAACGAACTTGATTGAGTTCCGTGTTCATCTTTATAGCTGCCGCGCGCGCCGCGTCCGCATAGTTTTTCCCGTCTTTTTCGTCGCTCTCCGCATAAGCATAAATAATTCCGCGCGCGCTCACCACCAGGGCTCCAAGACCATTTTTATCGAAGCAAGCTTTAACGTCCGCCGCCGTGCCACCTTGCGCTCCATAGCCCGGGACCAGGAAAATTGTCTGCGGCATGATTTTTCGCAGTTTTGCGGCTTCCGCCGGATACGTAGCCCCCACCACCGCACCTACAAAGTTGTAGCCACACTTGCCCGGAACGTCGCCTCCCCACGATTCCACGAAATGACCCATTAGTTCCGCGATACTCATTCGCTCGTCGGTCGTTACACGTTCCTGCAAATCCCCGGACGAGGGATTGGACGTTCGTACTAAAACAAAAATTCCTTTCCCTTCCTCTTCACAGGCTTTCAAAAAAGGACGGATGCCGTCTAAACCCAGATAACCGTTCACGGTAAGCGCATCCACTTCATTGGCCATAATTTTATTTCCAAATACTTCCGTGCCGCCTAAAAAAGCATTCGCATAAGCTTCCGCCGTGGACCCAATATCATTTCGTTTACCGTCTGCAACAACAATCAACCCGGCCGCTTGCGCATATTTACAGGTTTCTTCAAAAGCCCAAATACCTTCAAATCCCAGTTCTTCATAAAAAGCGAGCTGCGGTTTCACTGCGGGCACCAAATCTTTCACTGCATCAATAATTCCTTTATTAAATTCCAAATATGCGTGCGCCAGGGCTTTTAATGTTTTTCCATGCTCTTCCTCCGCCTGCTTCAACAAAAAAGCCGGAAGCTTACCGGCCTGCGGATCCAGTCCAACACAAACCGCGCTATTTTTCTGTTTTATGGCGGCACATAAACGGTCTGCGAAGTGCATGAGTAAGGTAAGTCTTAACTCTTATAGCATGGTTCTTTTTATTTTTCCAGAACCATCCTTGACTAAAGTTTATGTTTACCGGCCCACGCGGCGGGATCCGTGCGAAAATCCGCTAAAAGAGCTTCTTTGGCGTCGTCAATAAGACCTTGTTTTTTAGCCGCAGAAAGAATGATGCTGAAATTGGTGAGGGTAAATACATTAATTTTGGCGATTTCAAACTGCTCTTTAGCCTTTTGGAGTTCGTAAGTATTAATAGCCACAATTGTATCCACGCTGGCCTGTCCCTCGGTCCGAAGCGCTTCCACGGCGGAAAGACTGCTGCCACCGGTTGAAATGTGATCCTCTACCAACACCACTTTTTGGCCGGGCTTTAAGTCTCCTTCGATGCGCTTTTTAGTACCGTGTTCTTTAGCCGCGCTGCGAATGTAGACCATGGGTTTACCCAATGCTTCCGCAAGCCAAGCCGCCCAAGGGATGCCGGCGGTTGCGGTTCCCGCTATCACGTCCGCATCTTTTATGCCGGGATACATTTGCTGAAATGCCTCCACAATAAGTCGACGTGCATTTACATCAGAAATCAACGCTCTCAGGTCGCAATAAACCGGGGATTGTATCCCACTGGTCCAGACAAAAAGTGGCTTTAGAGAAATTTTGAAGGCGCCGGTGGCCAACAAGTCTTCGGCGATACTGAGAGAATAGTTTTCCATACATCACGGAGCGTTAAAAATTAAAGTATTGTTTTTTGCCGAGTTTATCGCGGTGATATTTACCGAAATCACGAAGTTTTTTGACTTTTTCGAGTGACATCACGGGACCCTCGATACAGCTCGGCACCCCAAGCCCGTCCACACAGCAGTTTCCGCACACTCCAAGGCCGCACTTCATATAACGTTCTACGGAAATTTGGGCCGCACAACCCTTTTCTTCGGCCATTTGCATGGCCTTGAGCATCATGATTTCCGGACCTACCGTGCACACGCAATCAATTTTTTCTTCATTAAAAATTTTCTTTAAAACATCTGTATTGAAGCCTTCATAACCCGCACTTCCATCGTTGGTAGCAATGTGAAGTCGCACGCCCTTGAGGGCGGAAATACGATCGGCGAACAGAAGTAAATCCTTGCGCCGCGCACCGACAATAAATTCCACGGTGCATCCTTTCGCCGCAGCTTCGTAAGCAAAAAAGTACAGCGGCGCGGCGCCATAGCCACCCGCCAGAAGTGCCAAATGTTGTCCTTTCTCACATATGAAATTACTCCCAAACGGACCTCTGATGCCCACCTTGTCCCCCACTTTCAATGCATGCATCGCATTTGAAAAAGGTCCAACAGCGGCAATGGAAATGTGCAACTCGGTTCCGGTGTCCATCGCCACGGAAAAAGGTTTTTCATCCATACGCGGAATCCATATATTCACAAACTGCCCGGGCTTTGCACCCACGCTGCAGTCAAATATAAAAGTTTTCACTTGTTCGGTTTCTTGAATGATCTTTTTAATGGCCACCGCTCGTGGCAGCGTATTAATGATTTTCATGAACTTTTCCAATTAAAGTTGAAAGTTTTTTGACACCATTGGCGTCACACCATTCGTTCATTTCCTCCACAATTTTTCCAAAGACGTCTTGTCCACGGAACCACACCGCACTACCCACTCCCACCAAAGTCGCACCCGCCATCATCATCTCAATTGCATCTCGTCCGGTCGAAACCCCCCCGGTCCCAATTATCGGCGCTTTAGTCGCCTTATAAATATCGTAGACATATTTCACCGCCAGCGGCTTAATGGCCGGGCCTGTAAGTCCACCCACGCGATTAGCCAAAACGGGCTGGGCAAAATCAATATCAATCGCCATGCCCGGCCCCACCGAATTAATTGCCGTGATTCCGCTCGCACCCGCATCCAAGACACTTTTCGCAATGCTCACAATACTCTCGACGTTAGGAGAGAGCTTCACAATCAACGGAATTTTACTCGCTCCATTTTCATCTAGTTTAGCGCGTACCAATTTTGTAACTTCCGCTGATTTTACAACAGAACATGCCATCGGCTTTCCCAGTTCATCTTCCACATTCGGACAAGAAATATTCAGCTCCACAATGTCCGGCTGCATCAACGCAACTTCAGCGGCAATCGCCGCGTAATCATCCATCACCCCACCTACAATATTCGCGATAAAAGGCGCGTCACAAACTTCACGGTAACGAGCGATTTCCTCGCGCGCTTTCTCGGGACCGGCGTCGGGAATCCCTACCGCGTTGAGCATGTAATGTTCACTCGTAATGATCACCGGATTCGGATGTCCTTGGTGTTCATAAGGCCACAATGATTTGCTCGTCACACCTCCGGCTCCGTTCCTCACCACTTGTGCCATACTGTCTGCCGTTACGCCTAAAATACCGGAGGCGAGAACAATGGGGTTCTTGAACTTCACGCCGCAGAATTTTACCGATAGGTCTGCCATAGTTATGGGTTCACTAGGCATAGAACCACGCCGGCTTTAAAAAAACAAGCCTTGATAAAACAAAAGACCCCTCCGACTTAGGGATCTTTAGTCTACAAGGTCAACGAGGAATTGCATGAAGCCTCCGCGAGTCATCGTGCTGTCTACTTCATAAGCGTCTTCATCCAATTGTTCTCCGGCTTCGTCGTCGCCCAAGATCACTTCCAAAGTGTCAGCAATTTCGCCTGCCGTCATAGCTTCGTGTGGTCTAAAAGTTGATTCGCTCACCACTGAATCCTCTTCAGTTTGAATACTGTCCATATCAGTATCCATGATTTCTTCCTCAGCTGCCACTTCTACGTAATAGGCTAGAGGGTCACTAGCTTCAACATCCACAAAGGAGCTTTCTTCAACGGAAGGGGTTGCTCCGTACGCTTCAGTCACATAGCCGAATAAACGAGTGAAAATCTTAGCGGCTTCATCACGACGGATCACGTCCTCTGCATCAAAGAAGGTAGCTGTCTTTCCATGGACAACGTCTGCTCCCCATAATTCACAAACAGCATCGTAGAAATCGTCATCCTCAGAAATGTCTTCAAAAGCCATCGCGCTACAGTCGGTCACTTCATCATCACCGGCCAAAATCACATCTTGGTCGCTTTCGTCCGTGCTTTCATCAACGGTTTCATCGGTAGTTTCAGTTGTATCGGTAGTTTCAGTTGTATCGGTGGTGTCAGTGTCGGTCGTTCCTGTGTCATCATCTCCCGTAGAGGATGAAGATCCGTTGCTGCTGCCACTATGAGAATGACTACCGGTAATAGAAAGGTGCAAAGAATCACAAACTTCTTCGTTGCTATCGTTGGCACAGACCGTGATGGTAAAGGTTTCTTGGTAAGTATAAAGATGAGTGCCGCCCAAATTGATATGCTCTCCATCAAACGTTTGAGTGGGTACTTCTACTGCAGATCCGTCTCCCCAATCCACTGTCGCAGAGCTAAGCGTAGTGGCTTCTTCAGTGTAAGCGGCCAAGTTGTATATATTTCCTATCCCAATTCCTTCATCTATTCCCGCTTCAACGGTGAATCCGTTTACAACGTTCCCGTCCCCGGGGCAAAGATCAAAAATAGCTCGGTATTCATTATTGCTGTCATTGGACTCAAGCACTTCTCCATTTCCATCTGCAATCGCAAGCATGTAAAGCACGCAACTTGAAGAGGCACCATCTAATGGGCCACTACTCACCACGGTGGTTCCACCCACCGTACGGTAATCCGTTCCATGGTCGTCAATCAAATAACTGGCGGAACTGGAGGCAGAAAGATCGGAATTCAGAAAATCGTAGTCGAAATTGAGGTGAGGAAAATCGGTGCTGTCTACTTCTCCAGTTCCGGCATTATGAACCGCGAAGCTGACACCAGTGCTTGAATTATAAGTCGCAGAGCTAACAATTAAATCCGGGAGAATGGGTGCATCAAAAACCAAAGGATCCGTTCCTGCAGCAACCTCTGCTCCGTCTGAGACTCCATCTTCATCAGTATCCCAACTCGTTGGATCGGTCCAATAAGTATAAAGCTCTTCAACGTTTGTTAAACCATCTTCATCGGGATTATCCAAACCATCAAGAACGGCATTTCCGTTTTCATCTGCGTTAGTGGGGTCCCATCCATATAAAAGTTCATCAGCATCAAAAATCCCATCTCCATCAGTATCGATGGGGTCATCCGCACGAACGGGCACCGCTAGAAGCGTACCGGTAATAACGAGAAGAAGTACAAAACTAGCCAATCGTCTGAAGGTATTTGTGGCAAAGAACATAGAATAGAGGTAAATAAAAGGTAAGGAATGTGACTTTACTCTTATTCTATAAACTGTCAATAGCGATTGGACGGCTTTAGCTAGCGGAAATCTTAACGGGCCACCCCTTTACGGCCCTTTTCTCGTAGGGCGACCAGCCACATTTGGATTTCACGTCTTCACGACGGATGATTTTTTCGACATTCATGTCCACAAGCACCCACCCTTTTGGTGAAATTCCAAAAATTCGTGCGGGATTTTTCGACATAACCGATACCAAACGTTCCAATGTTAACCTTCCTTCGTTCACGGCATTGAGCATAAGAGGTAGAACAAATTCCACTCCGGGGACCCCGGCCGGCGCCTGGTCCAAGGGAGCTTGCTTCTCTTGAATGGTATGGGGCGCATGATCGGTGGCAATGCAGTCTATGGTCCCATCTCGCAGCCCTTCCCAAAGAGCCTCAACATCTTCCGTACCGCGCAAGGGAGGATTCGTTTTTAAAAACGCATCTTTTTGATCTTTTTTAGTGAAAAGGAGGTGATGAGGGGTGACCTCACAGGTCAGTTCGGAGCATTTGTACGCCCGCATAAGTTCCACTTCGGACTTGCAACTGATATGAGCGATGTGCAGACGATTTCCTATTTTTTCTCGAAGCAGAATGGCGGCTTCCGTGGCCACGCGTGCACATTCACAATCACGCCGACCGGCACGAATGAACGATTCCGTTTCCGCATGTACCACTACCGGCACATTTTTCTCTTTCGCGATTTTGAACACTTCTTCCCACACAATCGGATCGTCCAGCAAAAGATTTCCTGTGGAAGAACCCATATAAATTTTGATTCCGCAAATATTTTCCGCCTTACGAATCTCTTCCAAATTGTCGCGCGTAGCCCCAAAAAAGAGTCCAAAATGAACCTTACTTTTGGTTTTCGCGATGGTTCGCTTAGCCTCCAAAGCCTCCACGGTAATTGTGGCGGGATTCGTGTTGGGCATGTCGAGTACCGTAGTTATTCCACCAGCCAGCGCCGCCGCACTCCCGCTCGCCCAATCTTCTTTTTCCGGAAAACCCGGATCACGAAAATGCACATGACTGTCTATTAAACCGGGTAACAAAAATTTACCGCTTCCGTCTACGACTTCTTCTTTCTCACTTTCAATCGAAACATCCCGAGTCTCCCTCCCCTGCGAGCTGACGACGGTAACATTTTTTATAAGGATCATAATCCAAAAAGTTTGGCCAAAATTGCCATACGAATGGCCACGCCATAGACCGGCTGTACAAAATATTTTATCCGAGGGTCGGCATCTATTGCAGGGTCAATTTCATCTACTCGAGGTAAGGGGTGAATGACAATCATTTCCTTCTTGGCCTTCGACATGAGCTCGGGGGTGAGCATATAAACTCCTTTGAATTTCATATATTCTCCAGGGTCCTCAAATCGTTCTTTCTGAATACGCGTGTGAGACAGCACATCACATCCTATCAATCCCTCTTCTAAATTTTCCGTCTCTTGAACTTCAAATTTTGTTTTCAGTTTTTCCGTTAAGCCAGATGGAAGCGCCAACGCCTTCGGAGACACTAAGATAAATCGAATTCCTTCAAAGTGCATCAAATACTCACACTGCGAGTGAACAACCCTGCTATTTTTTAGATCACCGACCATGGCAATGGTAAGCTTGTCGAGCCGGCCCAAGCATTTTCGAATCGTGAAAATGTCCAAAAGTCCCTGGGTGGGATGATCCCCTGCCCCATCTCCTGCATTCACAACCGGTACGGAGCTACCTTTGGCAAACTCAGTCACACTTCCCTCCTGCGGATGACGCATGGCAATGATGTTGGCAAAACCGGAAACTATTTTTCCCGTGTCATAGAGCGTTTCACCTTTTTTCGCGGAAGAAGTCGCATTCATATCCGCGTTCGAAATCACGTTCCCGCCTAAGCGAATCATCGCGGTTTCAAAAGAAAAGCGCGTACGAGTAGAGGGTTCATAAAATAAAGTTGCGAGAATTTTTCCCTCTGCTAATTTTAGCTTAGTGCGCCCTTCAACAGTTGGTAAAAATGCCTCCGCCCGGTCCAATATGTCCAGGAGATCCGAGCGCGTGAGGTCGCGGGAGTTAAGGAAATGCTGCATAGGCGGTTTTGGCCCAGTTTAATGGAATATCCTGATAGGGGCAATAGGGCTTGAGCGCCGAAGCATCATCCAGTACATTACATAAGACCTCAATCCCCGTATGGAAAACCTCACTCTTACCCTCAAAGATGGTACCCAGATCACTGGGAAGGCCTTCGGAGCTTTCAAGGAAAGTGAAGGTGAAGTGGTGTTCACCACCGGTATGGTGGGCTATCCCGAAAGCCTCACGGACCCCTCTTTTAAGGATCAAATTTTGGTTATCACGTTTCCGTTGGTGGGGAATTATGGAGTGCCCGCAGAAGAGCTCGACGAGGAAAACATCAGTAAGTTTTTTGAAAGCAGTCGCATGCACATCAAAGGGCTCATCGTGAGTGACTATAGTGAGGTCTATTCACACTGGAAGGCCGCTAAAAGTCTTTCCGATTGGATGCGTGAATATGATATTCCGGGAATTACCGGAGTAGACACTCGTGCGCTAACCCAATACCTTCGTGAAAAAGGCACTCAACCCGGTAAAATTCATCCCAGCGACGTTGAACCGAGTAAAGAGTTTTACGATCCAAACACGGTAAATTTGGTAGCCAAAGTGAGTCCCACGGAAATTCACACTTATGGGAATGGGAAAAAACACGTTGCCGTGATTGATTGCGGCGTTAAAAACAATACTTTGCGCAGTTTTTTGGCGCGCGGCATCAAAATCACTCGTTTCCCTTGGGATAGTAGCCCCTTTCGTTATGAAGAAGAGAAAGACCTCAAATTTGATGGGGTTTTCTTTTCAAATGGCCCCGGGGACCCTTCTTTAATGGAGGAAACGGTCGCTATAATGAAAGAATGTTTTGAGCGTAAAATCCCGACTTTTGGAATTTGTCTCGGAACCCAAATTATGGGCATTGCTGCCGGGGCTAAAACTTACAAACTCAAATACGGCCATCGAGGGCAAAATCAACCCTGCATCGACACCACCACGGATCGCTGCTACATCACTTCACAAAACCATGGCTTCGCCGTGGATCCTAAAAAACTTCCCAAAGACTGGAAAGTGTATTTTGAAAATGCCAACGACGGATGTGTAGAAGGGCTTCGCCACAAAACTCTGCCTTTCTTCTCTGTCCAATTCCACCCCGAGGCCACGCCCGGTCCAACGGACACCGCTTTTCTGTTCGATAAATTCATAGCCCTATTATAAAAAATGAAAAATTTTTTCTTTGCCTTTCTTTTGCTCGCCGTGAGCAGCAGCGTCCCGGTGCTTTTGGCCTTAGCCGAAGAGACCCCGCCACCGGAAATGGATGAACCTCTTTCCCCGGTGGACGCCAATAAAGCCGTCCTCACCGGCACCGCTGACCCTGGCGCAAGCATTGTGGTAACCGGAGGAGTTTATGAAGTTGCACCCGTGACCGCGGACGAGGATGGATATTTTGAAATCACCGTTGCTTTGGTACAAGAAAGCACCAATACCTTCCACATACGCGCAATGAATGAGGGTGCAGAAGCCAGTGAAACTGTAGATGTGACCATTGTAGAGGGAGCTGAAGAGGCTCAGGCTTATGAAGCCAGCACAGGGGAAGATCGCACAGCCCCGACTGCCCCGGAAATTGATGAAACGGAAGCGGTAAGCAGCGAAAGTACCTACATAATTGAAGGGCGCGGCGAAGAAGACGCCACCGTGCTTGTGGATGGCGAGGATTCCGGAGAGAAAGTGGGAAATGACGAAAATTTTTCCGTTGAAGTCACTCTTACCGGAAACGGTGGAGAGGATTCTTTCAGCATTTCACTCAAAGATGCAGCCGGAAACGTGAGTAGCGGCGTAAAGGTTAAAATTACCGGGAATGGTGAGGGGGCGGAGGTTAAACCGGCACTCACGGATATTGGAGGCCACTGGGCTGAAGATTATATCAACCAGCTTTATGAAGACGATGTAGTCAGTGGTTACATTGACGGCCGCTTTGGTCCCGACGACCCCGTGACCCGTGCGCAAATCGTTAAAATTGCAATGCTGGCTTTTGACTATGATGTGACCGGTGATTTTGAATCAAATCCGTTCACGGATGTTATTAGCTCAGACTGGTCCTATGATTACGTCCTCAGCGCAGAAAATGAAGAGGTTGTGAGTGGCTACTCCGACAATACCTTCCGTCCAGACAATGAAGTTACCCGCGCTGAAGCCCTCAAAATTATTTTAGTGGGCGGCGGCATCACAGAATACGATTCGGTTGTTCCAAATTTCTCCGATGTAGACACGGTGATCGATTGGTTTGCTCAATATACGGCCTACGCTAAAACTTCCGGCCTTGTCGGTGGTTACAGTGATGGAACTTTCCGAGGAAATCAAAGTATTACGCGTGCGGAAGTTTGTAAGATTGTAGTGGAGCTCATGGAAA
>JBAZQU010000052.1:0-4513 GCA_041645035.1 Candidatus Altimarinota bacterium | reverse complement strand
TAGGGAATTAACACACGAGATGATATAATCCGCCTATGTTTGTTTGTCTTGATATTGAAACCACCGGCCTTAGTGCACAGGACGATCACATTATTGAGGTCGCCGTTGTTCGTTTTGACCATAAAAAAATCATAGAAGAATGGTCTACCCTGGTGAAACCCGCTGTTGGAATCCCCGCGTTTACAAGCCACCTCACGGGCATCACGAATGAAATGGTGAAGGACGCCCCCGCACTCAAAGAAGTGAAGGGCATAATTTTGGGAAAGCTCGGCAACTACCCCATTATGGGACATTTTATCCCTTTCGATGTGGGCTTCCTCAACGAAAAGGGTTTCGGCCTTAAAAACCCCATGCTGGACACTTGCCAACTTGCGCAGGCTTTTATTGCCAAGGAACCCAGTTACAGTCTGGAGGTACTCTGCCAAAAACTCGGTATTCGCCAAGTAAGCGCTCATCGTGCCTTGGATGATGTGAAAGCGAACATCGAACTTTTCTGGCAAATCAGTGATCACGTGCGTGCGTTATCTCCCAAGGAAAAAACGGCCATTCGTCCATTGCTCGAAAAAAGCGATTGGGCCTGGGCGGAGCATGTCCTCCCTCTGCTCGATGAAAAAAAGGGTAAGCGCATTGTGCAAACCGAAGCCGTTGTGATGGCTGCCCATTCTGAAGAGCATGCGGATTTAAGCAAACTCAGCAAAGATCTCAAAGTTCCTTTTCTTTTGGAGGAACGCAGCCACACCTACCAAGATCTCCTTAACTATGCTTTAAAACAGGACGCCAAAACCTTGCTGGTTTTGGCGGCGCCGGAACACCTCCCCGGCCATCGCGACCTCGGAATTCTTAAACACCCCAATTCCTATTTGGACGAGGCGCGTTTCGCCGCTTTTCTCGGGAAAGATCGCTTGAATGGCATAGAAACGATGATCGCCGTGAAGATGCAGCTCTGGTTGCTGGAAACCGTAACGGGCGAAAAATCCGAATTGCGTTTCATTAAAGAAGAAAAAGAAGTTTGGTTCGACCTCTGCTGCCAGGAAGATGGAAAGCCACAGTCTTTCTTCGCTCGCGCGCAAAATGCAAGTCAGGAAAGAAAGGTAATGGCTGTGAGTCACCAATATTTTTTGAAAGATCGCAGTCGAAAAGATTCCCTCCTAAAACTTCCGGAAAATGTGGTAGTGGGTGAAACCGAACAACTCGTGGAGGCTGTGGAGGAAGCTTGGCATATCCGCCTCAGCGAAAGTCGTTTCGTCCAAGATTTACACCGTCTTAAAAACGAAAATCCGTCTACCACCGAAGTTATAGATTCTCTCGCGGCCAAGGTCTCTATTTTATTTGGTTTCCTTGGCATGATGCTACAAGCTCATGGCACTTCCAATGACCCGCGCCACGCCTTGGTGCTTGAGGCGCATCATTTCAATACCAATGAATGGAATAAAGTAAAAGGTTCCGCCGAATCCATTGAAAGTATCGTTTCCGCACTCGGCGACCATTGCAAAAAAACTTCAACTTTGGAGGAATTCAGTCGCTATCTCCTTTATCTCAGCAAAATTCTGCAAATGAATGTGCCTTTGCTCTGGCTGACTTTGAGTAAGGAAATGCAACCCGTGGTACATGCGTTCCCAAAAAACGCGCATGAAATTTTCATAGAACGTGTGTGGAAAGATATTCCAAAACTTCATCTTTTTTCTCACCACGGCAATTTAAAAGATGATTTTATTTTTCTGAAACAAGAACTTGGTTTGCCGCCGGAACTTCAAACGGAATCCGCTAAAGAAGTTTTGCCCTTACCCCTCTACTACCCTGAAAAACCACTCAAAAGCCCTAATGACGTGCAGAATATTGAGGAGGCCGCTCACGAATTAAAAACTTGGCTTAGCAAAACGGAAGGCAACTCCATTCTCATCGCTAATTCTATGACTGCCGCGGAACAATTTTTTTACAAACTCGCCAAAATCACTAAGGAACTCGGGCTCAAATTACTGGTCCAAAATCTCAGTGGTGGAATGGGCAAAATCACAAAACTGTCCGAAAAAACGGATGGGAAAAATCTCTTTGTCGGGAATGAAGATTTTATGAATTTCCTCCTGGCGGAAGGTATTTCTCTTCGCTTCCTGGCCTTACACCGCCTTCCCTTCGGCAGCCCGGAAGACCCTATTCAAAAAGCACGTACCAGCCGCCTCAAAGATCCCTATAAAGAATTCACGCTCCCTCAGGCCAGTCTTCGTTACGAAACGCTACTCAGCCACTTTCTCGGGAACGAGTGGCAGGGTAAAAAAATCTTAATTCTTGACCCCCGCGCCAATGACTATGAAGGATACTTTAATTAAAATTCGCAACGCCATCATCAGATGGAAATACGTGCATTTACTCAAGCCCGTTTTCTTTAAAATGGACCCGGAATTTGTGCACGACAATTTCACTTTTATAGGCCGCCTGCTCGGCAGCAACCCCATTACTCGGGGTATTTCTCGATTCTGTTTTGGCTACTCTAATCCGATGCTCAAGCAGCATATACTGGGCATTTCATTCAAAAACCCTATCGGGCTTTCCGCCGGCTTCGATAAAGACGCGCTGCTCACCAGCATCATTCCTTGCACGGGCTTCGGCTACGAAGAAATAGGCTCTGTCACGGGAGAACCCTGTGAAGGGAATCCGAAACCGCGGCTCTGGCGTCATCCGGACAAAAAAGCACTTCGCGTTTATTACGGTCTTAAAAACGATGGTGCGGTGCGCATTGCAAAACGTCTTCACGGAAAACATTTTGCCTTCCCTATTGGAATTAGTATCGCCAAAACCAATTGCGAGGAAACTTGCACAACCGAAGGCGGCATCGCCGATTACGTCAAAGCTTTTAAAGAGTTCCTTCACATCGGCGACTATTTCACCATCAACATCAGTTGCCCCAACGCGTTTGGCGGTCAACCCTTCACGGATCCACAAAAACTGGAGGCACTCCTCGGTGCTCTTGATCTCATTCCAAACAAAAAACCCGTTTTCCTCAAGCTTTCCCCGGATCTTACAAATCCTGAAGTGGACAACATTTTAGAGGTAGCAAAAAAACATCGTGTAGACGGTTTCATTTGCACCAACCTCACTAAAAAACACCACTTGGGCGTCGGCGGCATCAGCGGGAAAGCGGTGGAAGAACTCTCGAACGAGCAGCTTAAATACGTCTACCAAAAAACACAGGGAAAATTTGTCCTGATCGGCTGTGGCGGCATTTTTACCGCCGAAGACGCCTACAAAAAAATCAAAGCCGGCGCCTCCCTCCTCCAACTCATCACCGGCATGATCTATGAAGGCCCCCAATCCATCAGCGAAATCAACCGCGGCCTCGTGGACCTGCTCAAAAAGGACGGCTATAAAAATATTGGAGAGGCGGTAGGGGCAAAGTAATTAATAAATAAATAAATAAATAAGAACTATGAAGAAAATGGAAAAAATCATAATCAGAAATGCTGAAACCAATGATTTTAATTCAATTTTTTTGCTGTTAAAGCAGTTATGGCCAGACGACAAATTAAACAAAATTGCCCTAAAAAAATATATGAGCAGCTTATTAAAGCTGAGCAAGAAGAAGCCTTTTGTGCAGAGATTAAAGGGAAAGTGGTCGGATTTTGCACTCTTTCGATAAAAAACAGCCTTTGGCAAGAAGGTCATATTTGCGAATTAATTGTAGATGAAACATTTAGAGGAAAATCTGTTGGTACCAACTTAATCAAGATTGTTTCTAATGTTGCAGAAAAAAGAGGATGCAAAAAAGTTGTGTGAAATGCTGTTTTTACTTATACTCTATATATATTCTTAACTTTACAAATATGTACAACCAAAAATTCATCAATGTTCTATTGAAAATCCTAGGATGGATTACGGTAGTAGGTACGGTAATTTTCTTCATTAGTGGTTTTTTCGTAGGAAGCGAACAAGTAGGAAGTGCAGCAGAAAAAGCAGGTTACGTATTAGGCTATGAAGTAGCGGGTCTAGCGATGATTGCCTTCTTTTATGTTCTCCTAGGAATTTTCTACAAAGTAAATAACAAGTAAAAACAGCACAACACACAACAGCGCGTAGCCGGTTCGGCTGCGGTCTCACGCATATTTCAATTAACGTTATATAATCATGTCAGAGCAACGAGACAATATACCAGAGGGTCTCCGTAGCGATACTTTTGAAAACGCGTCTGAAGAGTGGAAGGAGTTTAAAAGAACTTTTGACGGAGTTAGGAAAGAGTTATATCAAAAAACTAAAGAACGTAGTCAGGAAGAAAATCATGCTCTCTATGCCCGCCTTCGTGTTAAAGAAAAAGAATCGTTCGCATCCGTACCTGATCCTGAAAAATACTTGGCCTATCATATTGTACTCAGTGGTGGGACAGGTCCAATAAGCTCTCCAAAGATGAACCTCCCCGAGCTTACGCTCGGGGTTTCAACCTAATTCAAGCTGCGCTTGGCCCGCATCTTCTTCTCCCTGTCTCTGAATGTACCTTCGAATGATGTCTTCATTGATCCCAACCGTG
>JBAZQU010000039.1:0-8129 GCA_041645035.1 Candidatus Altimarinota bacterium | reverse complement strand
TATTCGCTTCACTCGGATCTTCCGGCAACGGAGCCGGCGGCTCCGATTTTCCAGGTTTACGCAGTACGCGGTTATGGATCTGGACGATCGCCTCATCGCCATAACTGGAAGCCAACCGAATGAACAGCGTTCGGCCGGAACCAAGGGTCAGCCTGCGGTCATTTTCCGCCTTGTCCTGATGGTACGGTATATTAAGCGCCTCGAAAGTGCTGGGTTCGTAAATATCGACATCGTAGAGGCGGACGCGTTTTCCTCTCCCCTCCTTGATGATCCAGCCGATCGTTGAGGTCCCGGCATTCGGCACGCTCCCCTGGCTAAAGCCGCTTTCTCCGTATTCCCGGGTGGCATGCGTCAAAACCCACTCCCCGCTCCCGTCATTCTTGGGGCGATAGACCGCCACATTCAGAAAACCGAGTGCCCGTAACTTACCGGCAGCATGGTCCAGTGAGTGGAAAAGCTTGTCGATTGTCGCTTCGGGATTATCGGCGATCTTATCCAAATATACGTCTTCCGCCCCAAGGAATTGGGCCAGGTTACTTAGACGCGAGGCGGAGACCGCATCGAGAGTCGCCCTCGCCCCAGTAAGCAGGAGCGGGGGAGCAACCGGGGCCAGCCTGGCCAGCTCGGCGCGGACCGCTCCATTCAGGGGGAGCGGCGTTCGGTCCGCTTTACTGCCGCGAATCTCACGCAAGAGGATAGTATCCCTCATCTCGTAATAGAAGCTAGGCAGTTTGCTTAGATCGAGCGCGGCCCTGTTCTCAAAATAAAAGCTCTCGCTTATCGTCCGCGAGTTTTCCTTCAGGAAGTCGACCTCCATGGAGTTGAGCCTTTCGACCGGCGGGAGGAAGAGGTTCAATTTTGAGCGGTTGGGTATCTCCGCCCTGATCTGCGTCAGAAAACCAAGATATTTTTCGTATTTCGGCAGGGACAAATGGGCCAGGCGGTAAACCGTCAGGGAAAAGAGCGGTACCCGATAACCGGCTCGATCGAGGTCTTTGCAGATCCTGCTCCGCCTCGCCAAAGCACCCTCCTGGGCGGCCACTCTGGTGGAAAGGAGATCATTTAATTTTTGAGGCATTTTTTTCTCCCGCGCATAATTCAGTATTTTTCCTTTAAGCAAGCCCTATTTGCACACTCCGGGAGGACGTGTTCATCACGTATAATTATCGTCCGGGAACTAAGGTAATTTCAGTCAAAATTGAAGAAAAACAGAGGTCCTACGGATCGGCCAGGATAGGCGGGTTTTGGGCCCTATCGCGGTTTTGCCATGCCTAATAAATTATCTATGACCGAGCTTAAATGATCGATCTCTTTTGGCACCGTCGCCTGGAATTCCCGAAGGAAACTTGGGTTATTAGTACTTTCATCGATTCGCGCAGTCAGCCGATCGATCTTCTTTATGGAATCATTAATTTCCCGCGCTGTCTCTGACGCGACCTTGCCTAATGAAGCCAATTTCTCTTCGAGCAGCAGCTGTCTTTGGGCCTTCAACTTCTCTTCGTAAATCCGTAGATGGTCAAGCGCGACTGCCGCCTGATTGGATAAATTCTTCAATAACTTTAAGTCTTCATCCGTGTACGGTTCTTCAGACAACTTCTTCCCTAAGATTATCAGGACGATCAGCCGGCCTTCTATCACACAGGGCAAAATTAGTTCTTCGCCCCTGAAGGTTGGCTCTCTCCTGGAAAGCAGTTCTTTGATTTGTGGGCTTTCAATCTCTTTCCCCAGATATATCCTTGGGTTGGACACTTCAATTACGTCGTAAAAAGCTTTTTGTAATGTCTTCAGCACGTTGTCCAGCGAAAGACTATTAGCAAGTTGGGAGCTTATTTCCGCCAGTTCCTGATAATAATCATATTTGCCGCGCAGAAACAGCTTGTCGGAAGTTGTCTGGATAAATAACCGGGTTTTTTGAAATATTTCTCCCACGCCGATGCCATAGACAACCGTCCAGGCAAGGAAAAACCAGTTAATGAAAGGGGAAACATAGTTAACGGAGAGCCAGACCAGCCCAAGATAGATCGTTCCGAAGAAAATGATCGTCAAGATTTCCGCTACGGTGCGGCTGATGACCACCGAAATATCCATGAGGCGGTGCTTAATAATGGCATAGGCGGTAAGGGCCAGCATAAACAATGTGGCTCCCGGGCCAAAACCGGCAAAATCAAACCTATCAAAAAACATCGGCATGATAACATTGGTTATAAATGCCACGACACCGCTAAGAGAAACGCCCAAAAGAATATATCCCAATTGAATTCTTTTTGAACCACGGGCATTAATGAAGCCAATAATTAATCTATAAGCAACGTATCCCAAACATACTAGTATAAAAAGAGAATGAAATATATTCATAGGGCCAAAAACTACCGCCGTTCCCGATGGAACCAGATATACGTCTTTCACGATCAGCCCCGTAAACAAAGCAATGATGGATAAAAGCATTCCCGGAATAATGACTCCTATTTTTATCCACTTACTCAGGGTTGCCTCATCTTTGAACAAAAATTCAATAAAGAGAACCAAAAATATCATCATTATTAAAGTGTCGGAATAAGTTATTTTATTCCATAAATATGTAATTGAACGGCCAACCAGATGGTCGGTGTAATAAACAGCAAGGGACCAAACAGTAACTGAACAAGCCATCGCAGCAAATGATCTATTTCTATTGCTTCTTGGATTGCTTAATAAAACCAATAGTCCCAAAACCAGATAGGCAACTACGGTATAAGCAGTTAATAAATAAGTGGTGTTTTGAGTCACAAACGAGTTAAAAGTAATTAGGGGCAATATCAATCCGGTTAAAAATATCAATCTATACAATAAAATACTCATATTAATTTGAGCAGAAAGAGCTTGAACGTCGTCCCCTCCCCAGCTTTGCTCTCTACCTCGATCTCCCCGCCATGGTCTTTTATAATCTTATAGGTTATCGCCAGCCCTAACCCCAACCCTTCTTTCTTGGTCGAGAAAAACGGTTCAAAGATCTCTTTTAACTTATCTGCCGGTATCCCCTGCCCCGTATCCGCTATTTCGATAATTATTTTATTGTTTTTCTGTCCACTGCTCACCGTTAACTGTCCACCTTTGGGCATCGCTTGTATCGCGTTTAAGATCAGGTTTGTAAAGACCTGTGTCAACTGTTCGGGAGCGGCCTTGATCTCGGTTCTCGAATCTAATTCTTTGACCACTCGAATACTATTCTTCTCAAATTGATTTTCAAACAATTTAAGACTATTTTCAATGATCTTGTTAACATCGACCGGCGTGAATTTTGATTGCGGCGGCTGGCTCAGTTTCATTAAGTTCTCGATCAGCTTTTTCAGCCGGTTTATTTCTTTCGGCACCACCGCCTTAAAATCTCTCATGAATTCCGGGTCATTCGCATTCCTATCCAGCGTTTGCGCCATCCCCTTGATCGCCGCCAAAGGATTTTTGATCTCATGCGCCAGACCGGCCGCCACTCTACCTAACGACGACGCTTTCTCGGCCAGGAGCAACTGTCGCTGGGCCGAGAGCATCTCTTCATAGATCCGGATGTGCTCCAGAACTACCGCCGTCTGGTTCGCCAACGCTCTCAACAGCTTTAAATCTTCGCCGGTATACGGCTCTTCCGATAACTTCTTGCCCAAGATTATCAGAGCGACCAATTTGTCCTCCATAACGCAGGGGAGGGCCAGCTCTTCATTGATAAAAGTCGGTTCTTTTAACAAAAGATAATCATTAATCTCGGCCTTATCAAAATCCTTAGCTAAATATATTCTAGGATTAGATGCCTCTACCCCCTCATGAAAAGCTCTTTGCAGTGTGCCAAGCACATTATCCAGCGAAAGGCTGCGGGTAATTTGCGAGCTGATCTCGGAAAGTTGCTGATAATAATCGTATTTGCCGCGCAGAAAGACCTTATCCGATGTGGTTTGGATAAATAACCTCATCCGGCGATGGGCCTGCCCCACCAAAATACCGTACAAAATAGTCAGGATCAAAAAAGGGAGATCGATTCGCGGAGAAATGTTGGCACGATAGAACAAAACCAGTCCTATATATATCGAGCCAAGGGAAAATATCGTTAAGCCCGCCGCCACCGCCCGGCTGATGACGACCGAGATATCCATCAGACGGTGCTTGGTGATGGCAAAAACAGTAAAAACAATGTAAATAGTAGTGAAGAAAGGGCCGATAACCGGATTTGACACTTTTGACGTATAAATTGGCAGAATTAAATTGAATAAAATACCAAAAATAAAAGTGAAAAACAAACCGATAAAAATATATCTGATTTGATTTTTTTCAATCCCGGCAGACAACCTGTATTTCTTAATAAAATTATAAGTACCGATAAAAAAATAGGTTAAAAAATAAACAGCAAAAGGATAATAAGCCTCCCCTAAAACGGGAATCGGCCCGCTGGGCGTTAAAATACTCTTTTTAAGAATTAATGGAAAAGGGACGATGGTTAGAAAAACTGCCATTATGGCCAGAAAAACCACATTCAACGTTTTATTAATATCTCCTCTTGGGAAAATAAAACTAAAATAAAGAAAAAAATAAGCAATCAAACTCGGCCCGACATAAATATACCGTCCGTAAAATTCAACAAGCTCGGCGGTTCTCGCGGTTTTAAGCAGATAAGCAAAAATAGTCCAAAGGAAAATGGAGAAACAAAAAGCCGCAAAAGAATATCCAATTTTTTTATTGGGGGCCTTAATGAACACATAAAAGCCTAGCCCCAATTGAGATAAAATTAAAAAGAAAGTCAAAATAGATTCGCTGTTTATTGCCATTCTAGGCCGTTCCTATGTTCATTAATGACCTGCCCCCTTGCAGCCACTTAAGGTTACCAAAACCCCGTTAGATGAAACACCGAAAACAAGAAATCCTAATGCATTATAACATGAGACCAGTTAGCAATTCAGGAACCTGCGACTGAAGTCGCGGTTCCTGAATATTTTTTACTGTCTTTATGCGAGGAACCGAGAATTCATTCTCAGGTTCCGAGCATGAAAAGTAGTTCCTAACTGGTCTCAACATGTGTCATTTCGTCCCCCACTGTTAATTTTCACTACAACAACTGTTATGTTTTCCTACAGTTTGCCCAATATTTAGCTGTTTTAGGCTGGTAATAAACTTGCTGTCAATATTGACATGCTACTCGAAGGCGCGTTTTCGGAAACAGCGATTACTATAGACCCTTATTTTTTCCTTTGTTATAATAGCGATATGCCCAAACCAAGTATCCTCGTGGTCGATGACGAAGAAAGCATGCTGACCACTTACAAGGCGGTCTTGAGATCAACTTATGCCCCGGCGCTCTTTACCAGCGGCCGCGACGCGCTGAAAAGCTTGGAAGATAACCACTATGCTGCCGCGATCATCGACCTGATGATGCCGGAGATCAACGGGATCGAACTGCTCCAGCAGATCAAGGCAATAGAAAAAGAACTGGAAGTCATTATCGTGACCGCGTCGCATGACGTTAAATCGGCGGTCCAGGCGGTCAAGCTGGGCGCCTTTGAATACGTTACCAAGCCATTTGAGAGCGACGGTCTTTTGGCCGTCATCGAAAAAGCCCTCGAGCGGCGCTCCCTGGTCAGGGAAAATACCTACCTGCGCCAGACCCTGGAAGAAAAGGCCGCTTATTCCGGCCTAATCGGCAAAACCGCCGAAATGGCCAAGATTACCGGTGTGATCAAAAAGATCGCCGCAACCGACAGTACAATCCTGATCACCGGTGAATCCGGCACCGGCAAGGAGATCGCCGCCCACACCATCTATAAGTTAAGCCGGCGAGCCAACCTGCCGTTCATTGTAGTCAACTGCGCCGCCCTCCCCGACAATCTGGTTGAGGCCGAGTTGTTCGGTTATGAGCGCGGCGCCTTCACCGGCGCGCTGGACAGGAAAGCGGGCAAATTTGAGCTGGCCGACAGAGGAACCATTTTTCTCGATGAGATCGGCTGCCTGAAGCCGGCCCTGCAATCAAAATTGCTGCGCGTGATCCAGGACGGCTCGGTCGAGCGGGTTGGGGGCGGCCAGCCGGTCCAGGTCGACGTCCGGGTCATCGCCGCGACCAATCTCGATCTGACGGCGGCCGTCAAGAGCGGCGAATTCCGCGAGGACCTTTATTACCGGCTTAATGTCATCCGGCTCCACCTCCCGCCATTGCGTGAGCGAAAAGACGATCTCCAGCTTTTTCTCGACTTTTTTCTCGGCAAGTATAACCGGGATTTTCATAAAAGGGTCAAGGGTTTTTCCGAAGAAGCTATGGCCGCTTTGAGGCGCTACGATTGGCCGGGTAATGTGCGCGAATTGCAGAATCTGGTCGAGCGGGTCGTTGCTTTAAGTGAGGACGGCGGTTTAATCACCGTCACGGAGCTCCCCTTCGAAAAAATACCCAGGGAAACAACCGGTAAAAACTTGAAGGACGCGGTTAGAGATTTTGAAAAAAACTATATCGGTGACGCGCTGGCCGAGGCCGGCGGGAACCAGACAAAAGCCGCCGAGATACTGGGCATTCACCGGACCACGCTTATCTCCAAAATTGACCAGCTTGGCTTAAAATAAATCATTCTTTATCGGCCAATATTTCTTCAATTTTCAAAACGAAATCCTTCGCGTCTTCAATGATCCATTCGGCCTCGTCGTTGGTGACGATCTCAACGCCATATTGTTCAATTACCCTGGTTTCCTGCGCTTTTTCAAGGGTTTCGGCATATTTTTTCTCCAGTTGTTTGGCCCGCTTGATGTAATCAATATATTCTCTCCCAACTTTGCCTCTTTCAATATAAAACTCCCTGAAAGCGGCAATCGCGCAGTAATGGGCAAAAGCTTTGATGCCAATCTTATATAGTGAAGCCAGGACTGCGTGATACATCGCGTAATAGCCGCAAATTATAGCCCCGTCAAAATGCTCACCGTTAAACATTAATTTCATCGCCCGCAGGTTGCCGTGGGCCTTATCCAGGTGTTGTTTGACCAGGGCCGGATCAGGCGCCGCTTTTCTTAGATTCGGCTTCCCCTGTTTTGGATGAAAGCACTTTTGCAAAGTTCTTTCTATCTCTATATTTTTAGGCACCGGCTTCTCCTGCTTCTTTAATCAACTGCCAGAAAAGAAATTCGTTATATAAAACTATCCTGTCTCTCCATAGTTCGCCATAAAATTCCGCCTTATTTTTAAAGCCGGTTTTAAATTTATCAATAGTTGTGCTGATCGGCCTGATTTCGAGCGCCGGACTAACAGCCCTTTGCGCTTTAATAAATATATTCGGCAGTTCTTCGCTCTTGTCAGCGACAACCGCAAGAATGTCTAGGTCGCTCTTTTTTGTCCAATCCCCTCTCGCGACCGAGCCAAAAAGGACGATCATCTGTATCTTCCTGCCGGATAAAACCAGCAAATCTTCAGTATACTGCCGAAGCAACCTGGCTATTTTTTTGTTTCTTTCGAAGAACAATTCTCTTTTTCCAATTTCCAGGTATTCGAAAATTTTAAGCAGCGGCTCACTTGATAAATCGGGGCGGAAAAAAGTCATATTAGAAACTTTTCGCCTTTTAAGCATCCCTTCTTTGACAAACTGGCGCAAAAAGATGTCAACATTGCCCCGGGATACTTCCGATAATCGAGCTATTTCCCGAAGATGCACCTCATGGAAAGGATTTTCCATGAATATTTCCAATATTTTTCTTCTTCTTGCCGATATTAGCATGTTTACACCTTGTCCTATTTAATGAGACGATCGTCCTACATTACAAGACACGCCTTATTCCCTGTCAATTGTTAAAAAACAATAGGCAGCCCCGACATTTTCATCGCCGGGGCTTGCCTGCCGGGCACTTTTATGTGAGAATTAGGGCCATGAACCTATATGCCTTGCCACCACTAATAGCGGGGGTCATTATTTCCCTGATCGGGTCATTCGGTTTGGCTGATGAGAAAAAAAACACGGCCAATGCCCTCTTCAGCCTTTGCTGTCTAAGCTTGGCGGCCTGGTTTCTAAGCTATTCCATGATGTACCTGAACGACTCTAGCCCCTTAATGGCTTTGCGTTGGGCCAGGATCGGATTTTTCGGAATAAGTTTCCTCCCGGCCCTAGCCTATCATTTCGCTAATGCCTTCCTTGGCCGCGCCCCGG
>JBAZQU010000009.1:0-44713 GCA_041645035.1 Candidatus Altimarinota bacterium | reverse complement strand
AGGGAAACGACTGAACGGAACCTTATATTCTCTGTTGTGCGATGTGGAAAGGAAGGGTAAAAGCTTGGCTTTGCCAAGATGAGCCCGCTCATTTTCATTTCACACAACTCGTTCTTATGCGAACTCGTAACCTGTTGGGGGTGGGGTGGGTGGTTTGGGAAAAATTCAGGTTTTTGTCAGGACAGCATAAGGACGAGTTGAGTATAATGCTTGAGTTTTATTTAAACAATCAAAGCTGCTTATGGATAAAAAAGAACATCCGGCCATACAAAAACTTGTGAGGGAGCTTAGGCTTAGAAATTATAGTTTGAGAACTATTCAAGCGTATTCGGATCAGGTATTCAAATATATTAGTTTTTGTGGTGAAAAATGGGAGAATTTTGGGCAAGAAAAGGTTGAAGACTTTATATTAAACGGGCAAGAAAAGGGCCTGTCGCCGCAAACACTAAATCTGGGGATACAGGCGCTGCAATTCTTCTATAAATTCGTCCTTAGGAGGCATTGGGAAAAGATGAGTAGTCTTAAAAAATCGCAAAAATTACCCGTCATTCTGTCTTTGGTGGAGATTCAAAAAATGCTTTTTGGCGTTCAAAATCAAAAACATAAACTGCTGCTCGCTTTGGCTTATGGGGCCGGGCTTAGAGTGAGCGAAGCGATTTCGCTTAAGGTTAAAGACATTGATTTTGATAGTGGGTTGATTTCTGTGCGATGCGGAAAGGGGAGGAAGGATCGCGTAAGCATTTTGCCGGAGGTGCTCAAAATGGATTTGTATGATTTTTGTGCAGGTAAAAGTGCGAATCAGCTTGTTTTTGAAAGTGATAGAGGCGGGAAATTAACTACAAGAACGGCACAGAAGGTCTTTTCTTTGGCTTTGGCAAAGGCGGGCATTTGCAAAGAGGCAACGTTTCATTCGCTCAGGCACAGTTTTGCGACTCATCTGCTTGAAAATGGTACGGGTCTACGTGTAATTCAAGAGTTGCTTGGGCATGCGAATTCACGTACAACGGAAAGATATACGCATGTTTCGCATGCTTTTGTGGGTAGCGTGCAAAGTCCGCTTAAGTTTTGCACAAAAAATTCAGGTTTTTGTCAGGACAAGGGGGCGGAGCTTCGGCTATAATCCCTATGACTAACTTTGAAGCTATGGATAAAGATCATTCAATTATTCTTTTCAGTCAAAGCCAAGTGCGGCGGCACTGGGATGCGGAGAAGGAGCTGTGGTACTTTTCAGTGGTGGATGTGATTGGCGTCCTTACAGATTCTGCTATCCCGAAGCGGTACTGGAGCGATCTTAAACGTAGGTTGATATCTGAAGGAAGTGAGGTGTACGAAAAAATCGTACAACTGAAATTTGTGGCTTCGGACGGCAAAAAATATGCCACGGATTGCCTCTTAACTGAGGACTTATTCCGTCTCATCCAATCCATCCCTTCGCCCAAGGCGGAGCCCTTTAAACTGTGGCTGGCCAAGGTGGGGTATGAACGTATTGAAGAAACGGAGGATCCGGAGCGCGGTATTGAGTCGCTGCTCAGCCCCAAGAATGCTCAAAAGTTGAGAAAGCAATTGGAGTAGTATAAAGTTTCCACCAAGTCACATCCATTATGAAACTCACAAAAGAACAGGTTGAAAAAATTGCGCAGTTGGCGAGGCTTAAGTTGACGGATGAGGAGCTTGAGCGCTATGCCGGGCAGCTCACGGATATTTTGACGTATGTGGAGGTGATTAAAGAACTCGATACCACGGGCGTGCCGGAGACTTCTCAGGTTACGGGGCTCATGAATGTGACGCGGAAAGACGAGGCTCGAGGAGGGGGCAAACTGGTACCCTCTGGGGCATCTTCGAGCTACGTCCAGGGGCCCTTGCCGGACGAACTTTTGGAGTGTAGTCCGCTCGAAAAAGTTGATCATCAAATACGCATTAAACGAATTATGTAACAAGCCACAACCTAATATGGATCTAAACTGGCTCTCCATCGTTGAGGCGCATCGGGGTCTGAAAGAAAAAAAATTCTCTTCGGAGGATTTACTGAATGCGTGTTTGGCTCAGGTCAAAAAAGGAAAATATCTGAATAATTTTATCACCGTCGTGGAAGAATCAGCTCGTGCCCGGGCACGAGAAGTGGATGCCAAGCTCGCTCGTGGTGAAGAAATTGGCATTTTGGAAGGAATTCCGGCGGGTATTAAAGATTTGTTCGCGACTAAAGGAGTTCGGACCACGGCTGCTTCCCGCATGCTCGAAAATTTTGTCCCGCCTTACGATTCCACGGCTGCCGGCCGACTGAAGGAGGCCGGCTATGTTCTTTTTGGAAAAACCAATTTGGATGAGTTTGCCTGCGGTGCCTCCACGGAGCACTCTTATTTTGGTCCCAGTTTAAACCCGTGGAACAAAGCTTGTGTGGCTGGAGGAAGCTCCGGCGGCTCCGCTTCCGCCGTTGCGGCGGGTCAGAGTTTCTTTGCACTCGGAACGGACACAGGAGGTTCCATTCGTCAGCCGGCCTCTCTGTGCGGATGTGTGGGGCTCAAAGTGACTTACGGTCGCGTGAGCCGTTTTGGAGTAATCGCAATGGCCTCCAGTTGGGATACTATTGGTCCTTTGACCCGTACTGTGGAAGACGCAGCTTACGTTATGAACTGTATCGCCGGCCACGATCCTTACGACTCCACTACGCCTGAAGTTGCGGTTCCCGACTACACCGTCCATTTGAGCGAAGGTGTGAAGGGCCTCCGCATCGGTGTCCCAAAAGAATATTTTGGTGAAGGAGTGGATGAAGAAGTACGACAAATTGTGATGGCCGCTATCAAGGAATACGAAAAAATGGGAGCTACGGTAAAAGAAGTGAGCCTGCCCATGACCAAGTATGGTGTTGCCGTTTACTACGTTACCATGCCTACGGAACTTTCCACGAACTTGGCACGTTTCGATGGTATTCGTTTTGGCCACAAGCCGGAAGGGAAAGAAGGTGTGGAAGACTTAACGGAATATTATAAGACCAGCCGCGGGGAAGGTTTTGGTCAGGAAATCAAGCGACGCGTCATGGTGGGAACTTTTGTGTCTTCTGCCGGCTATGCCGATGCTTATTACAAGCAGGCTCAGCGTGCCCGCACTTTAATTATTAAAGATTTCAAGCAGGCTTTCGAAGAAGTGGACGTTTTGATGGCTCCGGTTTCTCCCACGCCTGCATTCAAAGTCGGCGAAAAAACCGACAACCCTTTGGCCATGTATCTCGGTGACGCGCTTTCCATTCCTCCTTCTGCTGCCGGTGTCCCCGCCCTTTCTCTACCCTGCGGATTTACAAAAGGTGGTTTACCTGTTGGGCTTCAAATTATTGGGCCACAGTGGAGCGAGAGCTTGATTTTACAGGCTGCCGCTGCCTACGAACAGGCGACCGAGTGGCATAAAATGAGACCGGAGCTATGAAACTTTATCTCTCTCCCTACAGAGACTCTTAAAAAGTGGCTGGTAGATTTTGCAGGTTAGGATTCACCGTTGGCGGTGATTTTGCAGGTTAAAATTTACTCCCGGGAGTGGTTTTGTTTGTCATCCAGTGCTGACGGCAGTGAATGTTTGACGGCCGGTTTTTGGCGAGTATATTTGGAAGTCCTTTTAACTTTTCATGCCATGAAAAAGAACTTAAGGAGATGAATAGACTTATGGATGAGTACTTTAGAAAGGAAGCTTTGGTAAAGAGGGAAGAGAAATTGAAGAAGTATTCACTCGCTGAACGCAGTGCTTACTGGGCTGGCAGGATGGATGCGAATAATGGAAGGCTTCGGTGAAAGGTTTTTAACTGCTGTCAAAGGATTGTATGAAAATTTAAGGTTTTTGTCAGGATTTTTCAAAATTTATTCGTTAGGGTATGAAGTCCTAATCTATAACATCAAAATTATGATCACTGATGATCAAGGCGTACAAATCCTCAAGAAGATGGACGAGCAGTTCACTAAGATGGACGATAAATTCAAAGAAGTGAATCAAAGGATGGAGGGGCAGTTCACTAAGATGGACGATAAATTCAAAGAAGTGAATCAAAGGATGGAGGGGCAGTTCAAAGCGGTCAATAAAAAAATGGATGATCGTTTCAGGGAAATCGATACCAAGCTCGATCATGTCATTGTTATGGCTGTGAGTAGTCAGCATTCAATAAAAGATCTCATCACCAGAGAAGAATTTGATGAAAAGTTCGAAAAGTACCAGAAAGGAAATGTCGAATTTAAGCATGCGATAGTTAAACGGCTGGAAAAGTTGGAAGAACCTGTAGCCGCCTAATCCTCCCTTTGTTCGGGTTGGCCGGCAAATTCCCAGGCCATCATGAAAATGGCGCGTTGAGTGTTGGCGATTTCGGAGCTTTCGATGATTATCCCCACCACCTCCTTTTTGCCAAAAGAAACGATGGAAATTTTGTCGTCGTAGATGTTGATTTCATTGGAAAAAGCAAAGGAACCGGCTTTTACCAGACGGATTTCACGATGTCTCTTCTCATTCTCGGCCACTACTCGTTTTCCTTCTTCGTCGAGTGGGGCAATTCCACGGAGATAAATGCGGTGCTTCACACGTTCGTTCACATAGTCTTTATCATAAGTGGGCCAGTGTTCGCGGATGGACTTGGAGTCGGCATAATTGAGCAGTTCGGTTTTAGCAGTCAAAGTATCGGCGTAGACTTTTTTCACACCATCAATACCTTCGTAATAACGGATGCGAGGGATGTAAGTGCTACCGTGCAGACGGCGAAGGTCGGGAAGTATATCCTTGAAGTCGAGGTATTTTTTGCGAAAATCCATACGAAGCATGTCCGGCTCAACGGCGGTGAAATAAGTCACGCGGTTTTTAGTCACACGGCTCATGTATTTGCGTTTGATAAGTTTCTCCAAAACATCATAGGTAGTCACGCGGTTGAGCTTGGCGTGCAAGGCAAGGTCCGAGGCGGGTGAGGGCCCCAACTCCAAAGCGGCCAAATAAACTTTAGATTCCTTGGGTGTGAGCCCAACGTTTGTTAGAACATTTTGAAGGTTCATTGTAAATTCCTTTTAATGTGTAGAAATTTTCGACACCCCGCTGAAGGTTTCAGCATAGCCCGCTTATTTTCTAAGGTCAATAGGGGGTGTTAAGCCTTGGCAACAGGAGAAAAAGGGTCAGTAATTCGCACTTGCTTGGTTTCCCGGGGCTTGTTAAAAAGGGAGTGACCTTTAATCCCCTCACCCTATGACACCTACCGCCACCATCCAACAACAAATGGCTTCCGCGCAAAATGCCGTGCGAGCCACTCCTCGCGAGCACATGTATAGCAGATACCCTCGTACCAGCGTCACCAAGCTTATGATTATGGAGATGGTGGAGGAATATGGTGTGCGATTTGTCGACATGCAGTTCACCGACATGAATGGTGTCCTTAAGGTCGTTACCGTGCCGGTTCATAAATTGGAGGACGGAATCGATAACAATGTTTGGTTTGATGGATCATCCATTGGATTCATGTCTATTTCCGAGTCCGACATGGTTCTGAAGCCGGATCTCGATACTTTCGCGGTGCTCCCTTGGACACTTGGAGCCAAAGATGTGACCGCACGTTTAATTTGTGACGTACTTAACCCCGATGGAACTCCTTTTGAAGGGGACCCTCGTTTCATTTTGCGCCGACAAGTGGAAGAAGCAAAAAAATTGGGATTCGAATCTTTTATGGGTCCCGAGCTGGAATTTTTCCTCTTTAAAACGGATGCCGAAGGAAAGCCTACGCTCACGCCACACGATAATGCCGGATACTTTGATCAAAATACGGATGAAGGATTGGCGCTTCGTCGTGAGATGGCTTTTGCGTTGGATATAATGGGGGTTGAAGTGGAACGTATGCATCATGAGGTGGCTGCCGGACAACACGAAATCAACTCAAAGTATGCTAATGCTTTGCGCGCAGCTGACGACGCCATCTCCTTCAAACTTACTTTAAAGACCGTTGCCAAGAGGCACGGTTTACATGCTACTTTTATGCCGAAGCCCATGTTTGGAGTTAATGGAAGCGGAATGCACGTGCATCAATCGCTTTTCTCCCTATCGGAAGGTGTAAACAAGTTCTACGACGAAACGGGGACTTACGGAATTTCCACACTTGCGCAAAGCTACATCGCAGGACAGCTCGTGCATATTCGCGCCATGAACGCCGTGATGAACCCGACTGTCAATTCATACAAACGTTTGGTAGTGGGCTATGAGGCTCCCGTGAATGTCGCTTGGGGACAACGCAATCGCTCTGCTCTTATTCGCATTCCGCGCATCAGCCCTGCGGTGGCCGCTAAGGGAGCTCGTATTGAGCTTCGATGTCCGGATCCTTCCGCTAACCCTTATCTTGCATTTGCTGTGATGCTCGCAGCCGGACTGGATGGAATCAAGAAAGGACTTGCAGCGCCTGCGCCGGTGGAAGAAAACATTTGGAAACTCAGCCCCGAACAGATGAAGAAGCTGGGGATTCGAACAGTGGCCGGTAACCTTAAGGAAGCTATTGATGAGCTTGAAAAGGACGAAGTGATTCGGGGAGTCCTGGGCGAAGAAACTTTCCAAAAATTCTATACCGCCAAGCTCAACGAATGGGAATCCTTCCGTACTAGCGTTTCCAAGTGGGAAACGGATAAGTATATGGGCTGCTAAAACTACTTTGCTGTTTTTAAAAGCCAAGCCCAATTTCAACTTGTCCGCCAAGTTCTCCGCTTTCTCCAACAGTCAATCCCACACCGATATCAATGCCGTGTGCCTCTTCATGCACATTGATGTTCACATTTCCTTGCGATTTTCCGTTGGTATCAAATTCCCCGCCAAGACCGAGGTTAATTTCAATATTCCCGTCATCCACCAGGGGAATAGAAAACGTGGGTTTTACGGTCACATCGCTGCCATCAATTGAGACGTCGGTTCTGAACCTCCAAGGAGATCCCAACGGACTGATTAAAATACTTCCGTCAATTTTGATGTTTTCCCCCGAGCCGTAATCCACATTAAACTCTCCATCCACGTTATCGGTGCTGGCATGGACGTTTGTCGTACCATTCACTTCGCCGTCTTCAACCGTGGTCTCCGAATCAATGTCCACATCGATACCCTTAAACTCGCCCTTCAATTTCATCTGTTGTCTCAACCAGTAATCTACAAGAGAAATGTTCGCTTCAAAGTCTTTTTCAAACCCATCTTTATTGATGTTCATATTCTGATCGAGTTCCGCATTTTCTGGATCGAACTCCAATGTCCAATCTTTTTCGATTCCTTCTCCCTTCACCCCACCCGTTTGCTGTCCTTGAATCAGTCGATCGGGATCCAATCCCAATTCAAAACCTTTATACCATTGGAAACTGCTGGCGGACTGTAGACCTTCATCGTAAGCTGCTTTATTGCCCAAATCCAAATTCCAGTTGAAGTCTGTCAAAAGGCCTTGAAACGACAGGTTCCCCGACTCGACTTCATCCGTTCCGGAATGGCCCCAATCGATTTGGAGCTCATCTCCGGAAAAGGTCAGGTCAATCAAGTTCGAAGCAAGAATCACAGTACTGGAATTCACGAAAATCTCATCTGTTGCAACTGCAACATCATAACCCTGCATTCCCGCTCCATCAAATAGGGGATAACTTATACCTTCCGTAGTCAATAACCCGGCAATATAAGTACTATCACCCTCAACGAAGTAAGAAACGTTCACTTCATCCGTGCCATCCTGAACAGTGGCTGTAAATTGACTCAGCACATCATCAACAAAAGTCATGGCCACCGATTCACCACTATCGTCAGAAAGTGTTACCGTCCCATCCAAGGTATTCATGTTTGAAAGCACCGTGTTTATATCCATTTCATCCGATTCATAAGTTACGGTTTCATCAAAATCGTCATTCGTCATATCCATATTCAAAATATAATTTCCATCATCGCTCGAGAAGCCAAATAACTCCGTTACATTTTCTTGGTCGTACTCAAGCGTCATAAGCGCTTGATCGGTGGGACCGAACCTAAGAAACTCCTCGTAGTAGTTATCTTCCGCTGTTTGACCCACCATTACCTCAGCATCCGAACTTTGCCAGGCCCAGCTTTGGACGCCCCCGGACCCTTCATCGTAATGGAAGCCCTGAGCAAAAGCGGTTTGATCGCCGCCGCTGGAATCCATGTCAGGAGTCATTAAAATGAAAGATTCCGTAGGCTCGCCATCCGTGATACTGCGTACATACGAAGAGTCGCTATCAGAATCAGTCCAGATGAAACTATCGTCAAAATTGGGATCGCCATTCACGCGATCCTCACTCCAATCATACTGCATGTTGTCGTCTGAATAGGTCATTGTCCCTGTGAAGTCACTGTCATCACTGAGTTCGACGTAGGATTCATCTTGGAATATTGCATCAATAAATCCGGTGAGACTAAGTGAGTAATCTGTAGTATTTCCAACATTCACAGACGTCCCTTCCTCATCGGTTTCAATGTCCACCGTGAGCCCATCGGAATCGAGGTAATTCCAGTTTGTAAAAATACCCGTGCCATCGCCGGTTTCAGCGGTAAAATCCCAATCGTCCTCACTTACTGCAAGGGAGTTCTTAAAAAGCTTTGTATAAGTAAGCCAGGTACTTTCATCCAAGTAATCATTGATATCCACAAGCGCCGCATCTTTTTGAACCAAAATATCTCCTTCAGCGTCAAAAAACATGTAATCAAAATCATGATCTGCCAAGTAAGCACTCAGCCCGTCTTGATCGAATAAATAATAACGGCCAAGTAATTCTGCCACTTGCCCTCGAGTGAGGTAGGCATCCAAAGCATCAATATCTGGAGGTATCAATAGATGCTCGGATACATAGGTAACGTACTCGTCGTACCACATGCTGCCGTCTTCAGAGAGATCTTGTCCGTGAGCAAGTGTCGCAATTTTTGAGGCTTCAACAAAATTCACCGTTTGTTCGGGCTTAAATGTTCCATCTTCATAGCCTCTTACAATGCCTTCATCAACAGCCCGACACAAATAAGGGATGTACCACTCTCCCTCAATTGTATCGCTAAAATCACATGTGTCATCTGTGGCATCAGTATCGATATCATCAAAGACACTTCCAACAACTATTTTTAAAAATTCAACGCGGTTCACTTCACGATCCGGTTGATACGTGCCATCCGGATAACCATTAATAATGCCTGCTTCCGTGAGAAGCGTGATGGTATCTTCATAGTCATGGCCTTCAATATCGGAGAGATCAAGGGCCAGTGCGGAAGGGGAGATGGAAAAAGTGAGCATGGCAAAAAGTATGGCCCGGCTCATCCATTGAAAGGGTGCGTGGTTCATGGGATGGAGTTAATTCCCGCTCAGTTTAACATCCCAATAAGATTCGTTCAATTGCCAATAGATACTGATCTTCCTCCCGAGGCTTTAGTGGAATGAGGCCTGTTTTGAGGCGACGATCGAGTTCCAGGAACTTTTCTAAAGTGTGGCGCAGGGTGTCGTAGGTGAAATTTTTGGTGAAGCGGAGACTGCTGCTCACCACAAAAGGGTGCACGCCCATTTTGCGGGCCATCATGGAGGCCGGAACATTTTGTTCACCGAGTGCTTTCATTTCCAAAATAAGTCTGAATTGGCGAACAATCATGGAGAAAATGCGTCCGGAGTCCTCGCCTTGTTCCTGGAGTTGCTCTATTGTGCCCAGTGCGCCGGCAAAGTTTTTTTGAGCTAACTGATCGGTGAGGGTGAAGATGGATTTTTGGACATTGCCGGTGACAAGCTCGTCGATCATTTCCCGAGTGATGGATTTGTCGCGAGCGTAGAGGCAGAGTTTCTGAACTTCCTGGTCAAGGGCGAAGAGATCGTCGCCAAGAACACTGACAAGGTAAGTCGCCGTTTCGCTCCGCAAGTTGCCTTGATACTGCTCGGCCCGGCGTTGAACCCAAGTAGCGAGCTGCATCCCTTTGGGTTTTAGAAAAAGCCGATTCGTGGCGAGAGTGGAAACTTTTTTAAAGATGCTGGTGCGCTTGTCGGGATCTTTTAACTCCACCATTACGAGTACGGTGGTTTCGGGAAGTTTTTCGATGGCGGGGAGGAGTTCGTTAGCGATTTCCGCCTTTTGACTGCCGAGGAAATTTCTTAAAATTACCAGGCGTTTTTCAGATAGAAATGGCAGTGTGGAAATTGAACCAATAATTTGTTCAATGCTTGCCGATTCGCCATCCAGTTCTTCCAAATCACTCTCACCGTATTTTTCCACAAAGGCTTCTTTCCAGCGCTTCACTTCTTGGAGAAGGGAAAAGCTGTCTTCACCGACCATGAGGAAGAGATTTTGGCTGTTCATAAAGCCATTTTAGGGTTTATTGCCCGCGAAAGAAAGCCAAAGCATCGTTGGATAGTGGAGGAAAGTGTGTGGATGGTGAATATACACTCACCTATCATTTTGTCACGTGGAAATGGGTATTTTAACCTGTTAAATAGGCGTTTTTCTGCTAGAATTTAGATTCACTAACACCTCAAATTATGACAGACCAAGAATTGTATGAAAAAGCCCTAATGTACGGACGAAATGCGCTGCTGTGGCGGCAGAAATTTATGGGGCTGCTTCCTGAGGTGGCACGCAGGCGACTTTATGAGAAAAAAGGGTTTGGCTCTGTATTTGAATTTGCCTTTAAGCTGGCGGGTCTGAGTGAGGAACAGGTACGGAGGGTTTTGAATTTGGAAAAAAAGTTCAGTGACAAGCCTGTTTTGAGGACACTATTGGAAGAAGGTGAGGTGAGCATCAATAAACTGGCGAGAGTGGCCTCCATAGCAACGGAGCAAAATGCAGAAGAATTGGCGGAGGCGGTGAAAGTTTTATCAAAGAATGCACTGGAAACTTTGGTGAGGGATGAAAAAAGTTCGGACGAGAATGGCTTATTCAAGCCACTATTCGAGGTAAAAACTGTGCCCGGGCACAACTTGCAACTCAGCGAGGAGGTAATGGAAAAACTCCTTGAACTCCAAGAGAAGGGAATCAATGTGAATGAGGTCATTTTGGAACTGCTGCGAAAGCGAGAAATGGAAATTGCAGAAGAAAAAGAGGCAATCAGCGAAGAGATGAAGCCCGCAAAATCTCGCTATGTCCCTGCTCGCATCAAGAGGGTTGTGTGCAAAGAACACGGAACCAAATGTTCCATACGAACTTGCTACAAACCTGCAGAACAGCTTCATCATACTCAAATTTTTGCACTCAGCCACCTTCACGACCCACATTATTTGGCCCCGCTTTGCAAAGAGCATCATGTGATCGCACATTCAATCAACCTGAAAGCGCGGGCACAAAGAGACAGGCTCCATTTCTCAAGTTAACGTCTAGTTCACTCCTTTTTCCGTGTTGATGTCCACGTACTCAGAGAGTCCGGGAGGCGTGTTCAAGAGGATACGGCTGTCGTAACGAATGACGATTCCTCCTCCGTCAGTGGTGGGAGGTCCAACATACTTAGCCCTTTCGATGAGGGTTTGGACGTTTCCATAGAAGGAACCGTCTACCGTGAGTTGTTCGTCCACGGCGCTGCGCTCATCGCCGTCAAACTTTTGATCGGTGTAGAACACTCCGGCCAGACGAAGGGCATTGTCGTTGATGTAGATGTCTCCGCCTTGCACCACGAAGGCGATGGAAGGCAGGTTTTTGTAATCGGCAGGGTTGCTGACGGGAGCATATTCAATGTTTCCGTTCAAAATTAAGTTGGCATCTTTCACAACCACAGTCCAGGCCCCGGCGGGAACGGTGAGTTCACCCAGAGTTACAGAATCGGTAGTGCTGTCGGGGTCTCCGGCAAAGTACAAAATGTTGCTGTCAGGATTGTTGTTGTTCACAAGCGTGGTCTGCAGTTCGGTCCAGTCGGCATAGATGCTATCGGGGCTGCCGGATTGATTAGTGTCTGCGTTACGAATGGCTTGGTCCATGTTGGTATCCGTGGTGCTTTCCACGGTGACCCTTGCCCAAAGCTCGGTGACTTTAGCCACGATTTCACATACATAAGAACTCAGATTTCCAATCACATTCTGGGACGAGTTATCGTCACACCAGGAAATGGTGGAACCGGAATAGCTGCTTGAATAAGTGCCGTCTTCGACAGCTGCGGCTCCTTGATCTTCCAGAATCACTAGAGCGTCCACGTTGCGGTAGTCGCTACTGGTGGCTTCATCCTCATCCACGAAGATACAGGAAATATCAGAACCGGCTTCAAGCGAAACCTCTAAATAAACGTCTCCGGCATTTTGCGTCATGAGGTAAGAACAGAGCACCACCAAGCGGGCGGTATCTGTGAGAGAATCGAGACTGTCATACACTTCAACGGAAGCGCTGTTCTCAAATTCTTCCGTGAGACATTCATCGCCTGTGTCATCACAGTTGAGACGAGAATCAATGACACCCACGTAACGAATACGAATAGCGGCGGAAGCTCCGTAGGTTTCGTAAACGTCTCCGGCGTTTTCAATCACCACTTTCTCATCCTCTTCCGGACTGTATTCAGGGTCGTAACAAACGGTTTCCGTTTCCAGGTCGCCATCTCCGTCGTATTCACATTCGGGAATGAGTACAGATTCAGCCCCGGAAATTTTCACGTAAGGAATAAAGGTCATGAAATTGCCTTCATTGAAAGTTGATTCAATGTAGTTAGCAATATCTGTGGAATTTTCCTCAAGCAGGAGAGCATCTCCCTCGGAATCGGTCGCATAAGGATGAGTTCCAAATCCAAAGTTTTCAATGGATTCGTAGTCGTAGGTTCCACTCTCCCCCTTGGTTAATTCCGTATAAGATTCAGCCAAAGATACATATCCCCCTGAATCTTCTCCATCGCCCTTCTGTCCTTCGAGGTCAGAGCCCCACATTTCGTCGGTGAAAGTGATGTCCTCTTCGTCGCCGGTAGGTTCGTACTGCAAGGTGTAGAAAGCGCGGTCTTCATCGTGAGAGAAGAAGACACCTTCGTCGCTGTATGAATTTTTTTCGCTGGAGAAGTTGAAAGTGTAAATGAATTTATTGAAGGTTCCCATTTCCAATTCTTCCAACAATGTTTCCACGGGAATCTCCGCACAAATCTCACCGTTTTCACGCACGGTGATGTCGGCGCCTTCGCAGACTTCGTAGAAAGTAATATCGAAGCACTGGCTGGTTTCGCCGGGCCCGAATTCAATGGTGATTTCCGCGCAACCTTCGTAAATATGACCTTCGTATTCAAACTCACCTTCGCTGCCATCTTGATTTTCGTAACAAATTTCAATCGTGCGTTCGTCATCGTTGTCACGCTCCACGCAGATTTCTATGCCAGGCACATCCTCACAATCGGCATCTACCTGGATTACGTCTTCGCTGAAATCGATATCTTCACAAATTTCTCCTTCTACTCCTTGCGTGATAGTGAACGCGTCGCTACAAAGATTGGATTCCCCTTCAATGTAAGCGGTTACGGTGTCGCCCGCCTCGCCACCGGTGTAGGTGAAGGTGACGGTGCTGCTAATCCCGGCAACAGACATTTCCAGGTGGCCATCGCTTTCCGTAGAATCGGATCCGTCTCTGTAATGCAATTGGCCGGCTCCACTCTTAGAAATGATGAGGGTTCCCGTCCATGCACTATCGCTACCGGTAACCACAACCGTTCCATTGATCGTTCCGGCATCTTCAGCGTCAGGTTCCATGACCAGGCTGTCCGGACTTAAGGTGAGATCTTCACAGAAGAGGCCGACTCCGGGTTTAGTAATGGTGAAACTATCGGAACAAGGGTTTTCTTCCCCTTGGACATAGGAAGTTACGGTGTCGCCTTCACGGCCGTTGCGGTAGAAAACCGTAACGCTATAACTGGTCCCGGAGACCGGAATTTCCAAGTGGCCGTCGGTGGCGGTAGAAGGGCTGCCGTCGCTGTAGAACAAGGCACCAACTCCGGTGTGTTCCACAATCAGGGTTCCGGTCCAGGTGCTGTCGCCGCCTTGCACGTCGATGGTTATGGGAATATTTCCGGCATCAAGGTCGGTGGCTCCCATGACATAAGTATCAGGGGACATTTGCAGGCCGACGCAAACAGGAGCTTCGGCAGGGGGAAGGGGTAATTCTTCATTGTCTGAACAAAGCAGGCGATCTCCCAACATAAAGATAGAAAGGTAATTTCCCGCTTCAAAGTTTTCCCAACACAGGGTTCCGGTGTAGGTGGTGAAGCCCGTGACCGGCACAGTAGCAGGGTTTCCCACATTGCCACTCGCGGTTTCATTCACAGTCAGGGCCAAGGTTCCGTTGTGAGCGCTCATAGTATTGTCCGTATATCCATCCGCCACGATTCGTCCGATATATCCGGCATCCGAAACCGTGACCGTATAGTCCCAACATATGGTCGTTTCGCTGTACAAAATTTCAAGATCCGCCGTATCAAGGTCGATGGTCGTAGTCGTTCCATCAGGATTTTTGATATAAGGGTCGCTGAGAGTGAGGTCTTCACAAATAGGAGCTTCGACTGTACAGGGTTCACTTTCGAGTGTATCTACACAGATCGGGTAAGCCATATCCACTACTTGAATGGTATCGCCATCGGCTCCGTTGTAGTAAAGCGTGCTCACGGCGGACAAATAGGTTCCGGTTCCAACAACGGCTCCGCCGGAGGTAAGACTAAAGGTTCCGGCCGAGTTGTCGCTGCTTACCTGCCAAGGTCCGGTGGAAGGAGCCCCGCTTGTCATATAACTTTCCCAAGTGATCTGCACATTTCCCGCTGTCATTTCCTCACAAGTGAGGGGCTGAGTGGCGGGCACGGTGATTTCCAAGTAGTCGCAAGTGGGTACTATTCCGTAGCTGAAAGAATCGCTACACAGATTAGCCACATCGTCGCTTATGCCGTCACCGTTTTCATCATCGAGTTCCGTCCATACACTGGCGCTGACGCTGCTTTGGTAAGAGTCAACCGTCCAGTCAGTGGTGGTGTAAGGTGAAAAATTGCCGTCAAAAGTCGCGGCGGCATCGGTGGAGTTGTAGTCCACGGAGTAAGGCCAATCTTCTCCGGTGCTGGCCTCGGCTTCAATTTCAATCGGTATATCCACATTTCCGGCTGTGAAGAACACGGAGCTGGAAGGGTCGGTGATATTAAGGTCGGTACAGTAGGGGAACTCCACTTCCACTTCACAAATTCCGGTTCCTCCATAATTCACTCCTTCGTAGTCACTCACATAAGCGGTGAGGCGGTCGCCGGGGAGAGAATTGCGATATTCAATAGTGTCATCTGAAGTTGAGACGGAAGAGTTTCCATTCAAAGCACCCACAGGTCCATAGCGAATATCTCCTGTGGAGGCGCTGCCATCGTATTGAAACGCTTCATAAGTGAATTCTACCTCGTCGGTTATGTCCGTCCCCTCATTATTCGTGGCTGTCAGTGCAAAATTAGTATTGCTGAATACATCATCCACACTCAGCGAGCTGGGGGAGATGGAGAGGTCAGCGCAGGTGATTTCGGGCAAACAGGCCGGGAAAATACTGCGAATACGGGCATTAAGTCCGTACCAGTAAATATAATCTCCATCGGGGTCTACACCGGTTTCATCGTCATCACCGTCTCCATCAGGATCTACATCGTCCGTGTAAATGTGGTCGTAAGAACCATCATCGTGGAAAGTGTAAAATTCCATTTTTGTCCAACTCTCGGTAGTCACCGTTTGAGCGGTGTCAAAATCTTCCAAATCAAAAGAAACAGCTTCAAGTTTTGAACTGCCACTTGCAATCCAAGGTTTGATATTTTTGTCCGTGGGGTCGTTCGTTCCATATTTCCAAACAAGTCCGCGTGGATTTCCTTCTATCCAATCTAACGTATCGTAAGTAATGGAAACGCCGCTCCATCTACCTCCGCTGGTGGACCAAATTTCGGTGCCGGGGGTGATAGTGTCTTTATCAAAGCCACAATTTACATAGGTGGAATCTCCATCCGTACAAAGCAGGGTGGTGGTTTTGACATTTTCCCAAAAGTCGTTACTCGCGGGGGTGCCGCCTGCATAGTTGGTATCTAGTACTATCGCAAAGGAATGAACAATACCCCAGATTTCATTGTCACGAGAATCGGTGGAAGTATTGGTATGGTAGTAAACATGTCGCGCTCCTTCACAATAGTGGTATCCCTCATCGTAATCAGGACTGGGGTCAATAGGGTCTACTTGATAGGTATCTTCAATGCCGGGAAGACCACTCCCACCTATATCAGAGGGGAGACTGATTGCATTCGCAATAACTGGGCTGAGAAGGCCCAGAGTGAGACCGAAGGTAAAGAGGAGAAAAAGTTTTTTAATTTTCATTGCTTGGTAATATTACAGGGGCAGTTTGAGCACTATCTTCTATCTCGGTTACTTGCGTTCCCAAATCACTTTGTTTTTCGGGTACCGGCTCGCCGCAAGCATTCAAGAGCAGAAGTAGTGCTAAAAGCATATATTTAAACCCTTTTTTCATAAATCGTCAAGTTAGAGTCTTGGATGTTCGGTGCTTGGATCTTCACCGGGTTCTACGTCGCCTGGTTTGGCTGCGGGACCTTCCCGTCCAGTCGCGTCTTCATTAGCGTTTCCTACGCCGGGCATTATAGGTATCACGCTTGGAGCGATGCGCAGAGTATTGTATTTGACGGACATTTCCGGGGTCATACCGGTTTCAACTTTTTCTCGAGTAGAGGCGGACTGCACGTCCTTTTTCCCTGGTATTTCGTAAACCAGTTTCACGTTGCGGGCAAAGGTGAGATTGAAACATTTGTCATTGAGACCGCTGTAAACCTCCCAATCTATCGCCACGGGATTGCCGCGGATCGTAGCTTGTTTATTAAGAAGCAATTTAGCGACATCCTCGGCATATTCCTTGGCAAGGGCCGGGAAGAGTTTCGGGTTGTTTTCATCCGCCATTCGTCGAAGTTTTGCCCCGTCCGCTGCGCCATAAAGGTCGTTTGAACATCTGGTAGTGAGGAGCTTATCTCCGGTCATAGTTTCTCGAGCAGTATTGAAGTCGGCAGTCCCGACAAGAGGCTTTTCCTCCCAATTCAGGTCTGCAATGGCTGCGGCTATCCCTTCTACCGCTTTGGTATCCTCGCCGACCATTCCCATCGCTTCTAAAGTCGATTTAGGATTTTTGGGATCCCATTTTACGGGCGCCAATATTTCTCCGTAGACCGCTTTGTTGTAGTATCCGCCGAGCATAATCACATCTCCATTTTCCATAATAGTGACCAAGAATTCGGATCCTTCCGGGAAAGCACTTTGCATACCTCCTTCTTTCAATTCCGCAGCATGCATCTTAAAGTACTTAGCGGCCAGAGTGCTGTCCTCTCCGGCAATTTTTGCAAAGGCACGTTCGTTCCATTCTAAAGGAATATCCCTATGTCGAGGTCGATCGATTTCCATGGCATACTGGTGGACCAGTTTTACGAGATTCCCTTCGGCAGGGGTGGATCTTTCTTTATAAAGTTCGACGATTTTTTTATGAATTTCCTCTTTATTACTACTAAGGACGAGTTTTCTATAATTGTAATCCGCTTCTATCAATTCATTCGCAATAAGTTCGGCCAAATCCTTCTCTGCTTCAGTAAAACGTTCGCTGGCGTCTTCTCGTGCGCTTCTGCGACGTAAATCCTCGTATTGGAATTTGTGCACGTTTTGCTTGGCCCCTTCTTTTGTGAGGTCACCAAGTGCCATAGTGCTCTCGGCAAGTCTTTTCTCGGCCTCCCCTCGAGTCATCATAACGCTGGTGACATCGACAGCTTCGGGATTGCTCGCAAGAACGCTGTTGCTTTTTTCGCCATCCGGTGTTTGGTTCCATGCGAGGTAATTACTGCTGTTTGTAACAATGTCATCCAAGGATGCGGACGGATTGTTGGTGATACCAATAACCACCGCATTATCTCCGCCTTGAGCGGCAGGAATTTCGAGTATACGGATAAGGAGCTGGTCGTTGCTGTCCAGATTTAGCGCCAAATCTTGGGGTCCATCCTGAATCGTTTCGATTCCGGCCCTTCCATCGGTGTAAAGACGCACCTTTCCATTCAGATTCTTGAATTCGATGTTAGTGAATTTCCCATCAGCGGTCATTTCCACATCATCCGCTACACCTTTGCTCATCGCATCCAGAGCTCTTGCACTCTCCGTTTCGGCTCTAGCGTAGGCCGCATCTTTAGAAGCTGCGTTTCCGTCCCAAAGGATCTGGTCGCTTACTTCCGCTTTAATCCAATCAGCCTCGGGGACCTTGTAACCTTCTATCCCGGTGGGTAAGCCGGTCTCCATGGAGCGAACCACTTGATCGGGCGTTTCCAGGGGAGGTACATAAAGTGTTTGCGCTCTAAATCCAATTCCAATTGTGATATAAGGTCCAACCGCAAACCCGCCTTCTTTTAATCCTACGGCTGCGGTCAGCCCGACGCTTATTAGTTTTACTTGCTTGTACCATTTTGTGAAATCTTTGGTTTCATCGTAGGCGATGCGGTGGTCCATGTACTTTTCGTACTGCGCCCAGAGCATGTTTTTCTGCACTTCATCGACATTCAATTCGTTAATGGCCATTAACGAATTGAACTGTAGTACGTTTAATTCTGCAGAATGTTCTTCTCGGAATTCAACTACTTTCTTTTGTAAAACCCGGCTGAGATTTCTATCCAAACTTAAATGTGTCCCGGCTATATCTCCATCCTCTCTGAGTCCAAGACTTGCCCCTGTTCCAACAGCCAATGTGCCCGATTCGGTCAGATCATAACTGGCATCCACTCCGATAGTAGGTCCTATGGCGAGATTACCTTCTTTATCGAATCCACCCAAGGCTTTGGCATAAGCATCCGCGTGCCATCGTTTGTTTTTTCCAAAATCAACGTTGTAAATCAGACCGGGCCCGGTTGTAAGTATTGGTATAGGCAAAGGAGAGTTCAACTTCTCATCCGCTCTGACGGTCCACTGCAGGCTCAAGCGGCCGGGAATGGATGCGTCCAGCAAAGTGATTCCGAGACCACCCTCCAGGCCCGCCAGATATTGCTCCTTTTCACCGGGTTGCACGGAGGCATAGGCACTCAAAACACCATAAATTTTTTGACTAAGCTCGGCTTCAAGTTTTGCTTTTTGCTCGGAGTTTAATTGTCCTCCCGCAGCCGCTTGTTCCGCTAAATTTCCAGCAATTTCTCCCGCAGCGTCTTTGGCTTCCGCGTCCTTTTTTGCCGCATCCACTTTTTGGTAGACGCCTAGCTCTGCCGCAGCAAAGTACATGGCCCCGTATCGGATGGCCATAATTTGATCTTCACTAAGCTTAAATGCGGGGTTTATAAGATGATCTATGATTACTCTTTCCGGCGCAGAAATATTTTTCCCCACGAGGAGCGATCTCCCCATGTCGAGGTAGTTGTTCAAAAGGTCGAGATATTCTTGCCTGCTTCCGACGGCCATCATTTTGTCGAAAGCGCGAGCATGAGAAATAACCTCTTGTTCTCCGTAGACCTTGTACCCACGTGCAGATCGAGAGGTTGCGACTTTACTCGTCCAAATATCCGAATTCACCGTAGGGCGATCTTTTTTGGATAAACCGTAACGGATGGACTGAAATACATTAAGTGACACGGGAGGGCCATAACTGTCGCGATCAAAAACCTCACCGGTAAGACGGGCCATGTCTATTTTTTCACCCGTATAGACGACCGCTTCTCGCTGGTTTTTGTAAGCGTCACCGTTCGCTCCCGCCACTTCTTTCGTTTTATCCAAAGTAGTGAGCAAAGTTTGTGCAGCTGTTTTGAATTCCTTTATATAGGGGAGGAAATCATCCAGCTTGTTTTCATTTTTTCCATAAACGGTTTTAGCCATTTCGTTGAAAGCAATTTTCCAATGGCCGCCTCTGCTAAAAATGCCTCCGCGAAGTTCTTTCCACATATTTCGGTTATCGATGGGGCCGCGTACTTCACGATAAATGGCCGCCATCATACGAATGGCATCATAAACGGCCTGTCCGTTTTTGAGATATTTAATTTTTTCGATTTGTTCGTAGGAATCTTCTCCACGGAAATGTTTAGGAACCTCTACACTGTACCCTCTCAAAGAATCGAGAGAGGGTTCGGGGGTAGACGTGGCGATGAGAGCCTGCAAATTAATATTGGAATCCCCGGCAGGTTTTCCGATATACATAGTCGTCGCCTCACGATAGGCGGTCTCCCCGCGGGCTAACGCCGCTTCATCTTTTGCTTTGGCTTTTGCGTAATCTTCGTCTGACATGTATCCGCGCGCATCGATAAAATCAGGATTGTATGATTCCTGAGGTTCCGCATCTGACCTGAGTAGCTCCTTTAGTTCATCTTCTTTTGGAGCCGCAGGCGCTACTTCCGCTTCGGGAGTAGTGAGCTTGTAGTTATCCAGAATTTCTACATATTTCTTTTTATCTGTGGAGCCAACCGGTTGATCATACGTTTTGTGATCGGACCATAAATAGGCCGTCACGGGGGGCCTGCCGTAGATCCTGTTACTTACGGTTAGACGATCTCGCTTTACCGCTTCCAGTACCATACCAAGAGTCACGGTATTCTTTGCGAATTCATTTACCCGCCCGGTGACGGGGTCTTTGAAGTTGACTGTAAGAGTTTCGCCATCTGCCAAGCTCGCGTCGAGCATACTTAGCGGTTTGCCTGAGGAATCACGAAGGAAGAGGAGCGCATAAGCTTTGAGCTTATTGATATCTCTCACTTTGTGCGCTTCGATCAAATCGAGGCGAGTGGTTGCGTCTTGTCTCGTCTGAGCGAGTTCCTTGATTTCGTCTGGAGTAAGCGCAAAATCACCATAAGCCGCATCGAATTGAACCATAGCTATCACCGTACCTTCCTTACCCAGCATATCCCTCAGTCCATCGATAGCTTTTAGCTGCTTAATGGCTGCATCCAAATTATCAATCACTACTTCCGCTTGGCTGTACGTTGTTTTTGTCAAAAGCTTATTCAAGTGTTCCGCACTTTCTGGAACGAGCTTACTTGCATCGATTTTTTTCTCTGCGTCAAGTTTCGCATTTTCTAATTTGGTGTCGACGCTCTCTGGGTCTTGAAGATAGACTCGACGGGTGCTTGCAAACGGATCTTCGAATCCGAACTTGAAACAGGGGATTACCATACGAGAAGGGTTTTGGTTTTTCTTTTAAATCTATTAATAATATCACGAATTTGACTTTGCCGCAAGAGTGCCTGAAGATGTGGACATGGCGTTTCAAACACCGATTCTCATTACGAATTTCAAGTGCTACCAAGAGTCCACGGGGGCTCGGGCCATTGAGTTGGCAAAATTGCATGAACGTGTGGGAAGTGAGCTTGGCGTGAATACTGCGGTGGTTGGGATGGCTCTCGACCTTCCCATGCTTGCCATGAGTGTAAGTATTCCGGTTTTGTCACAACATTTGGATGGATTGGGCTGGGGCGCGTATACGGGCCTCATTCCCGTGGAGGTGGCTCGCAGTGTGGGGATTGATGGATCGATGCTCAACCACTCGGAGCGTCGTATTTCGGACTCGGAAATTGCGCGTGCATTGGAACGAATGAAGGCGCTGAACATGCTTTCGGTGGTGTGTGCGGAGAACAACGAGGAAGGGAAAAGATTTGCGGACATGGGTGCGGATTTTGTTGCGATTGAGGTGCCGGAGCTTATTGGTGGAAATGTTTCCGTTTCGACGGCACATCCCGAACTCATTGCGGAAGCGGTGAGAATAATTGGCCCCGGCAAGGTGATCGTGGGTGCGGGCATTAAAACCGGCGAAGACGTGAGGAAGGCACTAGAACTTGGTGCGGTAGGAGTTTTGGTTTCCAGTGGAATCGTGAAAGCGGCAGATCCTTTGGCTGCTCTGCGCGAGCTTTGCAGTGCTTTAAAAGCCTAATTTATGTCACGATTTTCGGGAGGAATTTTTCCCCGTCTCATCGCACTGTTTCCACTTCTTTTTTCGTTTTATCTTTTTCGCGGAACTTTTTTTGGCGTGCCGGTGACTTTGCCGGAACTAGTGCTGGGAGGGCTGGCATTGCTCTTTATTTTTCAAGGTTATGAGTGGCGACTGCGAGACTGGAAATTGTGGCCGGTAATTCTGTTTTTGGCGGCAGCAGTGATCGGAGTCGTGGTGGTTTTTGTGGGGACGGATTCGGTTGTGCCGAGCATGATGGATGGGACCGAATTCCCCGCTCGAATTAAAGCGCTCGGAATTTTGAAAGGCTGGGTGCTCGCGCCTCTACTTTTCTTTGTGATGGCGCGCATGGTTTTTCGCGATAAACCGTCTATGATTTCTTGGGCGCTCCGCGCCCTTTTGCTCTCCGGCGCTTGTCTTTCACTTTTGGCGTTGGGACAGGTTATAACGGGCGATTATTTGACCCCCGATTTACGTGCCTCCGGACCTTTTGAGTCGGCAAATTATTTGGCACTTTATTTGGGGCCGCTTGTGGTTTACGGCGGTATGGCTTTTTTACGACAAGCCGGAGCGAAGCGAATATTTTTAGGCATTGGTTTTGTGCTTTGTGCGGCGGCGCTCTTTTTCACAAAATCTTATGCGGCATGGGTCGCTGTGTTTGCGGGATTTTCCTTGGCACTGCTGCTTTGGATGCGCCGCCGCAATCGCAAGTGGTTTTGGCTTACGTTTGCAAGTCTGTTTATATTAGGTGCCGGACTCGTACTTTCCCAGCTTGGTACCGATAAATTCGCACAATTTTTGGAATTTTCGGAGCGTTCTTCTTCCAGTGTCCGTATTCAAATTTATGAAATTAGCGCGACGCTGCTTAAAGAGCATCCGGTTCTTGGAATTGGCCTCGGACAATTCGAGCAACAATATCAAGAAGTAGCCGTCTCGGCTTTAGGAAGAGGTCCTTTTGAATGGAACATGCTACATCCTCATAATATTTTTCTCGCTTTTTGGTTGAATATGGGACTGCTGGGTTTGGTGAGTTTTATCTGGCTCTGCGGAAAGGCTTTTTTGTGGCTCACCGAGGAAGATTCAAAAGAACGCCATTTGGCGGCACTCATGTTGGTAGTAATTGTGGTACACGGTTTCTTCGACACGCCCTACTTCAAAAACGACCTTGCATTCCAGTTTTGGCTGCTGATGGCGATGCTACTTTAGTCTTGCGGTAGATGGAAGTAGTTTTTCATAAATTCCTTGAGTTCCGCTTCGCTGAGCGCGTCCACCGTTTCCACCTCTTTCAATTTGGCGGCCAGTGCCTTATTTTCCTCGAGCACATTTTTGAATTCATACTTGGCGGTTCCCGGTCCAAAAATTACGATTTCATCGCTGCCTTCCAGTGCGCGGATGACTTCTTTGCTAAAAGTCTTCATTTGGTTGTGGCGACGCTCATCGTGACGGTGTTGATTCACAATAGTTTGGTGTTCACCGTCGTCGTGACCGCCCTTGTGGTGCGGTTCCACCTCTGAACCAAAAGTCCGCATGGTCATTTCAGCCATTTTGTTAGACTTAATAACCGTAGCGCGAGAGTGATCAATCCAGATTCCGGTGAAAGTATGCATTGGCGGGTGGGGTTAGATTTCAAAAAAGCTCGCTTTCATGATAGCATTTTTTCGATGAATCTTACAGGTAAAATTATTCACGGCGAGGGCCGCGGGGGGTGTATCGGTTTTCCCACGCTCAATATAGAAGGAAATTTTCCCGGGTTGGAGCAGGGGGTTTATGCGGTGTGGGTGAGTTTGGAGCAGGGGCGTTTTAGGGGTGCGATGAACTTCGGACCGCAACCCACTTTTGGAGACTCCCATGTGCGCGTGGAAGTTTTTTTACTCGATTTTGATAGCGATATTTATGGCGAAACAGCCACCGTGGAAGTGGTGCAAAAAATCCGCGAAATACAAAAATTCGCATCAGCGGAGGAGCTTAAAACGCAGATTATGGAGGACATAAGCCGAGTGAAAAGTGTTTTGTGACTTTCATACAAGCTTGTATAATGACCCCACTTGATCCCACGCCTTGAAAGATTTTCTTCGTAATTTGCTCCCCAATCAACATCCACTCCGGCTGCTTTACCATAAGTTGGTGGCTATGGCGGCGGCTATTCGTTATGGCTTTCCGGCCAATAAAATGCTTGTGATCGCGGTGACGGGGACCAAGGGAAAAACGAGCACGAGCAACATGATCCACAAGATTTTTACCGAGGCGGGGCAAAAAGTTGGCCTGCTTACGACTATTAATTTTATGATTGGAGAGGATGAAGAACGCAACACTACCAACCACACAACCATCAGTCCCTTTCAGCTCCAAAAAAAAATTCGTGAAATGGTTGACGCTCGTTGCGGAGTTTTGGTTTTGGAAGTCACCAGCCATGCAGTGATTCAGTCACGATTGTGGGGCATCAATGTGGATACGGCCGTGTTCACCAATTTGAGCCAGGACCATTTGGATTATCACGGAACCATGGAGCTTTATCGCAATGCCAAAGGTGGACTTTTTAAAAATCTTAATGCTTCTCCTCGCAAACCCGGAATCGCGAAAATTTCCGTTATCAATCAGGATGATCCCGAGCACGAATATTTTAACCAAATTCCGTCCGACCAGCTTTTTGAATACGGAATTTTGAAAGGCAGTTATGCAGCGCGCAATTTGCAGCCGAATGCCGAAGGTACGAAGTTTTTGCTTCGTATCCCCAACGGTGAAATTGAGATCGATTTAAAAATTCCCGGTCAGATGAATGTGTACAATGCTCTTGCTGCAGCCACCGTGGCGACCGCGCATAAAATCAATTTAAATACTATTAAGAAAGCGCTTGAATCCATGCAGCCGCTGCCCGGTCGCCTGGAAGTGATTGAGGAAGGCCAGCCGTTTACGGTGGTGGTGGATTTTGCGCACACGGAAGAGTCTTTGAGGCAAATTTTGGAAATGTTTCGCTCCCTCACCAAAGGTAAGTTGATTTTGGTTTTTGGGGCGACAGGTGAACGCGATACCGACAAGCGACCCAAGATGGGCAGCGTGGCGCATCAATATGCCGATCAGATTATTCTAACCAATGATGATCCTTATAGGGAAGATCCTTTGATAATTGCGGAAATGATTAGGGGGGGGGTTCCTCGCGCAGAGGGGCAAGGTTTTTGGCAGGTTTTAGATCGTCGTGAAGCCATACGTTTGGGGCTCAGTATGGCCCAAACAATGGAAGATACCGTGATTATTGCGGGGAAGGGGGCGGAGGCTTTTCAGCTTGTGGGGAAGCAACGAATCCCGCACGATGACCGCACGGTGGTGCGCGAATATCTTGCCAAAGCCGTAGATATTGAGGTACCAAGCTGAAGCGCAGCGGAAGCGAGCCGAGGCGAGTGCCTACGGCCTAAGCGATAACGTCGCGTAAGCGACATCAATATTTCAATGCAAGGATTTCTAATCATCGACAAGCCGACGACTTGGACCAGTCATGACGTGGTAGCCAAACTGCGCGGTATCTTAAAAGAAAAGAAAATTGGACACCTGGGAACGCTCGACCCCTTGGCTACCGGAGTTTTGGTGGTAGCGGTGGGACGTTCCGCCACCAAGCAAATCCAGCACTTTATGAAACTGGATAAAGAATATGAAGTGGAATTGGAATTGGGGAAGATTTCCGATACGTATGATAGTGACGGGAAGGTCGAAAAAACCGGATTCGACGTCCGCGAATTGGATAAAAAACTTGTTCAAGAAACTTTGGAGAGTTTTTGGGGGAAATCCATGCAGATGCCCCCTGCTTTTTCGGCTAAAAAAATCCATGGAAAAAAGGCTTATGAGCTGGCGCGTGCCGGAAAGCCCGTAGAGCTTAAGGAGGTGGAAGTGGAAATGCAGGGCCGTGACATTGAGGTGAACTTACCTTTCGTACGGTTCATCGTTACGGTTTCCAGTGGCACTTACGTCCGCTCTTTGGTTCATGATTTTGGTCAAAAACTGGGTTGTGGCGCCCTGTTAACTGCGCTGCGAAGAATCCGAGTGGGTGATTTTAAAATTGCGGACGCTCAAACGCTGGAGCAGATTCAACGTGAATCCGAAAATCCTCTTTCCATGCCTTCCTCTATTTGTAGCTTTCTTCACCATGGGAGCGAAGAACGAGGATCATGATCCTCGTTCTTCTTCCTTTACAGTTTGATGGTTCAAAAAGCTACAAATAGAATCATGGAAGACTTCCCTGGGGAGGCTCAGCGTAAAGCGTTAGGAAGGAGCTTTCTGAATCATGTATGAAGAAAAGCTCCGCTCCCAGCTGAGCCGATGCAGGAAAGTCTTCAATACTCTGTTTAGGAATTTTCAGATTCAAGCTCAGAAAAGTTCCTGAGCGTATGCGCCGATTTTCTCCATCAAGTCTTTCTCTTCACTATCCGGCATGAGCTCGGGCAGGGTTTCGCTGCTATAGAGTGTGTTTACCACCTCGTCATTGAGACGCACCCAGGTGGTTTTTCCTCCACGCACGGCCGCATTCACCATGGCAATTGCGTGGCTCACGTCGGGTTGTGCATGATCTTTTTCGCTTTGTAGCCGGAGGTAAGGTACTTCAATTTGAGAAATAAAAGTGAGGGCTTCACGCTCGGCCCAAAAAGCTTCGTCATTACAATCTGCAACTTCTTTTAAATGGCCTGTGTTGGCGCTGTCACAGCCGCCGGTATCATTGCGGTCGGCCGGCCCCTCCCAGTCGATTAAAAACTTCACAGGAAGCTCCGGGTAGCGCGCCAATACCCCGCTACCCATAGTGATTCCATACGAAAAAGTAACCAAGCCGATGGAATCCGAATCTGCGGATTCAATTACGGCCTTAAGTCCGTCTTGCTGGGTGAAGCCATTATAGTCTTCAGTTCCTTCGCTGTCCCCACGGCCATCTGGGTCAAAGGTAATTACAATGAAACCTTCGTTCGCCAAAGTTTGAGCGGAGTACCTGCCTTTGCCAAATTTGGAAGAATCTCCGTTGCCGCCGGGCACCAGTACCAGGGTGCTTAGAGCCTCATCGGTGACGTTATCAGGAGTATATTTTTTAACATAAAGTTGAGCCCCGGATGTGGGATTGGTCACCCACCACTCGCTGGAGGTGGTTTCCTGTGGACTTGCCTCACAAGCGATGAGTAAAATGGAAGCAACGATAATGGATGTAAGTATGGTTTTCATACTACCCATTGTACAGGAAGATCCTTTATTACGTATGTCACTTTCTATTTTTCTCACGTCGCTCGGCCTTACTTCGGCTTTTGGCTGGATAATACTGCGGCTTTTCCCGCGATGGGGGCTTGTGGATAAACCGGAACGTTACGGCCACAGCCGAGCACCCATTCCTTATCCGGGTGGTGTGGCGACTTTTTTTGCATTTTTAGCGAGCGCATTTTTGTTTTTGCCGGTTCTTGGAGGCAACCCCGTTTTAATTTCCGTGTTGGCGGGAGCGAGCTTACTGGCTTTCACTTGTTTTTTGGATGATCGCTTTGGCCTTTCTCCTTATATTCGGCTTTTTGTTCAGATTTTGGTGGCGGTCCTTGTGGTGATGGGCGGGATTGGAATCAGTTCCATTACGAATCCGTTTGGAGGTGCGCTGGTACTCGACAGCATCAACATCCCCCTCAATATTGGGAATTTTGCTTTTACGCTGACGCTTTTTGCCGATCTGCTCACGGTGGTGTGGGTGGTGACGATGGTGAATGCTTTCAACTGGATTGACGGAGTACCCGGCATGGCCAATGCCAGCGCCGCGGTCTCAAGTTTCATTTTATTGCTGCTCAGCATGCGACCCGATTTTCACTATGTGGATCAAACGCTTTCCATTACTTTGTCCGCTATTGTTTTAGGCCTGAGTCTCGGGTTTTTAATTTTTGATTTCCCGAAGCCCAAGATGCTCATGGGGGACACTGGTTCCATGTTGCTCGGTTTTTTGCTTGCGGTTACCGCCATCATTTCGGGTGGGAAAATCGCTACCACTATTTTGGTGCTCGGTTTCCCCATTCTCGATTTCATTTTGGTGATCGGGCGTCGACTCCTTAAGGGTCAGTCGCCGTTCAAAGGAGACCTGTGGCACTTCCATCATCGTCTGCTCAAGGCCGGACTTAGCGAGCGCCAAGTGGTGATTTTGTTTGCTACCACAGGTGCACTTTTCGGTTCCCTTTCTTTGCTTCTGCACACCGAGGGCAAGCTCATTGCTTTTGCGGCCATCGCCGCAGTAATGCTGCTGCTTCTCACTTTGCTTTATTGGAAAAAGTAGTATTCTAACCGCAGTTAATTCACGCCTATGAGAAAACTTTTTCTATTCCTCGTTCTTTTCAGTCTACTTTTGAGTGCCTGCCAAGTTCGTCAGAAGTCCGATGAGAGTGAAAGCGAAAATACTCCCGATGAAATCGGTATGGTTGAACTCAGCTCCGAAGGGGAACTCGTTCCAATGATGCTTGAGGCCAGTTTTATGAGCGATAATCAGACTTTTGCTTACACCTTCAACTACGATGCGAACCTTTTCCAACTCATGGACGAAAGATTACAGGGCGCTTCCGTACTAGGCCCCAGTTTTAAGGTGGAGGGCGGGACTGAAATCACGGGTTACACCACTTGGCTTGCCGACCTTGACGTAGTTCCGGAACTGGCCGCCGCTCAACTTTTCGGACGTTACCAAGTGTACCGTTACGCTTTTCCGGAAGGGTTTTGTACGGTAGAGCGAGCTGTGGTTCAAGATTCTGAAGAAGGCCTGGTGCTGGACTTGCATGTTTGTCCCGCTCAGGATGCGGTGCTTGGAAAGGAAGCTTTGGAAGCCTTGCTTACCAGTTTGAGACTAAAAGATTTATAAGGCTTGTGATAACGGAGTTTTGCAGAATATGGCTTGCGTGCTAGTATGGTGACCTCCTTTTTGTTTCCCAATGGATTCGGTACTTGAAATCAAATCAAAACTTTCCATTGAAGACTTGGTTGCGCCTTATGTGCAATTGAAGCGCAGTGGAAAATATTTAAAGGCGTGTTGTCCGTTTCACTCCGAGAAAACGCCCAGTTTTTATGTGAGTCCGGAACGCCAATTGGCTTATTGTTTCTCCTGCCACAAAGGGGGCGATCTCTTCCAGTTCATCCAGGATATTGAGGGGCTCGATTTTCGTGGAGCTTTGGAACTTTTGGCGGAGAAGGCACATGTGGATTTGCCCAAATACTCCGAGAAGCAGGCTAAGGTTTCCAAAGATTTAAAAGAGAGGCTGAAGGCGATTTACAACGATGCGAGTAAATTTTTTGTTCAAAAATTGGAAGAGAAAGGCGATGCGGAGAAAGTTTATGCGTACCTGAAGAATCGCGGGTTCACGGACGAGTCGATTAAAAAATTCCAACTAGGGTTTATCTCGGACGAGAAGGATTCGATTTATCGTCATTTGCTCGAAAAGGGTCATGAAAAGCAGGATCTTCTCGAGAGTACTTTGGTTCTGGCGCGGGACAGTGGTTCTCAAGACGTGGTGGATCGGTTCCATCTGCGTCTCATGGTTCCCATTCACAACGGACAGGGTGAGCCCGTGGCCTTTGGCGGGCGTGCGCTCAAAAAAGGCGAGCAGCCCAAATATCTGAATTCCTCCGAGTACGCGCTCTACAACAAGAGCTCCATTCTATACAATTTGCACCGGGCAAAAAATGCCATTCGGGAAAAAGATTTTGTGGTGGTGGTAGAGGGCTATTTTGACGTGATCGCCTCCGACCAAGCCGGTGTGGAAAATACGGTGGCCACCTGTGGGACCGCATTCACGGAAGAACAGTTGAAACTCATTCGCCGCTACACCAAGAAAATCGCTTTTGCCTTCGACAGCGACTCAGCCGGCAAAGCGGCATTGCTCCGAAGTGTGCAGATGGCTCAACCTATGGGCTTTGAACTTTTTGTGATTCAAATTCCTCAGGGCAAGGATGCGGCGGATTCGGTGAAGGAAGATCCTAAACTCTGGAGCACGGCGGTGGAAAATAAGAAACCTTATCTCGATCACTTTTTGGAGGAAGGGAAGGGGCTTTACAACCTTCAAACCGCGCAAGGTAAGCGTGATTTTACCGATTATTTTGTGGAAGTATTGCAGGGCGCGCAACATCCGGTGGAGCTCGACCATTATCTGAAAGAACTTTCTAAACTGGTGGGTTCGCCGACCCGCATGCTTTACGACTACTTGAATCAGATGAAATCCCAGCGAACGCACAGTCGGCTTAAGGAGCCCAAACCCGAGTCGACTAAGCTTTCTAAAAAAGACCGTTTAGTACGTGAATTTATTTCCTTACTTTTGGCTTACCCTAAACCGTTCTTTGAATCATGGAAAAGTCTGGAGAATTTTGAGCATTTTGAACAGCTGGCGCTTGCCACGAACCTTATTGAGCCGATGCATCGACTCGGTTCGCAGAGGTACCAGGAATTTTATACTCATTTTGAGGAGTTTTTAGGAAGTGAAACTCCTGTTTACAAGCAGGTGATGGATTACTATAATGCGCAGGACGCGGTGGATGACTTGTTTTATGCTGGTCTGGAAAACGGATCCGAACTGAAAAAATGGGCCTTTGAGGCAGAGATACAAAATTCTCAGCCGAGTGAGGTTCAAAAGGAGTTTGAAAAACTGATCCTCCTGCTCTACTTCGAATCTATTATCCCAATGCATGGCTCGGACTAAAAAGTTTATTGCTCACTTCTCTGAGGAGAATTTAGCAAAATACCCCCAAGAAGTCCGTGATCTGATTGATAAAGGTCGCCAACGCGGTTTTGTGACTCAGCAAGAACTTATGCATGCCCTCCCAAACCTGGAGGAGGACATTGAATTTGCTGATGAGGTTTACACACTTCTTTTGGAACTGGGTATCGACCTCATTGACGTAAAGGATGAAATGATCTGGGGAAAGAAAGAAAAAGAAGACGATGAACCTGCTGATGAAGATTTGATGGACGAAGAGCTCGTTAAACTTGCTGAAGCGGAGGAGCTCGGCGAAGGACTTGAAGATTCCTCGGACGAGGGTGAGACGGTAGGGGAAGGCGACGAGGAAAAGGCCTCCAAAAAGAAGAAAAAAGTTAAAAAGGAACCTGTGGCTGTTGTAGAGGCGCCTAAAAAGAAAGAAAAAGAAAAGGTTAAAAAGGTGGTGGATCTTTCGGAAATTGCCAACGATTCCATTCGCATGTATCTGTGTGAAATAGGAAAAGTAGATCTATTGACTGCCAAAGAAGAAGCCGACCTCGCTCGAAAAATCGCGAAAGGAGATCAATCAGCAAAGGCAAAGCTGGCGGAGGCCAATCTTCGTCTTGTAGTTTCCATTGCAAAAAAATACATCGGCCGCGGACTTTCCTTTTTGGATCTGATCCAAGAGGGAAATATTGGTTTATTCCGAGCTGTAGAAAAATTCGACCCGAACCGAGGATTTAAATTTTCAACCTATGCGACTTGGTGGATTCGTCAGGCCATCACCCGCGCCATCGCGGACCAGGCACGCACGATTCGTATTCCGGTGCACATGGTGGAGACCATCAACAAGCTCACCCATACCCAGCGCCGCTTGGTGCAGGAACTTGGACGCGAACCGCTCATTGAAGAACTTGCGGCAGAAATGGATATGGATGAAAAGAAAGTTCGTCATATTCTCAAAATTTCTCAGGACATCGTTTCTCTCGAGGCACCGGTTGGGGCCGAGGAGGACAGCAAACTGGGAGACTTTATTGAGGATGACGACGCTTTGTCTCCCTCCGAACAAACCAATCGACAACTTATTAAGGAGAACATTCACGAGATGCTTCAGTACCTTTCCCCTCGTGAACGCAAAATTATTGAAATGCGTTTTGGGCTCAAGGATGGAATCGGACACACACTCGAAGAAGTGGGAAATGAATTCGGCGTGACACGCGAACGTATCCGTCAAATTGAAGCTAAAGTACTTCATAAGCTGCGTGAACATCCGAAAAGCGTTAAAATACGTGCCTATTTTTGATCCCTGGGCGAAGCCCAGTGTGCTTCTGTTCGTTCCTGTCTGTTACTAACTAATTTCTATTTATGCCAAAAGCTACCATTCAAAAAAATACAACTGCGAAAAAACAAACCGCCGGTGCGGCGGGCGTAGTGACGGATGAAGAACTCGTTGTGACCAAGGAAGGCCTCAAGGCGCTTCAAGACGAGCTCGAATTTTTAAGTACCACTCGTCGCAAGCAGGTGGCTGAGCGACTTAAGGAAGCTATCAGTTACGGAGATCTTTCTGAGAATTCCGAATATGAGGAGGCAAAGAACGATCAAGCTTTTATGGAAGGGCGCATCCTCGAGCTTGAAGGGCAAATCAAGAGCGCTAAAGTAATAGACGAGAGACAACATTCTAAAAAAGTGGTGGAAATTGGGGCCAAAGTAAAAATTGCGAATACTAAAAAGAAGGAAGCATTTGAAATCATCATCGTGGGGTCTACCGAGGCAGATCCTTTTAATGATCGCATCTCAAACGAGTCCCCAATCGGAATGGCTCTTATTGGAGCCAAAGTGGGAGACGTAGTTACCGTTCAAATGCCCCACGGAAAATCCGAATACGAAGTGCTGAAACTCTCTTAAAAAGAGTGTTATTCCGATACGGTTTCTCCTAAATCTTCGTAGGTGAGGGTGATGTTTGCGAGATAGACTTTCATAAAAGGTACGGAACTTAATGTGTCGGCCATCGTTAGCTGACCATCTTTGGTGATATAACATTCCTTACCACTTTTATACTCTTGGCAACTGGCTGAAATGTCATACTCGTCGAAAATACCCAAAACCAAGGGGTAGATATCCGCAGTTATAAGCGTTGCTCCTACGACAGGGCATACCATATTCACGCTGATCGGAGGGAGTTCGACGTCGGCACTCCATCCCAGATTTTTGAAAGTGACTATGGGTTTGAGCGGAACGCCATTTGCGCCTGCGGGCGCAAAACTCGCATCTTCAAACTCAACGGGGAGTTCTTGCGTGTACAGAGAATCTTCCATTGTGAGACTGCAAGGAGTATCGGTCAGTATAAAGTCTGTGATATGCACAGATCCGGTCTCGCCGGCCACTGATCCCCCTTCAGAAGGGAAAACAAGTTCAATATCCGCTTCCGCAGATCCCACGAATAGAGAGGTTGGCGTTGAAGAGTCAATCAAGGCCGGGTTTGGCATCCAAGATACGTCGTAATGAATATTAAAACGATGATAAGTTTGCGTAGGAAAAGAACATTCGGTGCTTAAAACTATAGATAGCAGGAGGAGGGGGAGGAGTTTTTTCATAAATATTTAAATTATTTCCTTTTGGATTTCTTCTTTTTTCCTTTCTTTTTAGGCAGATATTTGTCGGCCTGCTTTTGTTCCTCCACAGCGGGCTTCATGTTAGCCTTTTTGTTGAGATCCTTCCAGTACCATATTCCGTAAGCCACGGCAGCAAGGAAAAGAAGAACCAGCCAGATGCGCATTCCAAGGTAAGGAATGTTTTGATCGCGGAGGAAAGTAAGCAAGAGGCCGACTACGGAAAATTCACGCATGCGAGAGGCGATGCCTTTTGGTCCTACCTTAAAACTACTCACGAACAGAACTATGAACAAAATAAGCAGTGGCCAGAAGTACATAAAAGTGCTGCCCGGGTGGACGTCGAAGAGGTAGGAGAGATCGAGAAGTTTAAGTGGATTCATGAGGGTGAGTTTTAGAAGATTCGGCTTGACGGATGCGCTTATAAAGGAAGTAAGCGCTGAGCAGGGAGAAAAAAGCATAGAAGAAAGTCGATAGCCTGATCCCCTGAATGAGGAGTGTATCATCCCCTCGGAAGAATTCAAGAATAAAAAGACCAAAACTTAGTAGGGCAGCATAGTAAAAGGTGGAATTCCCTTCTCGATTAAAAAAGTCCGTTTTTTTACTGAGCCAGCGTTTGCTGACGAGCACGGCAATGAAAAAAAGCAATGCGTAGAGCTGAACCGGATGAACGGGAACCGTGTATTTTACATTGTAGACCTCATAACGCACGCTCCAAAACAGGTCGGTGGGGCGGCCATAAGAGTAGCCCCCAAAAAAAGTTCCCACGCTGCCAATACCCATTCCTACAATGACGGGAACAATAAGGGCATCGAGCCATTTCCAGGCATTCTCTTCAGATTTGTAGAGTCGGTACAGCAGCGCGATGAGGAAACCAATAAAGGCTCCCCAAAAAGAAAAGCCCTGGTCCCAGATGGAGAAAAAATTCCAGACTGTCCTGAGGTCGAACCCGGGTAGGTAAGCATCCGTGTGCAAGCCAAAGTAGAAAATACGGGAGAGAATGAGAGCGCAGAGGAAAAAAGTGACACTATGCTCAATAAAAAGCGTGAAGTTTACGTGGGCGCGCTTAAGGCGCTGGACCGCTAAGTAACTGCAGCTTAAAAGAGCAATGGCTACAAAGACCCATAAGGTTTGCAGAGAGATGTATTGAGACTCATAGAGGATCGGAATCATCTTAGAGATTAAACACTAAACCGGCGTTTAAAACAATCCCCAAGGGTATCACCACCAGATTGGCCCAGTTCTTGTAGCGCAGGTATTCCACGCGGAAACTGAGTAACACATGCCAGAGAAATACACTGAGTAGCAGATGACGCAGAGTTACGGAGGAAAGCAGATTGAAATCGCCCGGCAAAGGATTGCCACCGGGGAATACCTTAGCGCTCACGTAATGACTGAAAAAATAAGCCACCAGGTAAAATGCGAGCAGCCAAGAAAGGAAATGATTTACTTCTTCAGTGATGAGGGGCTCGGCGCTGTCCTCCTTGCCTTGGTTCCGGCGGTCTAAAATCATGACCCTTAACTCCTGTTTGAGCCGATTCCGTTCTTCGATGAGTGACTGCAGGCTTTGACGAGCTTCTTCTTTGGCACCGGCGGGTGCTGTCCAGGCGATTTTACGATAAGTCCATATATCACGATTCACCGTGGAGATTTTTCCCTTGAGAGCTTTCTCTTCGGGGGTGGGGAGAAAATAAGTGAGCCAAGCAGCGAGCCCTTTGAAAAGCCGGTTCCCAGATTCGTTCAATTTCCCCTGGATATCTTCAATGTTTTGCGTGACGCTCGTTGCCACCGGTTTACTATGCAAAGTGGCCATGAGTTTTTGTGCTTCCAACTTGAGATGGTCGCGCTGGTTCTGCATCTTTTCTTTATGCAGAAAAAGCTCCTGATCCTGAACCTTTTTTAACAATTCTTCGGAGACGGTTTGGATATAATCGAGATTGGTACTGCTTTTGATTCGCAAAAGCTTATCGATGGTGTTTTGAATGAGTTTTTGCGACTCCGGTTTGAGTTCGCCTTGATACGCCACCAATATGCCTTTGATTTTTTCCAATATAAAATCCACTTTTTGAAGTAAAAGCTTCCGTTGTCCTTCAAACTCGGCACTGATTTTTTGTTCTTCTATCACCCCGCGATCCGTGACTTTATTTTGGACCTCATACTCGGCTTTGAGTACCGAAAGATCTTCCGTTTTCGCCTTTGCCCGTTCCTCCTCACTCGCGCCAACGGTCGCCACGTAAGATACTTCAAATTGATATTCGTCCATTAGGCGTTTGAAAGCTTTGTAACGGCTGCTGGCAGGAATAGTTCCTATGACTTTTTTCCCGGCTTTATCAAAAGCTTCAAACTCGAATTTGGGGAGCGCTGCGGTAGTGCCGGCTTCCTGAGTCACACTCTTTTCCACGGTCTCGGCGGTTTTTTGAATGGCAAGCAAAGAAATACCAAAAGTATTGAGTTGTTTGCGGGCTTCTTCTTCGCTTGCGGCACCGATGAGTCCGCTGAGCTTTCTTCCTCCGCTATTGACCGCTGTGTATTGAAACTGCGCCATGGCGTGGTGCGTGAGAAGTTACTTTGGAACTGGCCTCAATGAATCCGTAAAAGAGAGGATGAGGACGATGTGGGCGGGAGAGGAATTCGGGATGAAACTGAGTTCCGATCATGAAGGGGTGATTTTTGAGTTCGCCCATTTCCACTAAATTACCTTCTTCAAACAGTCCCGAAGGAACCCAATCGCTGCCGTCCAGCTCTTTTACAAAGTCATTGTTGATTTCGTAACGGTGACGATGGCGCTCCATTACCATTTCCTTTCCGTACAGGCGACGGGCCAACGTGCCTTCTTTGAGCATGCAGGGGTAAGCGCCCAGTCGAAGCGTAGCACCCTTTTCTTTGTTATGACGTTGGCCCGGCAGGAAATGAATCACATATTTACGTGCGTCGAGCTTGCCGTCTTCATCAAATTCTTCAGAGGTGAGTTCAGGGTCTTGTAAGTAATAGCGAGCGTATTCGATAGTCATCAGTTGCAGACCGAGGCAGAGTCCCAAATAAGGTATTTTACTCTCGCGAGCGTATTTGGCCGCCATTATTTTTCCTTCAGTGCCACGAATACCGAATCCGCCGGGGACCAAAATTCCATGAGCCGCTCTCAGTTGTCCCCAGGTCTCCTCATCATTTTTTTCGAGCTTCTCGGCATCGATCCATTGCAATTCAAGTTCCAGATCTTGGTGGTAGCAGGCAATTTTGAGTGATTCAATTACAGATAAATAGGCATCGTCCAGGTCGGTATATTTTCCAACCAGAGCAATAGATATCGGATCACGCTTAGCTTGGATTTTACTCACCAAAGTTTGCCAGTCTTCGAGCATTGGCGTCACGTTTCCGAGGTGCAGTTTATTAGCGATCAGCTCGGTGATTTTATATTCGTTGAAATTGAGCGGCACTTCGTAAATAGACTTGGCGGTTACGGCGGGAATCACGGCTTCAGCTTCCACATCGCAGAACAGAGATATTTTTTTAAGTAACTCGGTGGGAATATTTTTGTCAGCGCGGGCCAGGATGAAATCAGGCTGGATACCAATGGAACGTAGCTCACGTACAGAGGCCTGTGTGGGTTTGGTTTTAAGTTCTTTGGACGCCTTGAGATAAGGCAACAAAGTGAGGTGCACGAAAAGCGTGTTCTCCTTTCCAAGTTCATGGCGCATTTGGCGGATGGCTTCCAGGAAGGGAAGGCCTTCAATATCTCCTACGGTCCCTCCAATTTCTACGAGTACCACTTTGGCTCCGCTTTGCTTGGCCGCTTCTTTGATACGATTTTTAATAGCTTCGGTGATGTGAGGGACGATTTGAATGGTTCCTCCCAAAAAATCACCACGTCGTTCTTTGGCCAAAACTTCCGTGTAAATTTTTCCCGTGGTGACGGAAGAGAATACATTCAGATTTTCATCTATGAATCGTTCATAGTGACCCAGGTCCAGATCGGTTTCAGCTCCATCATCCGTAACGAAGACTTCTCCATGCTGGAAAGGACTCATAGTTCCGGGATCCACGTTTAAATACGGGTCGAGCTTCATGGTAAAGACCTTGAAGCCGGCAGCTTTGAGGAGAGCGCCGATGGAGGCCGTGGCGATTCCTTTCCCCAAACTCGAACAAACTCCACCTGTGACGAAGATGTACTTGGTCGGCATGGGTAAAGTATACGCATGCCGAAACTACTGAGCAAGTGAGAAACACGAGGAAATTCAACTGAATTTCCTATTGGCCCCAGTCTTCAGAGGCAACTCCCCAGGCGATGGCAACGCGAGTGGCGATGGCCATGGCTTCGGAGCGGGCTATGTTATTGTCGGGTCTAAAGGTTCCATCCGCATATCCCTCCACAATCGGTTGATCGGTGCTTTCGGCGGTATCCACATACGTTGAACTGGCAATGGCAAGGGCGTAGGCGAAGAAATCTTCATTCTCTACGTCACTGAACGTCACATCGTAACTGTATGTGCTTTGATCGGCTGCTCGCATTGCCCAGAGAATAGCCCAGGCGCGAGTAACAGGTTCATTAGGATTGAAATAATAACCGCTGTCACGGGTACGAATCACATCGGCATCTTCGGCAAGCATTACATAAGGGCTATACCAATCGTCTGCGGAAACATCCAAAAAGTCAGTACTCATTCCACTGGCATCACTTTCATCCATGCCGAATATTTTGGTGAGCACCTTCACAAATTCGGCGCGAGTAATATTTCCGTCAGGTCCAAAGACGTAATCGGAATAACCCTTCACCCAACCGGCTTGTTTGGCACGGCAGATGATATCTTCATGCCATTCACTCTTGGTGTCCACGAAGGAATCCGCGCAGGTGTAATCCGTGGAAAGAATGATGTCACGCGTGAGCGTGGGCACTTCATTATCTGCGGTATCGTCGGTAGTATCCGTTGCCACATCGTTGTCAGTGGTATCAGCGACAGTATCATCGGTGGTATCTGCTACAGTGTCATCAGTCGTATCAGCGACAGTATCATCGGTGACGTCCGCCACATCATTATCGGTAATACTTGCAGTTACGCTGGCAATCGAAATTCCATCATAGTCCGCGTCAGAACTCGTTGCGGTGTGCTTAACGACTCCGGAATGAGTCCCTTCAACAGCCGTGTCATCCACAGGAGTTACCGTTACTGTTTGAGCTGTACTCCAGTTAGTGCTCGTGAAAGTGAGTGTGCTGGGTGAGGCTGTGACTTGAGTGTCTGGAGTAACTGCAACCGTAACATTTGCAGTAGGCTGTGCATCTAGAACTACCGTATAACTATCCGTTACACCACCTTCCGTTGCCGTTGTGGCGTTTGCGGATTCTGTTATCGTGACTCCGGTTGGAGTAGCGGCAGCGGTTTGAGTGATGGTAAAATTCGAGTGGCAGGTGATTTCTTCTTCTTCTACTATTTTTGCTTTGATGATGTCGCCTGCAATTCCTCCTGCAAAGGAAACGGATACGTCGCCCGGTGCGGTAAGGTCAATTTCAAGAGGATTATTGGTTGTAGAGCCGTAGGTGAATTGTCCATTTCCACTATCTGTTTCCAGAATAAGGGTTCCTCTCCAAGTCTGAGTAGACGATGTGGTTGTCACATCAGTTCCCATACTGTCCCAAATAGTTACTGTAGCAGTAAGGTCGAAAGTTGCTTCTGTTTCATCGGCAGCCATTTCGTAGCTGGAAGGAGAGAGGGTTAGGCTAGAACAAGCGAGGAAAGAATAACTTGCCGCCAAGTCCGCATAAGAGCGTGCTTTTGTGGCGTAAGTAGCTGCGGTATCAGCCGTTACTTGTGCTGCATTAGCAGCTGCTTCCGCAGCATCCCGTGCATTTTCAGCTAGGATTACATTATCACGATAATACGCTTCTGCTAACTCAGCAGCAGCTGCCCAGCGAGTGCCGCTGTTCTCCACTTGGTCTTCATACATGCTTATGTAATAATTTAACTCAGAAAAGGCACAGTCGTAAGGAATCTCAGTTTCGCCAGTATAGTCACAGTAATTTACTGTATCATACGTACACCTATATACTTCATCTTGTGAAATATAATCACGAATTTCGTACAAAGCCTCATCTCCTAAGTCAATCGGGGCTCCGTCCAAACATACACCGTAGTAATAATTAACTGTATTGAGAAACGACCTATATTCTCCGAGCTGGGCCTCATCACTCAGTTTTTCTGCCATAATGGCATCAGCGTCGTCAACATAGGTTTGATAAATATTGTTATACCCTTCCCACGCGGCATAGGCCGCTTCATAATCGGCTTGGGCTTGATCGGCAGAAGTTTGAACTCGGCCGGCAAATGTTTCCGCTTGATCAGCGGCGGCATCGGCTGCGTTTTGAGCAGTTTCAAGAGCGTCTTGGTCATAGGCGTCAAATGCGTTTTTAGCGTCTTCCGATGCTGTTTGCGCGAGCGAAGCACAAGCTTCCGCAGTTGTACAATCTGCTCCTCCACCACCTCCGATTCCCTCAAAATCAAAGCCTCCATCCTTAATCATGCCTTTTAAAAATCCGGATTGGCTCAAAGTGTAAGCTAGTCCACCCAAGAGGAGAACTAAGACTATAGTGAGGTAAAGAGTGTAACGGGTTTTGGGCTTTTTAGTTTGCATGCCGAGTGAGTTAAATCTAAGTATTGTACATCAAAACAAGTTCTTTGACAAGCCATTGGTTGAGAGAATTTTAATACAGTTCATTCCAAACACGCTCGGCAATCACAGCGGCTTCCGCGCGGGTTAACTTGCCGGTGGGGCGGAAAGTTCCGTCGCCGTAACCGTCTACGATGCCATAGGTGGTAGCGGCGGCGACGGCATTGGCGAACCAATCGGTGCCGGTTACATCTGAAAATTTACTTTCAAAATTATAAGCGTCGTATTCAATGATGTCCGCAATATTCATGATCATAGTCACAGCCTCAGCACGAGTGATGGAGTTGTTGGGATGAAAACTGCCATCTCCATAGCCACTCACAAAACCCTTAGAACGAGCAAAGGTAACATATTGATAGTACCAGTCCCCCGGGTTCACGTCGGTGAAGGCGGCGCTCTGCACTGCGTAAACCGTGTAGCCCACGTTCAGCAAGGAGATTTTTAAAAATTCCGCGCGTGTTATTTCGTTATCGGGCAAAAAATTGCGATCGGAATAACCCGCGAGAATACTCTCATTATAAAGAAAACAAATTTCTTCTTCGGCCCAGTGACCGTCTACATCAATAAAAGGGTGTAGGCAGCTGTTATCGGTGATTTCAGCTTGAGCGATAGGGGCGAAGAGCGCGAAGAGAAGAGTGGCGAGGAAGATCTTCATGAGAAGGGTTGTGGCTTACGCCACCTTATTGCTTGGGCCGTAGGCACTCGCCTCGGCTCGCAGACCCTTCGGGTCCGCTTGAAGTTTAAACCAGACCGGTGCGTTCGTAAACCAAGCTCATAGTTTCTTGGGCGAGCTTGCGAGCCTTTTTTGTTCCGGCCGCCATAATTTCTTCGAGGTCCTTTGATTTTTCAAGTTTATTGCGACGTCCGCGAGCCTCAGCAAAAAATTCCAAAAGCCCGGCAAGTAATACTTGTTTGGCTCGGCCGTAACCAAAACCTCCGGCGAGATAATTGGCCTTCAGCTCCTCGAGCTCCTTTGCGCTGGAAAATTGTTTATATAGCGAAAGGATAATGTCATTCTCGATCGGCATTGGATTTTTGAGTTCAACGCTGGCGGTTTTAATGCTCATTACTTGTTTTTTTATCACTTCCTCGGGGTCAAAAATACTGATGGTGTTGCCGTAGCTTTTGCTCATTTTTTGACCATCCACGCCGATCACGACAGCGACTTCTTTTTCGATCCTGGGTTCGGGCAATTTAAAAGTTTCACCATAATAGTGATTGAATTTTTCAGCGATGTCTCGAGCAATTTCCACATGTTGTTTTTGATCTTGTCCCACAGGGACCCAGTCGGCCTGGTACATCAGAATATCTGCCGCCATGAGCACGGGATACATAAAGAGCCCTATGTTCATGTCCCGATTTCCTTTTGCCAGTGCGTCCTTCCAAGCATGCGCGCGTTCCAAAAGACCTTGTGGTACAACGGTGGAAAGAATCCAGCTGAGTTCCGCGTGCTCGGGGATAGTGCTTTGATAAAAGAAAATTACTTTTTCGGGATCGAGCCCCAGCGCCAGGTAATCCAAAACCACTCCGCGACGATGCTCCCGCATTTCCTCCGCGTTTCGCACGGTGGTAAGTGCATGATAATCGGCGACAAAGTAAATACACTCATGCCCTTCCTCCTGTAAGGCAATGTGTTGGCGGATGGCGCCGAGGTAATTGCCAATGTGAGGGCGTCCGGTGGGTTTGACTCCAGATAAAATACGCATGCCTCTTTTATACCTTAAATTTTTTGAAGAAAAAAGGCTAAGATTGAAAGAGGTGGACTACTACTAGTGACTTTGGCCGTGCAAAAGGTGAATACATACTCACCCATGGATTTGTCACGGGAAAATGAGGCTTTTAATCTGTTAAATGAGTGGTTTTTCTGTTAATGTTTGGACCCCTTAACCAAGCAAATATGACTGATGAAGAACTGTACGAAAAGGCTCGATTGTACGGACGAAATGCTCTTTTGTGGAGGCAGAAATTTATAGGCTTACTTCCGGAAGTAGAACGTCGGCGACTTTATGAGAAGAAAGGCTTTGGTTCCGTGTTTGAGTTTGCCTTCAAACTGGCAGGGTTGAGTGAACAGCAAGTGAGAACCGCTTTGAACTTAGAAAAACGTTTTTTAGATAAGCCTGTTTTGAAGGCGCTACTGGAAAATGGTGAGGTGAGTGTGAATAAGCTCGTTCGTATTCAGTCCATTGCGACTTCGCAGAATGAAGAAGAGTTGGCAGAGGCGGTCCAAGCATTGCCACAGAGTGCCATAGAAACTTTAGTCCGTGATGAGAAGAGTTTAGGTATGAATGGCCCAAGAAAGCCATTATTCGAGCTAAAATCTTTGCGTGCGCAAGACTTAAAACTCAGTGAGGAGGTCACGGGAAAACTTCTGGAGTTACAGGGGAAAGGAATCAACGTGAATGAAGTTCTGTTGGAACTGCTCAAAAGGCGCGAAGAAGAAATAGCGGAAGAGAAAGAGGCTATAAGTGAAGGTCTGCCGATTGCTCGATCACGACATGTTCCAGTAAGAGTTCAGAGAGTGGTTTGGAAGGAGCATGGAACGAAGTGCTCAATTCAGACCTGTCATAGATTGGCCGAGCAGCTCCACCACACCCAAACCTTCGCACTCAGTAAAAGGCATGATCCCCATTACCTGGCTCCGCTCTGCGAAGATCACCACGCCATAGCTCACGCAATCAATGTAAAAGTGCAGGAGAGGCGACAGCAATCTATACACTGATCTGTGGATCCACGTCGACGCGCCAACCTTCCAAGTCTTTGGCGGCAAGTTTTTTGAGGATTGAGCGGGGGTCCGCACCTTGGATGAGGATATTCCATTGGTATTGCTTGTTTATGCGAGAGAAGAGTGCGGGAGCCGCATAAACTTTGTGATTTTCTGAAGTGAGGAGTTTTTCGAGTTTACGCGCTGCCGCTTCGCAAGTCGCGGAATTTTCATGGCAGAACATGAGTTTTACCAGTTTTCCGAATGGAGGGAGCGCTGCTTCCTTTCTTGCATTAATTTCTTGTTCATAAAACCCGTTATAGTCATGAGTTCGACTAAAAAATATACTCGGATGGTCCGGATTATAGCTTTGTATAAGCACTTCTCCTTGTTTTTCCCGTCGTCCGGCGCGACCGGCAACCTGGGTGAGGAGTTGAAACATACGTTCGGAAGTTCTAAAGTCGGGAATGTGTAATCCCAGGTCGGCGAGTATCACACCTACCAGAGTAACTTTAGCGATATCGAAACCTTTTCCGATCATCTGCGTTCCGATTAGAATATCGATTTCTTGTTTGTTGAGCTTTTCGTGGAGAATAGAGAAACTATCTTTTTTAGACATAGTGTCACGGTCCGCGCGCTGAATGCGCGCGGTAGGAAAAAGCTTTTGAAGTTCCGTTTCCACGCGCTCGGTTCCCAGTCCCAAATATTTTACCCGACTTCCTTTGCATTCCGGGCAGCTTTCTTTGAGCGTTTGAATGAGTCCGCAGTGATGACAGACCAAACTTTGCTGGCGAAATTTTCGAGCATGGTAGGTGAGGGGCAGGTCACAATTGGGGCATTCAAAAGTGTGTCCGCAATCTCTACAAAGTACGGAAGAAGCACTACCGCGTCGATTCAAAAAAAGAATAATTTGCTCCTTTTTCTCCAACGTCGACTTAATTTTTTGTTCAAGAGCGTCGCTGAATATAGAAAAATTGCGAGCCTTAAGCTCTTCACGCATGTCGATGATTTGAACGTTTGGGAGCGGCGTACCTGAAATTCTTTCGTTCATAGTGTAGAGGGCGAAATCTCCCGCCCGAGCTTTGAAAAAAGTTTCCACGCTTGGAGTGGCGGACCCAAAAACCACTTGAGCGCCGGTGAGCTCAGCCATTTTGAGCGCGGTTTCGCGTGCATGATAACGAGGACTTTGGTCCTGTTTATAACTCCACTCGTGCTCTTCATCCATTACAATGAGCCCCAGCTTTTTAAAAGGAGAAAAGAGAGCGCTTCGTGAGCCGAGTACCAGCTTAATAATGCCGGCTCGGATTTCTCTCCAAATCTGGGCTCGCTTCCCTTCACTGATTCGACTATGGATAACAGCGGTGGAAGGGAAGGCCACTTCAAAATAATGAAGTAGTTGAGGGGTTAGCGAAATTTCAGGCACCAACAAAAGACACTGCTCGTCTTTTTGAATAAAATTTTTGATCAACTGTTTGTAAATTTCGGTTTTTCCGGCTCCGGTGATGCCATGAATCAAAGAGACGGCTGGTTTTTCCGTTAATATAGACTCAACAATTTTCTCTTGCTCCTCCGTGAGTGTATGAATCTGTTCTTTCCGAGGTTTTTTAGCAGTTTCACCCTTAACTTGCCGCGCTTTTTTAGGCGTGCGAAACACGTTTTTTGGCAGCATCAAGCGGATAGCATCGTAACTTGAACAAAAATAGTATTCAGAAATCCATTCGGCTAGCTTTAACTGCCAGTCGTGAAGCAAAGTTTCTTCCGTCAAAAGGCCTAAGATTTCCTTGGTTGGAAATTCAGGCGTCTCCGCATGCACCCTTAGCACCACTCCCGCTTTTTCACTTCGTTGGAAAGGAACCAAAACTCCGTCTCCGGGTTTCAGACTTAGTGAAGCTGGCACCTTATAAGTGAGGTGGTTTTGTTTCCGTGCAAAAGCATGTTCGATAAGGATTTCTGCAAACATATTTATATTGATGTGGCTTACGCCACGTTATTGCTTAGCATCCGCTTTGCTTCTGCTTGATAATAAACCATTTTACAAAAGAACCCAAAACTGCTTGAATACCTCTGATGAGTTTACGCCTACTCGTTCCCGCCGCTGTTCTTTTGAGCCTGCTTTGGGCAAGCCCCGTTTTTGCGGCGCATTTCACTTCCGACATTGAAAGCGGTCTCATTAAAGCCAATGCCATTCAGACCGAGCACTTTCAATTCGAATTTTCAGACATCGTGAAGAACCAAAATGATGCGAAC
>JBAZQU010000038.1:0-8147 GCA_041645035.1 Candidatus Altimarinota bacterium | reverse complement strand
TCTGTTTTTTCAGTTCGCTAAAAAATTTCTTAAACTTTTTCTCATCATCAACCAGTATGTATTTAAACTTCTTTCTATTGCGTTCAAACTTATCAATTTGTTCTCTCTTCTCTTCTTCGGCAGTCCCCATGTTATGTGTTACGTGTTTCGTGTTATGTGACTTGGTCAACTCATATACCCGAGGCAAGAGCGACCTGAACTCCAATTCACTGAACAGCTCAACCAATTTTTTCTGATCAAAATCGCCAAAGCGCGCCTCTGTTAAATCAAAGTTAATTTTCGCGTCAATGCGGATGGTTGCGAGCCGTTTGGACAGTTCGCCCTCTTTTTTATGCTCTTTCAAAAGCTCGCGCACACGATCTTTTATTCTGGGCGAGCCCAGATGTTTGTAAACGCCTTCTAAAGTTTTAAATTCGGTCAAAAGTTCAATTGCAGTCTTCTCTCCGATGCCACGGATGCCCGGAATGTTGTCCGAGGGGTCGCCGCGCAGAGCTTTATAATCAATCATCTGCTCGGGTGTAAGACCGCCGAAGCGTTTTTTTACCGCGTCCGTGTCGTATATCACGCTATCCGAAAGCCCATGGCTCATAGTATAGACTTTAGTGTGGTCGTTAACGAGCTGAAGCGTGTCCATGTCGCCGGTCACAATAATTTTTTCTACTTGGCCGTCAACCGAATGCGCGATGGTGCCGATCAGGTCGTCCGCCTCAAAACCGGCCAGTTCAAAAATCGGAATACCGAAAGCTTCCGTCACCTGACGCACGCGGTCAAACTGATCATAAAGCTCCTGCGGCGCCTTGACCCGCGTCGCCTTGTATTCCTTATACTCCTCGTGCCGGAAAGTCGGTCCCTTCTTGTCTAACGTCAACGCGATATACTTTGGCTTGAGCTCACGCAGCGACTTTAAAAGCACCGAGGTAAAACCATACACCGCATTCGTCTGCTCCCCCTTCTTGGTCTTCATCGTCGGCGGCAAAGCGTGAAAACTCCGATGTATCAGCGCGTTCCCATCTATGATAATGAGTTTTTCCTTAGTCTTACTCATGATGAAATTATGCCAAGTTAAAGCTAAAAAAGCAAACAAAATATAATATCTTCTTGTTTGCGTCTCAACTCATTATTTGTTTACTTTTTTTCCACTTTTTTTATTTTGTATACCGCTGTCTCTTTTATTAAACTTTTAGTTAATATCAAAATATCGTCAATAGGAATTAAACCAAATTCAGCTGTTTCATACCTATCTGGCATAATACGTATGCCCGTTGCCAACATTCCAACAATTTCATTTTGATCATTTAATACCATTCCTCCACTTTCCCCATGAATTGGCGGTAAATTAAAAATGTACCTTTTGTTACCATGTCTATCAGTTCTTTCGCCGACAACCTTTACTGGCATTATTCTTGGCTGATCGCCCTCCCTATATTCAGGAAAACCAGAAATCGTCAAATTTTGATTATATTTAAATACAAAACGACCACAAGAAAAGAGTGATTTATTGTCACTTCTCGGATTTTTATCTCTTAATATTGCTATATCTTTTTCTTTATCAAATATGATTAAATCCATTTCTCTTTTATCAAAAATATTATTACATCTGAAAGAAATTATTTGATTTGTTCCGTTATATTCAACTACATGATAACAGGTTACGATTCCAATTCCGTTAATTATGAATCCCGTCCCAGTATTATTTCCACATTTCACAACGCGTATCGAATCTCTAATTTCCTCATATAAATTTATTGGCAATTCCGCAAAACCATTTTCACTCAAATTATTATATTTATTTATAAATTTTCTATATATAAAATTTTTTTCTCCTCTAACCTGTTTTATATAATTAATTTTACCACTTACTACTTTTTGAAAATTTTTATTGCTTTTCTTCTTAAATTCCCTTTCTGCATTCTCAAGCCCGTATTTTTCCCATGCGTACAGCATGGCCCTAACTTCTTTTACTAGTATTCTTTTTACATTTAGAAATTTGTTTACTATTATGCCTGTTACTTCTTGCCTCTTTGATTTATGAGAAAGTCTAACTTTATCAAAATTAATTTCAAAGCCACTTTTTTCAATAATTTCAATAAATTGGCTGCCAATGTTGAGTGAAAAATTTGTAAAGTCAAATTCAGCGATTTCTATGGGAAATTTAATTCGATTCGTAGATATGGTTAAATCGTCAGCATATCTTGTATAGGTACAATTATATTTTTTAACAAATTTATACATTTTATTATCAAGGCTTGAACAAATCATATTGGAAAGTATAGGAGAGGTTGGTGCCCCTTGAGGAAGCTTTCTGTTGTGGCAAGCTATGTGGGCTAAAGTGGCAGCGACTTCTAAATCAAAATTATAAGGCGCGGCTTTAAATAATCCCATAATCCTGCCAAAATTGATTGATGGAAAATAATCTTTTAAATCAATGTTGAGTACTAAATTTTTATTTAAATGTTGAGTAGAATTTGTTAATATGCCCCTACCCTGTACAAAGCCATGAGCTGATGGTTTTGGATGGTAAACTAAATTTAAAATATAACTTAACTTTTTTTGTAATATTTTCAATGAATATATGGGAGAGTTTATTTCTCTTTTTCCACCGTTTTTTTTGGGTACAAAAAACTTCCGATAATTCACTCGGTTTTTTGCATATAGTAAAAAATTTAAGTGCCCGTATTCAATTTCAAATAAATCGGCGATATCCCTTCTTAATGAAAGGGATAAAAATTTTTTAATTAAAACATCGTCTGGAGCACTTAAAACGGGTGATGGTTCCATAAATTTAAAGTGCGCTATAATTCTACTTTTGCCACACTCACAACAATCATTGTCGTGAAGTACAACAGTGAAACAAATCACTGTGAGCATTTCTATAGACATTCAAAATATCGCCGCGTATCGTCCAGCGAAAATCAATTATAGCGCACTTTAAATCTCACTTTTTTTAAAAAAATGAAAAAATAACGATTAATCTTTAATCTTACCCCAAATTTACCCTTTTCCCATAAAAAATGCAAATAAAAAAGGCGGCATCGTCTTGATGCCGCCATGGTGCCCGTCTCCGCTACTTCTTCTGGTTCTGGGCCTGCGGCGGTTCCGCAGCAGGCTTCTTCTTGACGGTGATGGCCCCGATTTTGGTGCTGTCGAGCTGCGGTTTGCACTTGGACATCCTTCCACCTCCTCCGTGTTCAGGGGTAACTGCGGTGTGCCGTCGGAAAGAATTACGTTCTCACCTCCTTTACTATGGAATACTTGTTTTCCCCGAAAGGAAAACAAGTTACTGCGTCGGCTTTCAAATATGCCTCAACGATACTCTCGGTCAAAAGCGGATTGAGTCTGTCGATCAACGAATTAATCGCCAGCTTAAGTTGTTTCAGCTGGCCTTGCCTGCTCTTTTTTTCCGAATAGAGACAATCAAGGTGCAGTGCCCATACAACCTTACCCTCCCTTATTCTCTCCAGGCCCAAGGGATAGATACGACAATTAAAAGGCCTATTTTCATAAATCCGGCAACGGCGGACCCCCTTATCGAGATACAGCTGCTTGCAGGGAGGGTATCTCACGTCTAGTTCCAGCTTACCGTTTTGGTCCTCGGAAAAAGAGTGGAGAAAAGCTGGGCCGTGGTTGACCTCTATCAAGGGAACGCCCAGTTCATACAAGCCTTCAACCTCCTCTTCCAGGAGCCAGATCAGACCAACGCAATCAGGGTATTGGCAAGCCACGCAATCATCACTCAAGCCCAAGAACAATTTACCCAGCTCATCGTAGAACTCATCCAGACTGTCGATGGTTTTCATGTGTCCTCCGCATCTGCCGGGTCAATTGCCTGGACTTGGAAAAGTTGACTTACGAATACCCGGACGTCATGTTCATCCACTCGATTGGAGAATTTGTCGATCAATTCCTGCTCGCTTCTTGTCCCGCCAATTATCGCCGCTGACATTTCTAAGGCCATATCATCCACCTTGACTGTTTGATAGCGAGTAACAAGAAGTCTTTCCGGATGTCTTGTCGTAAGCTTGGCATAACGGTTCGCCCGGAAGAAACGGTAATTTACGGGATAAGTCTCGACCGGCGCCACCACGCTTCTTCTTACCTTTTCGACCAATCCGGCATCGGGTCGAGAGCACCCCCTGACAGCATAGTCTATGCAGAAAGTCTTGCAATGGTTCACGTCGACCTTACAGCCACCTGTGCAATCCAACAACAAGTCGCAAGAACGACACGGTTCAGTTACCCATGACAGGTCGCGGTAAACATCGAGAGTCGGTTTTTTCCAGATGCACTCAATCGGCTCATCCAGGATATTGCCCAAGACAAGCTCTGATTGGTTGCATAAACGGAGGCCTCCTTCGGGATTTATCGCACAGAAGTCGACCCCCACCCCGCAATTCGAAAGCATGTTCTCATCTGCCAGTCTCTCGTCGAGGCAATACGGAATGGCCGTGCCAAAACCTACCCGGCCGGCGAATACTGCAAAATCATTTTTCGCCCGGATTATCTGGCCAACCGCTTGGCGGAATTGCTCAAGCGAAGGTTTGATGTTGAAGATATTCGAATGCTTGGCACCGATTCCGCCGTCTTCATAACGATCGACATAGATCGACTCCATGCCCAACGACGCCGCCAGCTTGATGATGTCATACATCTGATCGTAATTGTAATTTGTAAGGACGGGAATGCATCGAACATCAAAACCCCGGTCAATGTAATGCCTTATGGTCTCCAGGGTTTTCATAAAGCTGCCAGGCGTCCGCGTATGAAACTCGTGGGTTTTCTGATCGGAACCGTGAATGGGTACCCCGAAACATGCGAGTTTCTCCGAGATACTGATCAGTTTTATCAGACCGTTTGTCACTATCGTCACCGAAGAATGTTCACTAAGAAGGTTGATGTACTCGTTGAGTTTCTCCACTGAAAAAAGGCTCGGTTCTCCGCCGATCAGGTAAACATGCGGAATTCGGCTGCTTGAGACAGACCGGACGACCTGATCGACTAAGAGAATATTCAAGGGCTTATAACGATTCGGGTTATAGCAAAAGATACAGTTGCTGTTGCAGCGGTAAGTCAGTTCGATCTGGCAAAGATAGGGTACGGAAGCATGGGGCTCTATCCTGGGCTGTTTCATGGCCCCCCCTACCTTACCGGATTGCTAGAGAGGTTTATTATCGCGTTAATATCGTCGTCCTTGCTTGCCTTGTTCCTTTTGGTTAAATGACAACTTTCACAACGGTGAACAATTACATGCCCTCCCGCCTTTGTTTCAATGCCGACTGGCTTCATCATTCCCTGACAGGTCGATTGCCTGTCCCCCGGGTTGACGTCAACATGCTTGCTCCATAAGCAAATAGGACAGTGATTCGTATACCCGCCTCCCTTTACTTCGTGACCGCATCTTTCGCAGGTGAAGTCTTCGACGTTTTTTTGAAATCTCTTGTTCATAATTGCCCTCCGTATGGTAAGAGTTGTTTTTGTAAACAACATTCCTTTAAGCCAGTACTATAACATATCCGATTTTTCACCCTATCAATTATTAACAAAAAATGCAAATAAAAAGGCGGGGTGTTTCACCCGCCGTAAAACGATATGGTTCAGACTTTCGTCAAACGTTCCAGTTCCTCCTTCGCCAGGCCGAAAACCTCTTCCAGCCGTTCTTTCACCATCTGGAACGGCGGCTGAGTTTGCCCGGTAATAACCCAGGCCTTCTCCTTTTTGAGATCCTCCAGCGCATCTGTCAGCTTGTCACAAGTGCGAATGATCAAGCTCATCAACAACTGCACGTACGTGCGTTGCTTAGCTTGGTTTACCCTGGCGCGGGGATGAATGCCGCGCTTCTCCGCAAGCTTCTTGACTTTGCGGGCGGCTTCGCTCGAAGACGGCGGCTTATCCTTGTCGCCGGCTTTCTTCGACATCAAATTTCGGAGCAGGCCGAGCTGATCTTCCTTGGGATAAGTGGCGATGTGGAGGGCAATGTTGTTGTTAACCTTGCTCTCAAGCACCAACTGCTGGATGTCGGGGTGGAGATTCAGCACTTTGAGTACCTGGCTTACGTGGCCGGAGCTGCGGCCGATCGCCCGGGCGACTTCGGACTGATTCCAGCCGAATTCCTTTTGCAGGTCCACGATTGATTGCGCCATTTCCAGGAGGGAGAGATTTTCCCGCGCGAAGTTGGCGATACAGGAATGCAGAAAGACCTCCTTGTCCGACATCGGCGGCTTGATCAGACAAGGGGCATGGTCAAATCCTTTGTCGTGCAAGGCCCGCATCCGTCGCTCGCCGTCAATGACAAGGGCAATGCGCCCCTCTTCCCGCAACGTGACCAGAATCGGCTGTTCCAATTCGCCGCTCGGACCGATCGTGCCCGCGAGCTCTTCAAGTTTCTGCTTGCTGAAATGGAGCCGCGGCTGACGCTCGAACCGCCGCAGCATCTCCAAAGGAATCTTGACAAGGCTGTTTACCGGCGAAACGATCTTGCCCGCACTGATTTCCGCAAACGGAATCTCAACTTTCGCTACGGCGACCGCCTGTCTAGTCATCTTCGTTTCTCCCTTCGGATTTTTTGGACTTACCTTTTTGCTGTTTACGAACAACTAAAAACCGACTATGTAAAATATGCCGATTATTTATTGCTTACATTATACATTTTTTCTAAAATTAGGCAAGATTAGATATTGATGATTAAAAAACGTCTCAACAACAATATGCAAACAAAAAAAGACCCGTCGGGATTGACGGGTCGGTCAGATGGATGATTACGTGAAGACGTTATGAACCGTGGCTGAGTCGGGCGAGTCTCTTCTCGGCTTCAGCTTTGGCTTCCTCCGCTTCCTTGATCGCCTTGAGCCGCATGACCTCCTTATACTTGGCCCGAAGCAGGATTACCACTCCGGCCATAGTCGAACCGTTGACCAGCGCGTTCTCGACGCTCGAACACGGCTCTCCCCGCTTGCCCCGGTCTTTCCTCAAGGCGAGCTCCTCAAGCCTCTGCCAGCATTCCGGCGCCAGATTCTCGATCGGCCCGCGAAAATCGCTCTTCAGGAGCAGCTCCTCCCAATCGAGATAGACTAGGAGATCGAGCGTCCCGGGACGCGCGGCCCGGAACATTTCATCGGCCTGCTCGGCCTGCTCTTCCCGCGTGTTGTAAGTCCAACCCCTCAAGAAGTGGTCAGTATAGATCTCCGTGCCCCGCCAGACCAGGCGCAGGAAGTCCTTCAGGAATGTCCGCGCGACCGTGTCCTGGTGATTGTCGTCGCCGCGCCAATGCGGCAGGTTGGTTTCGGCATAATTGTGCTCCGGGGCACGAAAGAACCACAGCAGGTCGGAAAAGACGCGCTGATTGCAGACATAACGGAGCCAGGAGGGATTATGGTCCTTGCCGGTGTTCTTGAAAATCTTGTCGCAGAGCATCTTCCAGGCTTTCTGAGCGACCTGCCAGCGTTGGCTGAAATACGGTTGGTTGCTTGGCCGGAACCAGGCGTCACCCGTAATCTTGTCGTCCGGGAACAACTTGGCCAGGTGGTCTTGCGACCGGTAGCCCTCGGCCACCTTGAGGTAAAAGCAGATCATCTCTCTTCTTTCATCTTCTCGCACCACCACCTCAAAACCGCAATGTAAAAGGCCGATGAGCTGCTGCCAGGTGGCGGCTTGATGCCACAGCTTGAGCCAGTCTAACCAGCCGTCAATTTCGACTAGCTCGCGTTCAAACGCAAACAGCGAGTGAGCAAACGGCAGTCTCCTTTCCATTTTCAAAGACCTCCTCGCTATGCCCCTTTCCGCGGGGCGATTTTTCTTGCTATTTCAATCTTTGCAGAAACTTAGGCAAAAATCAAGACTTTAAAATTTTAAAAATATAAACAAAAAAATTAAGGTCTATACTTCAAACTATTCTACCATTCGCGCGAATTAGAGATATGTTTTTGTTGAACTGAATTGTAAAATCTTGCCCTCATTAAAAAACGCCTCTACAACAACATTGAACTCAAACGCTAATTTCATTTTTTTAATTTCAACTTATTTCATCACCTCATCGCATTTCTTCTTCCACATCGCATCAACTTCTTCAATCGCCGCTTCATATTTTTTTTGTTCGTCTGAATCCGTTAATTGTTTAAGTCGCTCACGAGCTTCCTCAATAAAAACATCGGCAT
>JBAZQU010000008.1:0-46036 GCA_041645035.1 Candidatus Altimarinota bacterium | reverse complement strand
AACCATTACATTCACTCCGATGAGCCCCAAAAAATCTAAGCTCAATCTTCCCAGAAAAGTTCTGATCCTAGGGTCGGGCGCTCTGAAGATTGGTGAGGCGGGGGAATTTGACTACAGTGGATCGCAGGCCATTAAGGCGCTGAAAGAAGAGGGTGTCGAGGTGATTTTGGTCAATCCGAATATTGCTACCAACCAAACAAGTTGGGGGCTCGCGGATGAAGTTTATTTTTTGCCGATCACTCCTTATTTTGTGGAAAAAGTGATGGCCAAAGAGAAGCCGGAGGGCATTTTGCTGGCCTTTGGAGGACAGACTGCGCTCAACTGCGGAGTGGCGCTCGAAGAAAAAGGTATTTTAAAAAAATACGATGTGCGTGTATTGGGAACGCCTATTTCCGCCATCATAAAAACCGAGGACCGCGAACTTTTCAACAAGGAACTCCAAAAAATTGACGTCAAAGTGCCGCGCAGCTATGCGTGTACCAATTTGTCCGCCGCGTTAGATGCCGGACGAGAAATTGGCTTCCCACTTCTGATTCGTGCGGCCTTTGCGCTCGGGGGGAAGGGAAGCGGTTTTGTAAACAATGAAGAAGAGCTTATCGCAAAAGTAAATGCCGCCTTTGCCTATTCACCTCAAGTGCTGGTGGAAGAAAGTCTCAAGGGTTGGAAGGAGGTGGAGTATGAAGTGGTGCGCGATGCCTACGACAACTGCATCACAGTTTGTAATATGGAGAATTTTGATCCGCTGGGAATCCACACGGGAGAAAGTATTGTGGTGGCGCCTTCGCAAACGCTTAATAATGCTGAATATCATGCGCTTCGTGAACTGGGGATTAAAGTGATCCGTCATCTGGGAATTGTGGGGGAGTGCAATATTCAGTACGCTCTGGACCCCAAGTCCAGCGAATATCGAGTGATTGAAGTGAATGCGCGTTTGTCGCGCTCGTCCGCGCTTGCGTCCAAAGCCACGGGCTATCCGTTGGCTTATGTGGCGGCTAAACTTGGGCTTGGTTACAGTTTGCCGGAACTTCGCAATGCCATCACGGGCGTGACCACCGCGTGTTTTGAACCTTCCCTCGACTATATCGCACTCAAAATCCCTCGCTGGGATCTGGATAAATTCCGCAAAGTAACTCACGAAATTTCCAGCGAAATGAAATCCGTGGGAGAAATTATGGCGCTGGGGCGCAGCTTTGAAGAGGTAATGCAAAAAGGACTCCGCATGCTGCAAATCGGTATGATCGGTCTCACGGAAAATGAGCGTCTCAATATTGATACGGAAAACTTAAAACAGGCCATTTCGCACCCCACGCCCAAGCGCATTTTGGCTATTGCCGAAGCGTTGCGCGATGGCTGGGATATTCAAGAAATAACCAAGCTATCCGGTATTGACCCTTGGTTCCTCGGCAAGTTGAAAAACATTGTGGATATGAGCAAATGCTTGGAAAAAGAAGAGTTGGATGAAGAATTGCTGCGCAGCGCGAAAAAATATGGCTTCTCCGACAAGCAGATCGGAATTTTGAAAGGCAAAGAGGAAATGGAAATTCGGGCGCTGCGCAAAAAGCTCAAGGTGCTGCCTTGTGTGAAACAGATTGATACCCTTGCCGCGGAATATCCGGCAAAGACCAATTATTTGTACATCACATATCACGGCACTAAGCACGACATTGCCTTTGGCGGACGCAAGAAACGCGCCATCGTACTCGGAAGTGGAGCGTACTGCATCGGGTCCAGTGTGGAATTCGACTGGTGTAGTGTAAATGCGGTGAAGACGCTGCAAAAGAACGGGTACGAAACAATCATGATCAACTACAATCCGGAAACCGTGTCCACGGATTATGACATATGCAACAAGCTTTATTTCGATGAACTTTCGCTCGAACGGGTGCTGGATATTTATGAGCTTGAAAAACCGAATGGCGTCGTGGTTTCCACGGGTGGCCAAACACCAAACAACTTGGTGATGAAGCTTGATCAGGCCGGGGTGAAAATTTTTGGGACATCCGCACACAGCATCGATCAGGCGGAAAATCGTCATAAATTTTCTCAACTTCTTGATAAGCTTGGGGTGGATCAGCCTAAGTGGAGGGAATTTGCAGACATCGAGCATGCGCTTAGTTTTGCGGAAGAAGTGGGCTATCCCGTGCTTGTACGTCCTTCGTACGTGCTTTCCGGTGCTGCAATGGCCGTGGCTCAAAATAAAGAAACGCTGATTGGTTACCTGGCCAAGGCCGTAAAAATTTCCAAAGAAGCACCTGTGGTGATCACTAAATTTGAACTCGGCGCAAAGGAAATCGAAATAGATGCCGTGGCTCAAAATGGAGAAATCATGATTTATGCGATTGCGGAACATGTGGAGAATGCCGGCGTGCATAGCGGGGATGCCACCATCGCACTGCCTCCACAAAAACTCTACATGGAAACTATTAAGCGTATCAGGAATATTACAAGAAAAATTGCGAGGGCGCTGGAAATCAGCGGGCCTTTCAATATTCAGTACCTTGCCGTGAACAATGATATTAAAGTGATTGAATGTAATCTGCGCAGCAGCCGAAGTTTTCCATTCAGTTCGAAAGTAACGGGTTATAATTTTATTGAAATCGCTACGGAATCCATGCTCGGCATCGCCAAAAAGTGTGATTATAAAACCTTGGACCTCGACTACGTGGGCGTGAAGGCTCCACAGTTTTCTTTTTCTCGTCTCAAAGGTGCGGACCCCGTGCTCGGCGTGGAGATGGGCTCCACCGGAGAAGTGGGTTGTTTTGGAGACGACCTGCACGAGGCATTCTTCAAGGCCATGCTTTCGACCGGCTTTGAAGTGCCGCACAAAAATGTGCTCATTTCTATTGGAAAAATTGAGGACAAGGCGGACTTTCTTCCGGCGGCTCGCAAGCTCGCCGCCCAAGGTTTCGTCCTCTACGCCACTCCCGGCACCGCTGAAGTGCTTAAAAACGGCGGCCTCGATGTAACCGTGGTTCACAAAATGGACAGCGACCTGCACCCCAACTTCAGCGAACTGATTCGCAAAGACAAAGTGGACTGGGTCATCGACATTCCCCGCAATTATTCACATGAAGAAATGACCGTGGGTTACACCATTCGCCGCCTCACCATCGACAACAACATCCCTCTCACCATCGATCTAAAAGTCGCCAAACTCATGGTTGACACTCTGGAACGCTACGATCTCGACGACTTGGCTATTGAGCCGTGGAGTCACTATCTAACGTGAATCCATAAATTTATAATTAGCTAAAAGCCTTTTGAAGGAGGCTCAGTACGAAAGCCCTTATGTACTTCGCCTTCCTTCAAAAGGCTTAGCTGAAATTTATGGATTCACGTTGTCTAGCTTAGCGCGGCACGTCTCCATTTTCTCCAAAGTGCCCCAGAAATAGGGAACGTGTTTGAAGAAAGTTTCATAGCTTTTTTGCTGAGCCTCGCTGTGTTCTTCGAGGTTTAACGTCCATTTCCAATAGTCAGGCACCGCCTCCAAATATTGTGTGTACAGAAAAAGAGCCGTCTCGCAATCGCCTTGGTCGTAAAGCATGTCCGCAAAGGCACGAATCCAGTTTGGATGAGAAGGGTTTTTCTCCAGTGCTCGCAAATAATATTCCGCGGAAAGTTGGGGGTCACTTCCCGCATAGTAGTTTCCTTTCCAAGCAAGTACATCGCCGGACTCTCCGTCTATTAATTCAAGATTCGCAAGTGCTCGCTCCATACTGCTCGGATCTATAAACATCAGCTCGTACCACAATTCACTGTAGTAAGGTGTCCAGGTGATTGCTTTTTTTAAAGAATTCACTGCCACCGTATAATCTTCGGAGTAATTTTGTTGAGAGACAGTATAGAGCCGGTGGGACACAAGCGGTCTTAGTACCGTTTGGCCAAATAAGATGCCGGTAAGAATGAGGCCGAGTACCATAAGTGACAGTCTTAGTTTTCTATGACCATTCAAAGGATTGGTAAGGGTTTCCGTTTCACTTTCAAAGGCCACGAGCGAGCCCCAAGAAAAAGCCATCAACATTTGAATGGTGATATCCGGAAAAGAGAGCTGATTTTGTATGCTATTTGCGAGGATGAGGCCGCATAAAATAACTTCTTCTTTTTTGTGAGAAGTAAAAAATTTCTTTAAAACGAAGCCAAGCAAAACGAGGTAGAGTGCCCCGGCCAAAATTCCATGATTGTAAATTTCTTCGAGCCATTCGTTGTGTACGCGATCTGCCGAAATAGTTATGTCTTCTTCTAAATTTAGGAATTCCCGAGTGATTACCTCGGGGAAATGTATATAAAAAGTTTCCTGCCCATAGCCCAACAGCCATTTATCTTGAATGAGCTCCACAGTCCCTTCCCAAATTTGAAAACGTGAATTGAGTGACCGCAAAGAAAGCTGGGAAAGTGAAAAACGATCGGAGGGAACGGCCCAAATAAGCGCGATGAGAAGCGGGAGTAAAAGCAAAAGTTTGACGTTAAATTTGCGATAACGCAGGACTCCTAAAAAGCTGACCCCCATCAAGCCCAAAACGGCCGCTCGTGTTTCGGAAAAAATCATCGCGGCGAGCATCAGCAGAGTTCCGACTCCGAGAAAGATTTTTTTGTTCCTACTTGTTGTTTGATTAAATAAGTAAAAACTCACAATTGTGCTAAGCAGCATTAATTGACCCAGCAAGGAAGGGTTTCCAGAAAAACTAAATACGCGGCCTTGAAACAAATTAGTAGAATAATTTTGGAAGAACACGTCGAGTCCCAGTTTTTGGGCGCATGCGTAGAGAGCTACCAGGGCGGATGAAATCCAAAACCACTTTAGACATTTATGAAAAACGACCGGCGTTAATGCAATCCAAGCCATAAACGCAAAAAGATAGAGCTCGAGAATAAAACCTCCGCCCCGCGAATAAGTTCCATATAAAGTCACCAGTGGGTTGCCGGATAAAAAATTGCTGAGCGCATGTAGAGCCAACACGGCGCACAGTAAAAGAAACAAGGGTGATCCGCTAATTTGTCTAAGCTGAAATTTTTTCTTTTTTAGGCCAAGCGTGGACAGTAAAATAAGCCCCAGCAAGAGGATGGCTTTGAAAGTAAGCTCTTTCCCTTCCGTAAAAGAAAAGTGCAGGAAAGGAAAGTAGACTAGGGGTATAACAAAGAGGCTTACCAGTACAAATTTCAGTTGAGCCAAGTGTTTTTGCATTATTTCACAGAACTCTTTTCGTACATTTCAAGTAATTTTCCCATCTGTTCGGCGGAGAGGATGAATGCAGACGGATTCCTTCTGTATGCGTCCTTGGCAAAGCTTTCCAAAATGACGCTGGTCAGGGCTGTGATGCTGTCTTTTCTCACTTTTTCAGCAACGTCGATAGGCACGGTTACTGCGGAAGCAACGGCGGAGGTGATTCCTGACGCCACTTTTGAAGTTACCTTTGAAGTCACTGTTGAGGTTACTGTTGATGCCACTTTAGAAGTCCCCACTGTTGAGGTTACTTCAGAACTTACTTCGGAACTCACATGAGATGTAACATCCGACGTGTGCACGGACGTAACCGGGCTGGCGAGCAGGGTGACATAAGCCCCTCTCCAGGAATAGATTTTTGCAAAGTCCCATCTTCCAAAACGTCCTTGAAGCATGTCGCTTTGCGCCATGGCAACCGCCCCTACAACTACAATGGCAAGGACCGAGGCAATGATTATATTTTTCTTCTTCATGAGGGGGAGGGGTTAGGTTTATGGACCAAGTTTATACTTTTCTTAGATGAATGCAACCAGAGGGCTTTAATAAGTCCCAAAGTTCACATAGTCCGCATCCACATTCTGTTCGGCATCCACCACGCATTCGCTGGCAAGGATTTCTTCTACAGTGGTGCCATAACCCGGCGGACACCACCAGAGGTATTTTTGGCCATTTTCATTTTCTACATCGTGTTGAGAGGTGCTGTAATTGGCATCATAGATACCGATGGAAAAAAACCGGTCATAGCCAGAATAATATCCAACTTTTTCACCGTTGAGATAAAATAAACCCCAAGATGAGTAGCCTCCATGTTCAAATGCAGAAGGATCGCTTATGTAAACTCTCCAGTCCTCTGGATCTACATTGAGTTTCTCCAAGGGAACATTTTCAAAACGAAACCCGAAGTGAGGATCTGCCACAGAAAGTGCGTCTCCAATTTCAATTTCCGTCCCATAAAGTTCTTCCAGTTCATCAAAGGTGTAAACCGGATCATAAGGAGCCCCACTATTCTCATCAAAGACTATGCGCATTCGGTAGAGTAGTTCCGCAATATCTTGCCGTTGCATCTTGGAAGCCAAGCTGCTGCTATCAAAGCCAACAAGTCCATCATCATAACCCAGTTCTAAGAAGGTATAAACGTAGTAGACGTAACTACTGTACTCACTATGGTATTCTTCAATAACTTGATAATCGTCTAAAAAATTCGTGTAGAGGTTGTACCAATTAGTCCCTTTGTAGGAGTCGTCCGGCGTTCCATATTGTGACTCTACGATCATCTTAAAGGTTTCTCCCATGAGCACAGGGTCCCCGGGACGAAAAGTATCTGCACCGTCATCTCCACTAACCCAACCCTTAGCCTTGGCACAGTACACATAGTCCGTGTACCACTCATCTGTGGGCACGTCGCTGAACGATTGAGTAGCTTCTTCCGCACAAGTGCTTACGTCATCTTCTTCCACCCCACTACCAAGTACCAAGACTTTGGCGAGTTCGGCTCTATTCATTTCATTGCTGGAGTGAAAACTCCCATCGGGATAACCATTAAAAATGCCCCATTCGTGGGTCCAGTAAATGGCTTCAGAAAAAGATCCATCGGAATAAATTTGTTCTCCAGCCAAAGCTGCATTGGGGAAGGATAGTGTGAGGGTCAGGATGACAAAAAGTGATTTTAGAAATTTCATGGGAAATTAGTTAAACAATGACCCTCCCCATTCCACTACGCTGAATCCTGAGCGGGACCAAGGGGTGAGTTTTTGCATAGGCACTTGCTTAAATGCGTCGAGTCCATCGTAATCAAAAAACACACGCAAAATGCTGTCGGGTGCAGGGGAGATGTTTAATGGTGCGTATTCGTCGAGTAGTTTTTGATCTACAAAGTGAATGAAGTAGTAGGGCTTTTCGGTGAGCTTGGCGAGCCAGTATTCTTCAAAGTCAGTTATCTCTTTGGCGTTCAGTCCCATGTAAGTAAGTTTTTCATCAAAGAATTTTTTGAGGCCCGTTTGAGAAACTACAAAACCATCTTTGAAAGTGGGAAAGGGATCTGCATACGCTTCCCAGAAGAGGTAAGGGTAATACTGATGGTCCGCCAGATTGAAGAGTGCTCCTTTTGGGTTGGCCATCACCGTCCAGCCGTCACCCATCTCCGGATCGGAGACGAAAACGCCTTGCTCGGGTGTTACGGAAACGGATACCTGTGTGGGCTTTTCCGGATAAAGATAAATCACCGGTTTGCCCAAACCTCCCGGATCAAAATAAATAGTCACGTTCACAGCCTTTTGTCGGCCATCGTCAAAGTAAGCAGTGAAGAGATAATCACTCTCGCCATAGCCTAAATTGTCCCACTCCATTTTTGCGCGATAGGTGAAGGTGGTGTCGCCGGGAGTGAATTGGGTCAACGTGTAGACATCCGTGGAGCGTTCACTGGCATCGAAAGAATCGTAATAATGTGCGGTTGCCACTATTTTTGTAGTGTTGGGGGAAACAGTTCCTGTAAAGATGACAGGCTCTTCATGAAAGTGCTCGCTATCCGTAGGACTTACAAGCTCTATAGTGCTTTCTCCGGTGTATTCCTCCTCCACTACCACTGCCTCTACTGCGGGGTCGACTGACTCTTCGTTCTCCTTCTCTTCCAGTTGTTGCTCAAGATCTGCCACTTGTTCATGGAGCGCTTCAAGCTCTTCGTTATTATCATTCGTTTCTTGCGGCGTACAAGCAGGCATCAGTAAAACCAGTGCCAAAAATAGGGCTAAATGTTTTTTCATACGGCGGGAGTGAAGTGATTTTATTTTAAGCCTTTTTTGGACCGTGTGTATAGTCGGGACAAAAGTTTTTGTGTGCGGGGTGGGAAACGGCGAGAAAGTTCCAGGAGTTTTTCAAAGGAAAGCGCTTCCAAATTAATGCGCCGCAAGTCGATGTAGTAGCGGCCAAGGGAATAGAGGTAAAGCAAGTCGAGTAGGGCTTTTTCGGGCGTAGCGATGGTGGAGTTGGTTTCTTTTTGATACGAGAAAAAAAGTTTCTTGGGGAGATGGTGATATTTCCACGTGAGATGTCCGACTTGTTTTTCCATGCTGCGCTGAAAACTTACCGCTTCGGTGTAGTGAGGAAGCCCGGGGAGTACACCATGATAAGCAAGAGCGGACGTGAAAGAAATATAAGTATGCGTTTGAATGAGGCTGCTCAAATGAAAAAAATCGTCATGGTCCAGATGGAGAAAAACTTGTTTGAAAACGTAGAGGTCGCGCTTGAGTCGCAGGAAAATTCCTTTTTTGGTGTAGCGGGCGCAGAGTACGCGGGCCGAATCTTTTTGGATGGATAGAATCGACTGCACGTCTTTGGTGCTAAAAAATTTAGGGAGTTTTTCGGCGAGCTTTAAAAAATGCATGAAAGTATTATATACAGATAATTAACATTTTTATATCTTAAATGTTTTTTTGTTTGCCTTTTAGGCAGGCAGGGGCGTATAATTAATATGTTGTTATTTTGGAGTTCGGCCGCCGAGAGGCGGTTTTTTCATCCCCCAAGCCGAAGCGCATATGATCAATACTCAACTCAACCTCGTAAACCCAAGTCCCCGAGCCTAGTCTCGAGGGAATTTCGTGTTTGCGTAAACCTTTCCCCGAGACGAAATCTCGGGCTTTTTTTATGTTTTTACTTTTCATACCAGTTTGGAATAAAAGGCTGCCCCGCCAGGGGTAATCATCTTGCGAATTTTGATGAACTTTTATTCTTAAACTTTTAAAGTATGAAAAATTTAGCTATTGGCCTTATTGGCGCTCAAGGAAATATGGGCAGGGCTCTCGGACGGCGCTTTAGAGAAGTGCAAGGACGGGGTCTGTTGGAGGGCTGGACGCTGCGTGAATCCATCGGCCATGATAATGCGGACCTGGCTCGCTCATCTGATCTCATTTTACTAACGGTGAAGCCCGGCCAAGTGGAGGCAGCACTCACCGGTGTGCGGGAAGCGGTTCGAGAGAGAACCGGCCTTTTGTCGTTTGCGGGCGTGGCACCTCTGGAGTTTTTGCGGTCTCATTTTGGTGGAGAAGTGGGTCGTGGTATGGCGGATCTCGGCTTTGAACAGGCTATGCGCTGTGATGGAGATGAACGCATGAAAACTCTTATGGATTCGTTGAGTGAAGATGCGTGCCTGGAAACTACCGATGAAAATGCTGTTGATGAGCATACAACGTTGGTGGCTTGCAATCCCGGGATCAGTGCGTGGCATTTTTTAAATAATGAGGCGCGTGCACAAGAATGGCTTACGGAACATAACAAACTCACCCATGCAAGTTTGGGCGTTTCCGAAGTGGCCATGTGCCACCTTCAGGCCAAAGTTTTTGAGGAGGGCGATTTTCAAGCAAAAATTGAAGAGGTGGCTACAAAGGGCGGCATCACGGAAGCAATGATAAAAATTTTGGATGCGACTAAAGGGGGCACCGGTGCCCGCGCTTTGTTCGAAGTAGGTATGAATAAAATCGCCCAGGCGAGACTAAGGTACCAAATTCGCTAGGGCTTCACTAGCCTTACTTTTAGCCCTTTGATTTTCTTAAAATCCTTGTCCGCCGTGACCAGCGTGAGCCCTTCCACTTGCGCGGTTGCGGCGATGAGGAGGTCTTTGAATTTGAGCTTTTTTGTTTGTTTTTTACTCAGTTTTACCGCCTCTCTTCCGATGGCTGAATTTAAATCAATTGGCACAAATTGATGGATAAAACGATTCAACTCTTTTAAATCTTTTTCATTTTTTGCACCCATTAAAACTTCGATAGAAGAAATGGTACTAATAAAAAAATACTCGCGTCTGAGCGACTGTAGCATTTTTTTAATCTTTGGCTCCTTATTATTGGAGAGATAAATTAAAATATTGCTATCCAAAATGTATTCTTGCATCATAAGTAATCGAAAAAATCGGCTTCTGGACGTTTAAGGTAGCTAAAGTCATTTTGTTCCACAATCTCACAGGCCATTTCAAAAGGTGTTTTAGCACGTTTTCTCCTTTTTAATTTAATTTCCAATAAATATTCTTCATCCAATTCCACTTCAATAAGTTCCACCTTTTTTTGGAGGAGCTTATTTTTTAGGGATTTGTAGTTGCGGAGCAGTTCGCGATTAGTGACGGTGAGATTCATGCCTTCATTTTACCTTTGTCTGACAAAAGTGTCAAACAATATCACGGCTTTGGCGGTATCGGAAAATGCTTGCCTTTTCCTCCATCGATAGCAACGACTGTCTCACATACATCAGTATAAACTGAAAAAGTGTAGTTGGTGTCCAGGTGAGTTCCTTCGTTTGTCGGTTTGAATTCGGCTCTTACACAAAGATCTTCGTGTCCGTGGAAATTTTTTCTTGAAGTAGGGGTTGGGATACAGGGGCCTACTTCGGCCCTAAAGAAACGATCAGAAAGCCAGTCGGCAGAACCGTTCATGACCACCGGGTAGAGTTCTTCTGTGGGGACTTCAAATGTCGGGTCATCGGACTCCACCCCAAACCTTAGCTTCGTAAGTACTTCATCGTCCTCTCCGGTGTCTCCATCTTGCCAGGTACTTGTGTCGCTTACGCTGAGTAGTCGAAAGCGCTCGTCGTAACTTAAAAGCTCTGCTTCATTGGCGGCGACACATTTTGCGGCGTTTCCTTCAAAAACTTCCTCGGTAGGAGCTGCCGTATCCGGTCCTATGCCCAAAGGTCCATTGGCACAAGCACCTAGGAAGGATAGAAGGGGTAAAAGATTTCTCATAGTTAAATAGGTTATGAATTCAGTCCTGGTATGACTCCGGACACTTCTTTTCGCACAGTAGTTGATACCGTCGGGTTAAAAGTGGGAATGGCCGTTCCTTCTTGTGGTACGACTCCTAAAGCGGCGGTGAGGCAGTTATAAAATTCGGCTACGGCAGGGCCTCCAAAGTCATGACCATTACCGATCTGGCTCACCCATCCTCTGAGAATGCGTGCGCGATCGGTCTCATTTGCAGAAGTTAATTCTTTGACTGCAGCTACGGCCGATATCCTTGCGAGATTACGTAAAAAAGCCCAAGTGAGTGGCCTCTTAAGAAAGGAGTTGTTTCCGAGGGCGAGTGAGTCCATACCTCTTTGCACCGCCCGTTCATCCCCTAAATCACAGATAGTCACGCCATAGATTTCTCCAAAGGCTGTAAGGGCAAGGAGGCTGACAGGAACCATTTTGGGAGATCCGTTGGGAGTTTCCACCATCCCGTCCAGGGATTTTAGATCAGCCAGAAATCTATCGCGAACTCTTGCGATGTCGGCAGAGGTAGTAACCGAAAGAAATCCAGGTTTATCTACGGCTTCGTTCGCGCCTGTGTTTTGTGCGTCCATAGAGGTTGGCATAGTGCTAGTGAGTTATTATTTAAGGGCATATTATCAGAGGAATCCTTGTTTTTGTCAAATAAATGCCTTAAACTGCCTGCGTGGATCGAAAAGAACTTATTGCCGAGCTGATCAAATCCCTGGGGGAAGATCTTTCCCGAGAAGGGCTTAGAAATACACCGCGACGGGCTTCCGAGGCGTGGAATCATCTGTTCAGCGGTTACGAGAAAAAGCCAGCGGATGTGCTTACGGTCTTCGAGAACGAGGGCTACGACGAAATGATTCTGGTGAAAAATATTGAGCTTTATTCAACATGTGAGCACCACTGCCTCCCGTTCTTCGGGAAGGCACATGTGGCCTATATTCCTAAAGATAAAATTATCGGGCTTTCCAAGATGCCGCGATTGGTGGAAATTTTTTCGAGACGACTGCAAAATCAGGAACGATTGACTATGCAAATTGCGGATGCGCTGAGCACATTGTTGGACCCGAAAGGGGTGGGAGTGGTGATTGAGGCCAAACATTTTTGTATGATGGCACGCGGCGTAGAGAAGCAAATGAGTGAGGTGACCACGTCTGCGTTGAGGGGCTCGTTTAAGAAAAATGCGTCGACGCGAGAAGAGTTTCTGCGTTTGATTAAGGGCTAAAGATCGCTACAATAAGGTGGCGCAAGTCACAACCATATGCCATGGATTTCCTCCCCGAATCGATTACGCGGCTCATTGAAGAGCTGCAGCAGCTTCCCGGTATCGGCCCTAAGAGCGCGCAGCGTTTGGCGTTTCATTTACTGAAGGCCCCGGACGCTCGGCTGGAAAGTTTTGGCGACGCGGTGGCGGGCGTAAAAAAAGATGTGGTTGCTTGCGAGAAATGTTTTTCGCTTACCACAGAAAATCCCTGTCGTATTTGCAGCGATGCACGGCGCGATCAGAGTTTGCTCTGCGTGGTGGAAAGTACGCTGGATTTGATCGCACTGGAAAAGACCGGAGAATATCGAGGGCTTTACCACGTGCTGCAAGGAAAACTGTCGCCGCTGGAAGGGGTGGGGCCGGAGGATTTGCGCATTGCAGAACTTTTTACGCGACTTACCGAGGCGGATGGCACAGTAAAAGAAGTGATTTTGGCGCTGAATCCGGACTTGGAAGGAGATATTACTTCGTCATTTTTGCGACAAAAGTTGGAGGCGATAAGTCCGATTTATGTTTCGCGTATTGCACGCGGAATTCCTTCCGGCGGGAATCTGGAATACACGGACGACGCTACGTTGATTCGGGCCATGCAGGGACGGCAGGCTATGCTTTGACGGATGTCAAAATCGCGTAAGCGCCGCCCGAGCCGCTTAGCACCGTGTTGATTTTTTTAAAGGAGAGGTCCGGGAAAATTTGTTCAAAATCGTTGTGAATATTATTTGTGATGTCGTTTGAAAATGTGGGCGCGGTAGATTGGAGGCCACGCTTATCCCATGTGGCAAAGGCCCCCTTGGTGGAAACAGGAATATTTGTGAAACCGATGTCGATGTGGAAAGAGGGCGGAAGAGAGGGGAGGGGTGTGATTTTTTCGCCATAATGTGTGCCGCGAGCCACTTCGTAACCGGACAGAAAGAAGGGTACGTCCATGCCGATTTGAGCACCGAGTTCCATGAGTTGCTCGCGGGTGAAACCAAGATTTTCTTGCCGATTGAGGTAGAGAAGGAGGGCGGCCGCGTCACTGCTGCCACCGCCAAGCCCGGACTGCATCGGAATATTTTTGGTAAGACGAATGTGGTAAAGAAATTTGCGGCCGCTTTTTTGTTCTAAAAGACGTACCGCTTTCATCACGGAATTTTTTTCTGCTGAAAGTGTTTCGCATTCAAACATAAATTCCTTAGCGAGTTCAATTTCAAGAGTGTCTGCCGGTTCCGGTACGCGTACAAAAACCGTGTCGATGAGGTGATAACCGGAAGGATCGCGACCAAGGATCGCAAGGTAAAGATTGACTTTGGCCGGGCAGGTTAATGTGGTCATTTTTAATTTAAAGGAAGCACGGTGAGCAAGGCGAGACAGCGAATGCCCTCACCACGGCCAAACGAAGTGAGGCCTTCACCGGTGTGTGCGGAAAGATGAATCTGCTCAGGCTGAATTCCAAGTATTTTCCCCAGAGAGGATTTTAGTTCTGAAGTGATAGGGTCAATTTGGGGGCGGGCACATTCAAACGAAAGTGAAACTTGCTGAATTTTTACTTTGCTTAAAAGCGGCTCCAGATAATCGCGACTGTCTTGATCGCCGGAGAGGGAGAGTGGGTCTGCAACTTCGGAAAAATTTTGTCCGCAGGCTTGAGCAAGTGCGCGACCGATAGCATGTAGAATAACGTCGCCATCCGAATTGGCCTCCAACGCAGGGAGTGCGGGTACCTTGAGCCCACCGAGCGTGAGCTGACCGCTCGTGCCAAAACTGTGAGAGTCTTCGCCAAGAAAAGTCTGCATGCGCAATGCATCAAGATCTTCGGCAAAGGTGATTTTTTTGTTAGCCGGGCTGGCTTCCACTAAGTGGATTTCCGTTTTTCCGATGAGTGCCGTAGCGAGATCCGTAGCTTCGCCAAGCAAAGTACTTTGTAAAATATCGCCACGCACAGCTTGAGGTGTTTGCATCAACCGAATTTTTTCGCGTGGAAGTGCTGCGATATAAAATCCATCCTTCGCTTCCATCACGGTGTCTACGGCGGGGTGTGAAACGGCGGCGGCACCAAACTTTTTTGCAGTAACAATGACGGCAGAAATTTCTTGATTTGTCACCCAAGGATTGGCCGCATTATGATCAATAATGATGTCTTCATTGGTGAGCTTCGCCACGGCTGCCAAACCGGCCTTGAATGATTCCATGCGAGTTTCCCGCCCACTCACCACCTGCGTTTTTTTGCCATCTAAAAAGGGGAGAAATTTGAATTCTTCCCCTTTTGGAACCACCAGAATGATGTGGTCTATATCTGAATGCTCTAAGAAAGTTTTGTACGAATGGGTCCAGAGAGGTTTCCCTACAATTTCAACCCAGAGCTTATCTTGCCCGGCCCGCAGAGATTTCCCCGCTGCCAGAAGAATGACCGTGTTCATACCTGCAGTGTAGACTATTCTTCAACGGTGGTCATCACCACTGCCGTGTCTACGTTGGCATCTCCGATGGTGTGGAGTGAATTACCATCCGCATCTTCACCTTCAAATGCGTCTGCATCCATTGCGGCAAAGGCCAGGTTTTCTCCATCACCATTGGCATAAGCACCGCTTGAAATATCGCCCATAAGGGTTACTTGCATAGTACTGCCTGCATCGATGGTAAAGCTGAGGCTTTCAAAAGTGATTTCACCGGTTGTGCTGGAAACCGCCTCGAAATCGCTGATTTGGTTCCCGTCCATATCTTCCAGCCAGCAGGCGCTCACATAATCAGCTATGTCTGTACCGTACGTCCCGGAGTCATCACTTACCAAATCACTTCCATCCCCATCATCGTCCAAAAAGGCTTGGATTGCTGCGGAGGTAATGGTGCAGTCCGAAGTTTCTCCACAGGTAAGAGTCATCCCGAGTAGGGATACGTCGTGTTGTCCCGACAAAATGAATCCGCTGACGGGAGTAGAGGCTAAGGAAATTTCCAAAGAGCTGTCTACCATGATCATAGTGCTCCCCACAATGGGGGTGTGAGGCGTTAACATTGTGCGATTGCTGAGACGAGCACCGTCCTCATCGATCATGACGGGATTCACAGTGTTTAAGTTCAGTGTGGCTCGCACCAGCATTCCCGCGAGTTCTTCTTGATCTGCAAAATCAGCGGTCAAGGCGACTGTGACGGGTTCTCCTTCTTCCACCGTAAAGACGTCATCGAATAGTATTCGGCTTTGTCTCGAATCGGTGAATTCGGTGACTCTTGCAACGTCCACGGGGCCGGCCAGAACCTCTCCGGTTTCGGTGTTCACCAACTTAATGTCCGTGAGGTTGGCGTTTCTTCCATTCATCAGACCTTGTGCGGAACTTTCCTCAGTAGCGAGGAGGGTGATGGGGAAGTTATTAAAATCTACCGTTTGGCCCGCTTCAATGGTGAATTCCACCAAGGCTTGATCTCTTCCGCCTATAGCGATTTGAGAGGTAGAAGGGCCTGTGTACGTAATTACAATGCCTTCAGTATCCGCTGCAAAACTGAGCGGAACTTGAAAAGCGACGAGTGCGAGGACTGCGAGGACAGTGAGCAAGCGTTTCATAGAAAAGGGGTTAATGAAGACGTTACCGGTTGAGACGCAGGAACTTGGAAATACTTACAGGATTTTTTTAAGACTGACTTCTTGATGAAAGTTTAATAGACCTTCCAGGGTGGAGGGTGGCACTTTCCACAAAAACCGCTCCAGGCCCGCTTCGATGAATTCGTAAATACCCAGGAAAGGGATTTCACCGGCAAGAAAACGTTGTACGGCAATATCGTTGAGTGCGTTTAAAACGATGGGGAAGTTGGGATTCCCGCGATGCAAAAAATACCACTTGAGAGGGCGAAAAGTTTCACTGTCCGGCTGGTCGAAAGTGAGTTCGCTTTTGCGAGCACGAGTGATGGGCCAAGGGCACACGGGCTGATTCGGGTAATGCAGCGCGTAAGAAATAAAAAGTCGCATGTCGTTTTGCGTGATGTGCATTTTGGTGGCGCCGGTTTTGGTGTGGATCATGCTGTGCACGAAGCTCTGCGGATGGATAACCACGCTAATGTTTTTGAGTGGAATGTCGAAAAGATTATGAATTTCATAAATTTCCAGGACTTTATTAACAAGCGTGGCGCTGTCGACGCTGACTTTGGGCCCCATTTTCCATGTGGGGTGGGCGAGGGCTTGTTCCACGGTGACATTTTTCAGTTGCTCCGTGGTGAAACCACGAAAAGGGCCGCCGCTACAAGTGAGCGTAACCGAAAGTAGGTTCTCGGTCCCATATTCGTGGAGGAGTTGCCAGATGGCAGAGGCTTCGCTGTCCAGCGGAAAGATTTGTGCGCCGGTTTTTGCCGCTTCTTCGCGAAGATAGCGCCCTGCGATGGCGAGTGATTCTTTATTGGCGCTGAGTAAGGTTTTTCCGGCGCGCACCGCAGCCAAAGAAACTCCAAGTCCGGCAAAACCGGGAAGCGCGTTCACAATGACGTCCGCCTTTGCGATAAGTTCGTCTTTTTGATTAAGGCCCTGATAAGCGGGAGCGGAAAATTCAACTTTTTGTTTTTGCAATAGTATTGCATTTTTGAAACCTGTGAGCCCGACCACGCGGAAGTCCTCGGGAAATTTACGTAACACGTCGAGTGTCTGCTGTCCGATGGAACCGGTGGAACCGAAAATCGCAATCGTTCTCATGTCTTCTCTTCAATAAGTTTTAAAAGTTCCGGTACTAAATCGGCTTCCGGCACGTTGGCTTTGTAGAGTTCGCCTTTGTAATAAAGCGCGCCGGCCTGTTTTCCTCCCGCAATTGCAAAATCGGATTCTTTGGCTTCGCCCACACCGTTCACCACGCAGCCCATCACCGCGATGCGCACGGGTTTTTTTAAATGCTTGGTTGCCGTTTCTACCTCGCGCACCATTTTTTCCAAATCAATTTCGATGCGACCGCAGGTGGGGCAGGCGATGATGTCGGGCTCTTTCTCGTACATACCGAGCGACTTCAAAATGCTTTTGCAAACTTCAACTTCTTTTTCGATAGAATCGGTGAGCGAGGCGCGAATGGTATCGCCGATGCCTTGCATGAGCAGTGTCCCGATTCCAATCGCATTCTTCACTGTGCCGGGGATGAGCAGCCCTGCGTGCGTCACCCCAAGGTGCAAAGGCACGTCATTTCCGGCGGCGGTAAATTGTTTATAAGCTTCCACCATCACGGGAACACGCTCACTTTTGATCGACACAACAAAATTTCCAAAATCGAAATTTTCCACAAACTTCACCCAACGGAGAGCGGATTCTGCGAGGGCCTCCGACGTAGGGGCGCCATATTTTTCCCAAAGATCTTTTTCGAGGGAGCCCGCATTTACACCAATGCGCAAGGCGGCATTTTTTTGTTTGGCGAGCAAAATTATTTTTTCCAAATAGTCGCGGTCAAAAAAATTCCCCGGGTTGATGCGGATTTTGTCTGCGCCATAGTCAAGAGCGGCAATGGCAAGGCGCGGATCGAAATGAATATCCGCCACGATGGGAAGTGCCGTACGCTCCTTGATGAGCGGGATGGCTTTTACCGCGTCAAAATTGGGGATGGCCAGGCGAATAAGATCGCAGCCTTTGCCTTCCACCGTTTTAATTTCCACCACCACGGCTTCAATGTCTTCGGTCTTGCTCGTGCACATGGTCTGAATGGCCACCGGATGTCCCGAGCCGATTTTAAGATTGCCCACGGTGCAGGTTCGAGTTTTGCGTCGTTCAATAGACATTCTCAATTGTCAATGTGGGCATAGAGTAGTAGAAATGCCCTTGGAAGGCAAACGTGAGTCCAGAAATTCCCACTAGCTAAAAGCTTTATGAGGGGTGGTTCAGTACGAGAGCCCTTATGTACTTCACCTTCCCTCATAAAGCTTACCTGTGAATTCTGGATTCCCTTTACTGTGTTTCCTCTTTTGGGCTGGTGAAGCACGTAAACCTAAAGGAAGCGGAGGAAAAGATCATGTATCTTTTCCGAAGCGCTCCCGTGCTAAAGCAGCCCAAAAGAGGAAATCTAAGAAGAAGGGAGTTTCTGGACTCACGGGGCAACAGCTTGACTTCCTTCTGTTTCTCTCCTAGAATCCACATTGCCTCTTAGGAGGTTTTTATTTTACTAGCTTTACAGATATAAGTAAGCAGCTCCGCAAGAACGAAGAAATTAAGGCGCAGACCGTGCGCTTGATTTCCGAGGAAGAAGGCGGGGCCGCCGGAATCATGGGTATCGAGCGTGCTCGTGCCCTTGCCAAGGAAATGGATGTGGATCTTGTGGAGGTATCTCCCACGGTTCATCCTCCGGTCTGCCGTCTGATGGACTTTGGGAAATATCTGTACAGACAACGAAAGCAAGAACAGAAGCACAAGGCCTCACAAAAGAGCCGCGAGGTGAAGGGAATTCGTCTCTCACTCCGTACCGGAGAACATGATATTGATGTTAAGCTCAACCAAGCCAAGCGCTTCCTGGAAGAAGGTAACTCTCTCAAATTCACCTTGATTTTCCGGGGAAGAGAGGTTACACATTATGACCTAGCGCTTGAAAAAATGGTCACCATCCGCGATTCCCTCAAGGAACTTGCCAAGGTAGATCAGGAGCCTAAAAAACAGGGATACAACCTGATTATGATTCTTTCACCCCTCAAATAATGGGACGCATGGGAAAAACTGGAAAGCAGAAAACGCACTCCGGTGCGAAGAAGCGATCGGACGTTACCGGAACCGGTAAAATTCGGATGGAGAAGGCTGCTCACAAGCACCGTCTCTCTCAAAAATCATCTCGCCAAAAGAATTTGGGAGGTGCTAAGACCGCGATTCACAAAAGTGATGAGAAACGTTTAAACGTTCTCCTGCACATTTAATGTATTTATTTCGCTGGCCCATGGCAGTTTGCCCCGCCTAAGGCCGCACACTTAACCCTTTATCTGTATGGCACGCGTCAAACGTGGGACGGTACAACGCCGTCGTCACAATAAAATTTTGAAAGCGGCTAAAGGATACCGAGGAAGTTCTAGCCGTCTCTACACACACGCGAAGAGACGCGTTATGAAAGCGGGCATGCATGCGTACTCGCATCGCCGACGGAAGAAACGAGATTTCCGACGTCTGTGGATTGCGCGTCTCAGTGCAGCCACCCGCGCTCACGGTATTTCCTACAGCCAGTTCATGTACAAGCTTTCTTTGAAGCAAATTGCGCTCGATCGCAAGGTGCTCAGCGAAATGGCTATCCATGAACCCGCAATCTTCGAAAAGTTGGTTGCAGAAGCAAAGAAGTAATTCTTTCAAAACTTAAAAAGCCCCACTGTGAAAAGTGGGGTTTTTTGTTTTTTGTCTAGTGGTGGTATGCTGGGTGTCCCCTAAATGGATTATGAAGGCATTGTTGAAAGATTGGATTCTCAAAACCCTGCAATTTTTTGCACGACAGCGGCTCAAGAAGATCCGGCCAAAGATCGTCGGAGTCACGGGAAGTGCCGGGAAAACGAGTGCTAAAGAGGTGATTTATGAGGTTTTGAGCCGCCGCTACACAACCAAGAAGAGTGAAAAGAACTTGAATTCGGATTTTGGGACCGTTTTGACTATTTTGGATCTGAAAACAGGCCATTCGTCGGTGTTTGCGTGGATTCAAATTTTGCTTCGCGCCTTTGTGGAGAGTTTTAAAAAACCTGCAAAATATGAGTTTTTAATCCTGGAGATGGGGGTGGACAAGCCCGGAGACATGGATGAGATGCTCAAAGTGGTGAAACCTGAGGTAATGGTATTTTTGAATGTGAAAAACGTGCATCTGGGGGAGGGGCATTTCCCGAACCGGCAGGCGATTTTTAGCGAAAAATCCAGAGCCTGCGGCGCCGTTTCTAAAGACGGTTGGGTGGTGCTGAACCATGACGACGCTTTTGTGAAGCAGCTGGAAGGGCATTTGCCGGCACACACGGTAACTATTGGAACGGAGGAAGGTAGCGATTTACGCGCAACCGATGTACATATGGATTTGGATGGTTTGCAGTTTAAATTGCATTATGAAGACAAAGAGATGCCGGTGATACTGCCGCATGTACTTGGGAAGCAACACACCACCATGGTGCTCGCAGCGATTGCGGTGGGCTTCATCCAAGGATTGTCGTGGAAAATTATTGATACGGCGCTGCAGGAATACCGTCTGCCGCCGGGTCGGATGAATAAAATTGAAGGGAAGAATGGGTCGCTCATCATCGACAGTTCTTACAATGCTTCACCGGATACGACCGCGGCGGCACTAGAGATTTTAAGTATGTTTCACGGACGAAAAATCGCGGCGCTAGGGACGATGAATGAGCTGGGAGATTTGAGTGAAAGTGAGCACATTAAAATCGGGAAAATCGCGGCGGAACATGCGGACATGCTGTTGGCCGTCGGGGACCACGCAAAGGAACTTGCGGAGGGTGCGCAACGAGGAGGAATGTCTGTGTCCATGATTCACACGTTCCGCACATCCAAAGAGGCCGGGTATTTTTTGGAAAATATTTTAGAAAAAAATGACATCGTGTTGGTGAAGGGTTCTCAAAACAAAGTGCGCATGGAGCATTTGGTGAAAATATGTATGAAAAATCCGGGAGAGGCGCGGCAGATTTTGGTACGCCAGGAACCTTATTGGCTCACCCAACTGCAATGATTGGACATCAGGCTATTTTGGGGAACTTAAAGGCACTTGGCGCAGCCGGTAAGCTACATCACGCTCAGCTTTTTATTGGGCCGGAGCATGTTGGAAAAACCAAGTTGGCCCTTCTTTTGAGTGTATTTTTGCAGGGTGCGGAGGAACAGGTGATTTTGAAGAAGCAAATTTTGGAAGGTACCAATCCGGACACGGTTTTATTCCTGGACACGGGTGAGGGACTTTCCATTGAGCAGGTGCGTGGCATCGTGGAGCGCGCGAGTCAGAGTCACAGCTACCCTTATCTTATTTTTATACTTGAAAACATCGGACGCATGAAGGTGGAAGCGGCCAATGCGCTGCTGAAAGTCTTGGAAGAGCCGGGCGCGGACGTGCTGTTTTTCCTAACTGCAAACAATGAGGATGACGTGCTACCTACGGTAAAATCGCGTTGTCACAACACGTATTTCCAAACAGTTCCGGAAAGTGAGCTCAAAGAGATGATTGCCGGGCATGTTTTTGAAGAGCAACTCTTATTTTTCGCCATGGGCCGACCCGGAAAGTTGAGGCGCTTGATGGAGGTGCCGGAGTACTTAACGGCGCACCAAACCATGCTTCAAGATATATTGAAATTTTTGGAAAATCCGCAAACCAGCAGCGTTTTTGATCTGGTGCGCAAGTATGAAAGCAGCGAATTTAGAAGTGAAATGCTTGACATACTTCTCCAGCGTACGAGAACATGGGACCTAATGGAACGAATCGAAGAGAGCAAACAACTTCTAAAACAGAATGTGAACGCAAAACTCGTACTCGAAAATCTTTTACTTACTTTTGCACACTAAACTATGCTTCCTTGGATTCTACTCATTGCCTCTGCAGCCGGACTCGTCTTTCTTTTTCTGCGCCGTTTGCGCATGACGCGAAAAGATTTGGTATTCCAAGAAACTTTGGAAAAAGAAGAGGATGAGTTAGAGGAGGCGGAAATGGAAGAAAAACGAGCTGACCCTGAACCGGCGGAATTACTCGGGACCATACGAAAAACTTTCTTGAAAGCAGACACGCATCTCAGCCGTAATGAACATGAAGAGGCCGAGCCCTTGTTGCTCGCCGTCATTGAAGCGGATCCCGGCCACTTAGAGGCGCATCACAAGCTCGGACTCATGTTTATGAAACGCGGGGATTTCCCTCAAGCGGAATTTTATTTTTCCAAACTGGTGAATTTGAAGCAGGATCCGGTTTACTTCAGCAACCTTGGGGCGGCGCTATACCAACAACAACGTTTGGTGGAAGCCGCCGAAGCATATGAGAATGCCATCGCACTGGATGATAAACGCGGAGAGCGTCTGCAAAGCCTGGGCCAGGTTTACTATGAGCTCGGCGAGGATGACAAGGCTCTGCATTATTTTGAATGCGCCGCCCGCCGCAAGCCTAAAGACGTGAACCTAAAATTAATTCTGGCTGACTATTACGAACGCCTTGGCCGTCTTGCTGATGCCGTTCCCGTACTTAAAGAAATCTTGGAAGCCGAACCTTATAACGACGAAGCAAAAAAGAAGTTGAAAGCTATTGGGAAGGCGGGTGCCGCTTTATAAAAAGGCTAATATTCGTACGCTCCAATGTCCGGCGTTGTACGGGTAGCCCCCTCAAAATCGTAATCTACAAAATATAGACCTGCTTGATCAATTAGAGGCGAGGTTGAAGTTAGTTCAAAAATGGCCGGAGTCCTAAAGGTAAACCCTGGGTCATCATAACGGTTCCCTCCCAAGTCTGCATAGGTCCCTGAAATATCCGTTGTATTTCCGTACAAATCGTTATAGCCAAGTTCAACCGCGGTTGAGGTTGAGTCGACTAAAACCCCGGTCCCATTTCTGAATAAAATATTATTCACAATGTAACTTGAATCTGACTCTATTGAAGATATGCCGGTTGCTCTACTGTTGGCTATAGTATTATAGGCGATAGTCGCTTGTGCGGTCTCCAATAGGATGCCGTCACCACTTTGCTCTGTGATAATATTGTTTGTAACTATGCTGCTTGCCTCATAAGTCATGTAGATCCCAATTGTATTTTTGGCGAAAACATTTGACGTCACTGTGGAATTTTCGCCTACATTTTCCAGTACAATTCCCGCTGCAGAGGAATTGAAGAAATTATTCTTAGTAATTTTATTCTCGCTAGTACCACCATCTACATATACATTCATTCCCCATTCATTGTTCTCAAACAGATTTTTTTCTACCAAAGTGTTGCTGTCCACTAAGACGGCACCAATTCTGTTTGAAGTAAAAATATTTCCGCTAATGATCGAATCCGTGCCGTCAAAAATAACCAAGCCAAGATTTGTATTTTTTGTGAATTTGTTATTTCTTATAGTACCATTGGCCTCATTAAATATATGAATGGCCTGATAGTTATTGTAGAAGTAAGAATTTTCGGCGATTATTTCTGTTGATTCGCCCTGCGCGTATATTGCCTGTAGTGGAAAATTTTTAATCTCGACTTTGGCTAGATTTACTTTTGCTGCACCGTAAGCAAATATCGCAGTCTCGTCCTCCATATCGTCATCCTCTGTGGTGTATGTAAATGTCATATCAGTTATATCAACGGAGCTATTGTTCACGGAAAAACCATCCGACGAACAGTCCATAATTGTTAACCCAATACCAGCCCCTTGGAGGATTAGTTCTTTGCCGGTGATGTAGACGACAAATTCCCGGATGTCATCATCGTTAAGCATATAGGTCCCCGCACTAAAAATAATCTTATCTCCTGAAGCGGCCGCTAAAATTGCCGCTCCGGGAAGCATTGGATCCGTGATGCTTGTCCCACCTCCACCACCAATAGTGTCAACATACCATGTTGTGCCGGATGGGCTTACAAGCCTGATACGTGATTGCAATAATTCTCCGTTAAGAAAATATGTGCCAAAAATTGCAACTAAAAAGACTAGGACGCCTCCTATGATCCATTTTTTCGTTTTCATGTGTGAAAGTGTTAGTGGTGGAATATAACAAATTTGATTCTACTCACGGTAGAATGCGCTTTGCAACATTAATTGATTTCACCCCGCCGTGGCGGGGTGAAATCGTCAAGGAGTTTCCGTTGTGGTGGTCGCACTGGTGTTAGGTGCTGTCCCTTCGCTGTATTTAGCGGGGCGGGCTTCGTATTCGCTATGGATGTTTTCCCGTTCGCCCACAGTCCCGTCGCCATAAGTAATGGTGCGATACCAGTCTACTTTAAAGCCGGTGTGGGCATATTCTTCCAGCACACGGACGCCGGGCTCGAGTTCATCGGTATATTCAGTAACGATTTCGCTGTTAGAATGGTAATCGTAACTGTAGGGTCCTTCCATTTTCACGGTACGACCATCGTAGGTTCCGTAAAAAACGAAATAGGCGTCAAAACCGTCGGTGTAACCCTGAATAAGAAGATCTCCTTGCGTGTCATTGATAAATTTGAGATCCGGATTTGGGCTATAGACTGTAGCGTCCAATCCGTAGCCGTAAGGATACGCATAGTAAGAAACCGCATAAGAATGATTTGTACGTGCCGTGATGGGAAGACCACTATAAAGCGCCGCACGGAACATGGTGGAAGACACCTGACACATCCCTCCTCCATATTCAGGGATAGTCTCGTCACCTTTAATCACAAGTTCGGGGAGCCAACCATTGGCCGCATCAATGGGGCCCATGAGGGTGGTAAAAGAGAACTCAGCACCCTGTTCGATAATAACACCGTTGAACTGCGCAAAACCGTGGTTTATGTTGGCGATCCGATTAGCGGGTGAACTTTTATACGTGGAATAACCCACCCCAACTAAATCTGTGATGCCGCGTTCGCGCAGAGAGCTCGGCACAGTGACAAGCGGTTCGATTTGCGTGACGGGAATATTGATGGACGCCTGGGGAGATTCTTCGGTCGGCTCCGTTCCAAGGGCATCACGGATGGCACTCATGAGCGCGAGTTTGTTGATTTCCTTTCCAAAGCGAGCGCTGCCATAAAATTCATAAGTGCCGTCTTCATTTTCCATGATGATGGCGGGCAGGGGCCCTTCCTCCACTTCCGGTACTAAATCCGTTTCGGCATAACTGATGAATTTTGTCTCATCAAAAGCCCATTCGGTTTCTGCGTCCGGAATGAGCCACGCGATGTGGTCCGCCAATGCAAGGTCCCAAGTATTTCCGTATTCATCTTGCAACGTGAGTGAGCGCGTAGCCATTTCTTGGGCCACCGGAAGCAGAACCTCGAGGTCTGTAGTGCGAATTTCCGGATCGCTGGTGCGCAAGGGAAGCGTGTCGGACGCGGGAACGGTGAAACCCGTTTCCCAATATGTTTCCATCTGCGCGACAAGGCTGTCCGCATCCACGCCATACCCTATTTGTTCTTCTAAAATAATTACCGCCCCTTCATAGGCGAATTCGGCATTTTTAACGCCTTGTTCAATCCCGCTTTCCGCAAAAGCCGCTTTGAGTTTTTCGCCATCCACGACGAGCGAAGTGTCTAAAGTTTTCCCAAAAAAGTAAATGTTAACCTTATCCATCAAGGTGGCCGTCTGTTTAAAATTCGTTAAATATTCTACGGCGGCATCCGTCTGTGGATCTGCGCCCAGGGTTTGCATGGAGACGGTTACATTCCCGCGCTCGGAGCTGAGTTCCACTTCCTCTGCCAGAAAGGCATCCTCCTCAACTTGCAGTGCAAGGGCAGCTTCTTCAAAAGTGTTTTGTTCGGTAAAATCCATTTGAGGCAGGCGTATGCGATGCACAAATTCCTCTTCCGGAAGTTTGCCGATTTTGCTAATAGCATAAGCGCCGGCCACTAAAGAAAGTAGCACCACGGCGAGGAGGCCAAGCATTAAAACCAAACGCTGAATTTTATTCATGATTTATTGCTCGCAGACCCTTTGGGTCCGCTTAGAGGAAGGATCTCCATTTCGTCCGGAAGAGCCTTCATATTTTCCGAAGGGGGTTTGGATTTCCCAAATATTTTCTTTAAGAGTTTTCCCGCGACCTTGAAGAGCCCGGTGCGAGTTTCACTTCCTTTTTTTGGTGCCAATCCCATTCCAATAGCGGATCCGATAGCGGTTCCGATGATGGCCCCCATGATCACCTGGTCCATTGTGGACCTTTTCTTGTCATTTTCTTCAGACATAAAAGTTGGTTATTTTAATTACTTATGAGACTTGTGGAGTTCGCGCGCGTAGTCTACTGACTTGGTCACGCGGATTAAGTTTACCTTAATTACCCCTGGAAAGGCAATCTCCGCCTCAATTTTGTCCGCCATGTCCTCGGCCATTTGTCCCATATCGGTGTCTTGAATGCGGTCACGGTCCACCATTACGCGTAGCTCGCGGCCCGCAGAAATGGCATATACTTTTTGTACTCCGCTAAAGGAAAGGGCCGCTTCTTCCAACTTTTGAATGCGTTCAAAATAATTATTGACGGATTCTTGACGCGCTCCGGGACGTCCGCCGGAAATGGCATCTACCGCCTTTACAATAAAATCCTCCGGAGACACGCAAGGGGTTTTATCGTGATGAGCAAAAGCCGCATGCACAATGCGAGGGTCATAATTAAATTTCTCCAGAATTTCTTTGGAAAGATCGTCGTGCGCTCCGCCCACATCATGATCGATGGCTTTTCCGATGTCGTGGTAAAAAGCGGCTTGTGTGGCTATTGCCGTGTCCGCCCCAATAGCGTCCGCGATCATACGGGCGGCAAAGGCCATTTCGTTGGAATGTCCGGTTACGCTTTGCCCATAACTGGTTCGCAAATAGAGGCGTCCGACATAATTTACAAGTTCAGCCGGGGTATTTTTGATGTCGAGGCCCAGAAGTTTTAGTGACTCCGCACCCTTTTGGTCGCAAAGGGCCATTATTTCTTTGTCCGCCTCATCTACCGCCTGTTTGATCAATGCGTGATCGAGGCTGCCTTTTTTCTTCGCCCAAGTTTGCAGTTTTTCAATGGCGCGCTTGGCGACATTTCGACGGACGAGATTTACTCCTCCCACGTGAATAGTTTCCGGATCGCCAAAATTGAAAATGACGGAAACGGGGAGCAGGCTTTCGAGATATTGGACGTTAGCGCCATTTTTCCCGCAAAGTAGGCCTTTGAATTTATCGTCTTTCACCGCCACGCTGGTGTTGTTTTTGTCCACAGAGCTGACGACACCGAGGCGTTGAATAACGATTTGCAGAATGGATTTCGCGTGGCGCTGAGCGTCTTCTTCCAAATCTTCAATGGTCTGTTTTTGACGGGCTTCGGCATTGGTTTGGATGAGGCTGTCCAGATTATTGCGCGCTTCTTCCAAAGCTTTTTCCGGTGTGAGCTTGCTGCGTTTACCAAGCTCCTCAATGGTCTTGTTGGTAAGCTCTTCTCCTGCTTTGACAAGACTCTCAAGCTCACTTTTTAGGCTTTGGACTTGTTCTTCCGAGGCTTTATTGCGTTCCTCGCGGCGTTTCAAAATTTCCCCCTTCTGTTCAATAAGTTTTTCTGTCTTCTCAAAAGTCTCTTCCATGCTTTGCTCTTCGGCTTCGAGCGCTTTCTGCATGGCCTCCACGCGCGCTTTGTTTTCATTAAGAATACGGCGTGCTTCTTTCTCCGCTTCACTTAGTGTGTGCGCGGGCTTTTCCGGATCGAGTTCCAGCTCATCCTTCATCAAGAAAAAAACGCCTGCGCCACCCGCTCCGAGTCCAATCAATAAAAATAGAAATTCCATAGCTGGACTATTCTAGTCATCTTAAGGGATTTTTTCAAACTTTATCTTCCTTCGGTGCCCATTCACTCCCAGCCAACTTCCTCCGCCGCGGGCACGGTGGCTGCTGCATGGGCAAAACTTGCCGTCAGCACAGTACAGCACTCTACGGTTCCTTTGGGTCTACCATCACGCCCATAAGGCTGCACGCCGTCACCATCCACTTTGGCATAATCCCCTCGCGTTGTGTCAAACCCCCGCGGAGCAACAAAAACTTCCGTTAATGGCTCTGCTGCCCCCTCTACGCTGCGCACATGCGCGACAACTCCACCCCTCCCAAGGAGTTCGTCGAGTCTCGGTAGATCACAATCACCACTCTCGGCTACATCTGCTCCCATATAGAACTTGGTAAAAAATTAGGTAATGTCCTAGTTAGTGGTAGAAGTTTATTACCCATTAAAAGCAGTCTTCTGCATCTTCCCCGTCATCCGAGTATTCGACACACCCCCACGCTTCATCATAGCGCATAGCCCATTCCTCCGCAGTTCTCCCTTCATAAGTAGTCCAACGTTCTAATACGGCATCTAACATACTGGCAATGAACCAAAGAACGAAAAAGAACAGTGCGAGCTGAGCGAAGCCCTTTAAATAATACCACGCCTCACTAAAACACCACTGTATTCCATCTTTAACGTTCATATTTAAGGGAAAAGAATTGAATGAACAAAGGAAAACCGTAGATCACTCTACGGCATTCTTATGGTGTCAGCAAATTGATCCGTTTACCTCCTCTCTGGCTCTTCTTCAAAGTCCAGATCAAGCATTAAGTTCGTGCCATTCTTAGGGAAAGCCCTCTCTACAAGTTCCTTAAATTTTCGCCAATTAGGAGCAATTCTACCAAGTGCAATCAACCCTCCAAAATGCTCTAGCAGTCTTGGCTCTCCAACGTCGTCCGTTAGGAACTGAAAATGTTTATGTTTCCGCTTCTTTCCATCACTTGGGTTTCTTTCTTTCAGCTCTTCTAGAAGTCCAGGCGCGAGCCTTTCGTAAACTAAATCGTTAGTCCACCTAGCGACCACCATCGGTTTTTTTTGTGCGCTTTGAGGTGTCCATGCCCATCCATTTAATTTGAAGATCATTTTGTAGAATTGCGTGGGGAAAGTTACTTTATACTTTTTAGCTTCTTCCACTAAAAATTTCTGCAAAATTTCATTCAACGCGTCTTTAACACGGTGATCTTGGTAGCCTGTTGCCTCATCGACCAATGCGATGACTCCGACATAAGCAAAACCACGCATCAATTCCTCTGCCCGTTTAGCAGTCTCAAGCTGTCGGCCTTGCAGTAGTCCCAAGTCGCGAGCCTTGAGCCAAACTTCACAAATTTCGGAAAGCATGGTGGCGGGAACACCGTTAACCTTTCCACCCCTTCCTTGGTAGATAATTGGATTGCTCGCGCGAGCCGCTAGGTCATCATCTATCAGGTTATGGAGTGCTTTTAGCTCGAAAAATCGGGGCAGTTTTCGCGAGGTGTCCTTACTCCCTCCTTCTGGCCTACCAAGGGCTTTATTCACACCAAATTGAGATATTACTCTTGTCCCATCTTCGAGTACTGCACAAGGAATTTCCATGTCACCTATCATCAATGGGCGGTCTTCGTATTTAGCTTTTAGGATTTCGGTTTCCATAAATTAAAGGGTTACAGATTTGAGTAAAAGAGTCTCGAAAACGTCAGTTTCACCACGGTGGTTATATCGGAAGCAAAACTCGTCTATATACTTAGGTAAGCGGTGCGCGCTCACCTTATGGAACTGTCCAACAATTCCACGTTTTAGAAGTGACCAAAAGCCCTCAATCGTGTTCGTGTGAGTATCGCCATCCACATACCACTTTGAATGATTGATCGTTTTGTGCGGAATGAAGTTTTTGAGCCTTGTGTAGCCCTTGAATTCATCTGTCATCATGGTGGCTTCAGAAAGGTTCACTTTTTCACGGACTAAAGAGGTGAGTACCTTTGCATTCACCTTGAAGACTCGTTTAGCGACGATCTTTCCACCACGGGCAACCATACCCACAACTGGGGTTTTTCCTAGTGCACCACGCCCACGGGGGCCTTTTCGTTTCCCCCCAATATAGGTTTCATCCATTTCGACTACACCAGTGAGGAGTTCGCGCTGTTCAATCATTGCGTTGCGAACGCGCATAGCCATATACCAAGCCGTGTTTTTATTCACCTCAAGATCACGGGCTAGCTGACGCGCACTCACTCCTTTATAAGCGTTTAGGATGAGGGAAATAGCTAAAAACCACTTCTGGAGGTCTAAGTGAGTCTTGTGAAAGATTGTACCCACGGTAACGCTATAAGAAGTGTTGCAGGTGTTGCAGTGGTATCTGAACTCCTTTTCCATTGGAGTTTGCTTTTGGGATTTGCAGTAAGGGCAAGTTGGCCTTCCCTCCCATCTCACCTTTTCGAGATGCTTCAAACAGCTTTCCTCTGTTGGAAACTGTTTGTAAATCTGTATAATGTTCATGGTGAACTTGTTAAGAATGTTGTTGTAAACAAACATTAGCAGGTTCACCGTACCTAAGTCAATAGAATCTCTCTACCACTAACTAGGACATTACCAAAAATTATACGGCTTCTTCTACCAATTCATGGCTTACGCTTTTCATCGATCGGATCGATCGTTGTCTTCGAGAAGGTTCGCGCAAACGCTTGAAATGTTTGTTCATTCGTTGTTCCAATTTTTCTATTGTGAAATCAAGCACTTCCGTAATGGTGTGTTTGACCTCGCTGGCCATCAGCCGCTTGCGAGGAATTTCCAATATACAGTCGAAGGCGAATGCTGCGTGTTTAGCATGCTTTTGAATTTCCACAAAGACGTGCACCGCATCTGAGTCGGGATAGTGAGCATCCACCACCGGCATAATTGCCGCCAGTTTTTTATCAAGATACGTATCGAACTGTTCTCGTTCAGGCTCTGTTAGGTTTTTTACACGTTTGTGCAGTCGCATGGCAGAAGGGTTAAGAACTAAAGAGAGGTCATTGTATCACGGCTTCCAAATTACTTCATCCGTTTTTGTATCCACATTGATCTTCCTCGCGAGCACAAACAGATAGTCCGAAAAACGATTGAGGTAGGGAAGTATGTTTTTTGGTAGATTTTGGATTTGTGAAACGCTCCGCTCCGCTCGGCGACAAACGGCTCGCGCTCTATGCGCCTGGCAGGCAAGGGGATGGCCGCCCGGAAGTATGAAATTTTTCAACGGAGGAAGCCCCGCCTCCAGCGTACGAATGTTCTCTTCCAGTTTTTTGAGTTCTTTTGTTAAAACAAGTCGGTTGGGCTCCGTGCGAGTATTCGCAACCAGTGACCCGATGGTGAAGATGTTTTTTTGAATATCTTCGAGCCCCAGGCCGGCTAAATCCGAGTTGAGTTCGTCCAACGTGCCCACCGCTTCAATCCTGGGGTCTGATTTTTTAACACGTTCGCCGGAATATAGACTTGTTTCCCCATAATCGCCGGACTTAGTGACAATACTCATATACAAACTTTACAAAGCGCCAGGGTCTCATGCAACTGAACCGGCATGGTGAATCGAGAAATTTTTGGATGACGATGCCCGTGGGGCGAAAATTCTTCCGCCCGACCGCATTTCTGACAAACTGCCGCGTGGTGGCACCCTTTACGTCTAAAATACCAGCAGACAAAATATGTTTTTTGGCTCTTAAGGTGGTGAATGATTTCTTCTTTTTCCAGAAGCTTCATCGTGCGGTAAACGGTGGCGTAATCAAGTCCCGTCTTTTCTTTCAACTGCTGGAGTGAAAAGCTCTTTTTGTGGAAGTTCAAGATTTTTGTAATTGCCTCTCTTTGTTCGGTCCGATTGAACCCGCGAACATAAAGAAATTCCACATCGCAACCGCCTCTTCTTTGTTTCATAGGGTGATGATAATCCCGCTTTTCATATTTGCAATAGTATTGCAATTACGGAAAGTGCAACTTTTGGCAGGAGGGAGAGAATTTGGCTTGGCGAAAGTAAGGCCGATTTGCTAAGCTGGTGTCACTTTAACTTTCCAACCATGTCAGATGCCGTCATTCAAGAAAAGATTAAGATCCTTCAGGAGAAACAGATTGAACTTAAAGAACTGAAAAGCCTGATGAGAGACATCGAGGACGATATCCCCATGGAGCTTGAGGAACTGATGCTGCAACTCAAGGACCTCAAGAAACAGGTCAAGGACCGCAGGGACGAACATATGAAGCAAATCATCGCAGACAGCGTGGATTATGCCGAATATCGCGAGCGCGTGCAGATGGCCAAAGAAGAAAGCGCAAAGGCGAAACTCGAACTTTTCACACTTGCCGCTAATCAAACCCGTGAACACGGGGATTTAGATCAAACGGTAATGGTGGAGGGCGCGCCTTTCCGCTTGCAAACGCAAAAAGAAGTGGCGGTGTATCTCAATGGGAAGGTAATTAAATAAGCGGCTTCACAGAATGGTGAGTGCGGCAGGCAAGGTTTCAATATTCACCACTTTGCTTTTTAAAACTTCGCCATCCAATTGGAATTTGAGTTCTTTGGGGCTTTTGATGGAAATGGTTTTCCCGGTGTAGTGCTCTAACAAACCTTTCGATGTGAGAATGAGTACGTTGAGTACCCCATCATCCGGGCGGATGGGAACCAAGGGAAAGGGGAGCATATTTAAAACCATGACGCTGCGTGCAAGTACGCTATGGCGTTGGCCGTCGATGGTAATTTTGTAAGGCTGACTATGATAAAAAAGGACTGTTTTAAAGAAGACCCAAGCGTAGGCCAGCAGGCCGAGTTTGCGTTTGAGTTGTCGTGGGGTCTCTTGTAAAAGAAAAGCATCATAGCCGCGCCCGACTGCAATAGTGCCATAGTGAACACGATTGACTCGCATCACGTCCAAGACACGTGGTTTCCCCGTGAGTCCGGCCTGGAGGGCGCGGCCGGGTTGGAGCAGAGAAATCCCCAATGTAAGCGCGAGAAGGTTTGCGCTTCCCTGCGGCACTACCACGAGCGGTGTTTTCACTTTTGCTTCCATCATGGCACGCACCACTTCGGCCACCGTACCGTCCCCGCCGCACACCACTATACGATAGTAGTTTTCTTTAAAAAGCGGCGCTAAATCCTGCTTGGGCTGTGTTTCGTACCATTTCCATTCGTAGTCGTTTTTTTTGAGCGTGTCTTGTAGGGCCGCGGGGACGTCCGCCCATTTCTTGTGCCCGGAAACCGGATTATAAATGACGAGAGCATTTTTCATATAAGAATTATAGCAAGCTCAATGCTTTGACTCCACCACCCAAAATGGTAGGATGGAAGAATCCCCTGACCAAATTCGAATGACGTGGTTTTTTTGGCTTTTACTTGGGGTCGAGATCGTTTCCGCGGCAGTTTGTTTTTGGGGCTTAAAACGGCTCTATCATTATATTCGTCGTTATCGTTTTGATGAATCCGTCTATACGCTGCCGTTTGGCTTTATGCATTTGCGCTATTTTGTTTATTTCTACGTCACGACCGTTCTTCTTGCCGGCGCAACCGGCTTTATTTTTGTTCTTTCACTTCTCAACCATGATCTTGCCGCATAAAAACTTTAAGGGCCAGATGGATGAAGAGGTGGTTCTTTCTTATTTTCATAGACATTGGATCCAGATTTTTCCCGTTCTTGTGCTGATGCCTCTCTCTTGCGTCGCCTACATTTTGGTTCTCCTCTACGTTTCGTCACCGACTAGCCACACCATCCTTGGAATCAGCTTTCTGTCCTTGGGTCTTTTATTTTTAACAGTACTCATCCATCATCAATTTCTTAGTGTTTTCCGCTACTATTTGAGCACTGTGATTGCTACCAATATGCGCATCGTTATATTGGATAAATCCGTATTCTTTAAAGACAGCATGATTGCGATTGATCTTAATAAAATTCAGGATATTCAAAGGAGGCAAACCGGACTTTTCCAGCATGCGTTTGGGTTTGGCAGTATTCGTCTCACCTTAGCCGGCGGGGAACCTTTTGAAATCACTTTAGTGCCACAGTCGGATTTTCAGTTTAAAAAATTGAACGAAATCAAAAGCCATCTCGTCGTACCCTAAACAGGGGCCACTCGGCTTCGCCGAGGGAATGGCGGGATGAACGGGACTCGAACCCGCGACCTCTGCCGTGACAGGGCAGCGCTCTAACCAACTGAGCTACCATCCCATTAAGGGCTGTAAAAAGCCAGTGCACTTTAGCAAAGGAGCCCCCGGGATGCAAGCACTTTGACCCCGCGCAAAAGTTCGTGTAAAACGGCTAGGCTTAAAAGGTAGACTATGCGAATCGGCATTGATGCCCGGATGTACAGCACCGAGTTCACAGGAATCGGCCGCTATGTGTATGAATTGGTGAGACGGCTTACGGCTCTCGATGACAAGAATGAGTATGTGCTTTTTATGAATGAGCCTGAATATAGCAAATTTGAAGAGAGTAAACGTGTTAAAAAAGTCCTTGTGAATGCTAAGCACTACTCTTTGAAAGAACAGTTGAGTTATTTGTGGACGCTCAGGCGCGCCAAGCTGGATCTTATGCATTTCACTCATTTCAATGCGCCAATTTTTTATTGCAAGCCTTCCGTGGTGACCATTCACGATCTTACGCTTTCCTTTTTTCCGGGTAAAAAAATGAGTTCCGCGTTTTATCGCGCCGCCTATAATCTTGTGCTTAAAACGGCGGTAAAAAATGCAAAAAAAGTGATTGCCGTTTCCGAGAATACCAAAATTGATTTGATTGAAATAACCAAAGTAGCGTCCGCTAAAGTGGAGGTAATCTATGAAGGAGTGGGGGAGGAATTTGGGCCGCGCGGTGATAAAGAATATCAAGAAGAGGTGCACCGAAAATATAGCATCTCCCGTAATTTTTTGCTCTACACGGGTGTGTGGCGCGGCCACAAAAACCTAGTGAATTTGATCAAAGCTTTTGCTCTGCTACGCGAGGGCCCGGAGGCCTTTGATATGCAGCTCGTCATCACCGGTGAGGAAGATCCTTATTACCCGGAAGTGAAGCGCACCGTGAAGGAACTTGGTCTGGAACATCATGTGATTTATACGGGAATGATTCCCGAAAAGGAGCTGATTGCCCTTTATCAAACCGCCACGGCTTACGTTTTTCCTTCGCTTTACGAGGGCTTTGGTCTTCCTCCGCTTGAAGCTATGCGTTGCGGCACTCCGGTGCTTGCTTCCAAAAGTTCCTGCATTCCAGAAATCTGTGGAGAAGCCAGCGCGCTCTATTTCGATCCTTACGACCCTGAAGACATTTCCAATGCCATCCGCAAAGTTTTGCTGGACGAGACTCTTCAGGAAACACTTCGCGAATGTGGACTCAAGCACAGTCTTAAATTCTCATGGGAAAAGATGGCTGAAAAAACACTCGAGGTCTACAATGAATGCAAGAAATGAACGACTTCATCCATTTTTCCGATTTCATCCCACAGGCGCTCAAAAAGTATAGACTGACTCGCGAAGCTCGTGCCGGTTTGGTTTGCGCACGCTTTCGCACTATTTTGCCGACCATTGTGGGGGAGGATGCAAAAAAAGAGGTCCATCCTAAATTTTTAAAGGCCGGGGTGCTTTACGTTGCCGTACCGAACAGTGTTTGGGCCCAACGTGTATACGTGCATCGTCACGAACTTCTTTTAAAATTGAATATGCATTTGGGGAAGGAATGGGTCAAAGATTTGAGAACCATTGTTGAGTAGACTTCGACATAAAATTGTGCTACAGTCAAATCCTTACCTGAAAAAAGATATGCCTGATGAGCCTGCTGACAGACCAACCGACAGCCAACCTATTGCCCCTGCTGAAATTCCAGTCGCGGCGTCTGGAGACGAGTCTGTACCTGGATGGGTCCGGGAGGCTTTACAGGGGGATATAGACACGCACGAGGACGAACCTACTCCTGAGCTTGTCCGAGAGCTTTTGTGTGCACGTATCGAATCGTTAGCCCCAAACCTAGCAGCAAGAATTCGCGAGGCCACTCTTGGGGCAGAGGATTATGGCGCGGTCCTACTCATCGCCTCTCTAGAGGTTGCAAAGGAAGGTGGTTCAGACTTGGATGATTTAATCGGATTGGATGCTTTTTTGTTATCTTTAGGTATTCAGGTAGAGGCTGGTTCGGAAAGGAAGGCTGATCTGGTGAAGCCTGGGCCGCAGACTGTTGATGAAGTTGTGAAAGAAACGCGCGAGGGTTTGTTCCGTAAGTGCTTGTTCGACACTTGTAATGGGCTGATCCCCGAGGGTCAAAGGGCGTTTTTACTCACTACGGATCCTTGTTCCGGCGATTCTTTTGAAGTAGCTCTGTATAATATTGCTGTTATCTGGATTACTGAGGCGCTCTACGAACGAATGGACAAGGGTCCTATGGAGGCTTTGCCTTCCAAGGCTGCTAAGGGACGAGAAAAAAAGCGGCTAGAAGGTATGGCTCGTGAACAAGCTATTGCTACTCTCACTAGGAAGGGCATGATTAATCCTGCAGACGAAGCTTAATCGTTAGTTGCGCCATCCAAAATTGTTGTGTATTTCACCGCCGGCGGTGAATTCGGCGACTTTTTCTGATTCTAGCAAGTCCATCGGATTCTAACCGTTTTTTGCTTTCTACTTGACAATTCTAGCCTCATCACTAGAATCGGTAGGCAGTAATTTCTAACCCTGAACTTGTGCAGGTTATCCGCCTAACTCGAATCGGTAAGCAAAATCAAGCGGCCTTTCGTATTGTGCTCGCGGAAAAATCCGATGCGGTTAAAGGGGAGGCTCAAGAAATTCTCGGCTTTTACAACCTCGCGGAAGGAAAGAAGACGGATTTCAATAAAGAACGGATTGAATTTTGGATTTCCAAAGGTGCTCAACCTTCCGATTCTGTGGCTTCTCTTTTGAAGACCAATGGAATGCCCGGCATGGACAAATACTTAGAGCTCCGCAATAAGAAACACCAGAGCAAGAGTGCGCCAGTCGAACAAGCTGCAGCAGCTCCTGCGCCCGCCGCAGCCGATGCGGCTCCTGCTCCTGAAGCGCCTGCGGCGGAAAACGCTGCATCTGGCGATGCAGTGGCGTAATCCTTAACCCACCACCGTATGGCTTCTGATCCTCATGAAAGCGCAAGAGCGTTTATTGAATTCGTCGTTAAGGCGATCGTGGACCACCCCGAAGAAGTAGAGGTTACTCAAACAACGGACGATTTGGGCGTGCTCATCACTCTCAAGGTAAATAAGGAAGATATGGGAAAGATTATCGGCAAGGCCGGACAAACTGCAAAGTCACTTCGCGTGCTGCTTCGCATGATGGGGGCCAAACTCGATGCGCGCTATAATTTGAAAATCATTGAACCGGAAGGGCAGCCCGTGTAGTATGGATTGGCTATGAATTTTCTTCCACTTGTCATCGCCATGGTTACCGAGGGATCTGTTTTGGACGTTGCCCAAGAATATGATGCCATCGAAGTCATTAATCGTGCTATTGCCTATGCAATCATTGTCGCGGGTTTTTTGAGTGTAATCTTCATATTCTTCGGAGGAATCTCTTTTATTCTATCCGGAGGACAAGAGGACAAAATTAAGCAAGCGGTGTCCACTATTCGTTATGCCATTATTGGGCTGATTGTGACCATGTTGTCCGTGGCCATTGTAGCTATTATAGGTCGTGCCATGGGGCTCAACGTGATTCAATACATCAACCTCGGAGAGATTTTTGACCTCGTCGCAAATATCACCTCCGGAACCGGCAGTGGAACGGGGGGTGATTTGAATAGTTTGCAATAGGGTTCACAAGATTGTTCCCTCGGCTTTTCTTGGCGTCTTGATCCTCGTCCATACTTCCTTTGGTTTTGTGCTTCAGAATCCACCAAGAAAAGCCGAGGGCCTTGTGACCCCTAGTCGACTAAAAAGCCAACCAAGCGCATCAGCGTAAAGTCTAAGGAAGAAGATTTCTGAATCATGCATGAAGAAATCTCCGCTCCCAGCTGAGGCGAAGGGTTGGCTTTTTAGGTTTATAGTTTCATTAGGGCTTTGCCCTGGTCTCTAAGGTTTTCCCAATCGTAGGCGAAGGCGAAGTTTTCGAGAGCGCGGACGAGGGCTGCATGTACGGTCCAGACGCCGGGTTTTTGGAAGAGGAAGGAATTTCCGCTCTCTTCAACGGGATTGTAATTTTCGGCATCTTTATGGAGGCCACTTTGCATCACGGGCACAATGCCACGGTCTATGATCATGGAAAATTGCGAAGGAAGATGGTTGCCGAGGACCAGCCAAATGTGAGCCTCCTCCAGGGCTTCTTCAAAAGAAAAAACGTGGGGATAGGTTTTGGCCCCTTCTCCTAATATATGAAAACGGGCTGGTAATTCTTCCAGTCCGGGTAAAAGTTTTTCTACTAGAGCAGGGTTGGCACCGCGTACGTCCAGAACGACGTGCGGAATGCGGATTTTCAGCTTCAAAGGTATTTTTGTTTTTGCCATACTTCTTTTATGCGCTCACCTATGGTGAGTGATTAAGACATTATAGCAAACTTTAACGGGTTTGAAAAGGGTCGTTTGCCGGAGTATGCTCCTGGCATGAAGAAATTTGTGATCATTGACGCCAATGCCCTAATCCATCGCAGCTTCCATGCGGTGCCGCCGACCATCCACGCCCCAAGTGGAGAACTGGTGAACGCGGTTTTTGGATTTACGGGGATATTGCTTGGGATACTGGAATATGAGTTGCCGGAATACCTGGCCGTGGCTTTTGATATGAAGGGGCCAACCTTTCGAGACGCCGTATATACTGAATATAAAGCCACGCGAGCTAAGATGGACGACACGCTATTTAAGCAGTTCCCTCGAGTCCGAGAGGTGATTTCCGCCTTTAATATTCCTATTTTTGAAAAGCAGGGCCTGGAGGCGGACGATTATTTGGCGATTGTGGCCACTCAAGTGACGCAGAAGCATCCGGATATTAAAGTCGTGATCGTTACCGGAGATAAAGATGCTCTGCAACTGGTGGGTGACCGCGTTACGGTGGTGACTCCGATCAGCGGCTACACTAAGGTGAAACGCTATGACCGAAATGCCGTGAAAGAAAAAATGGGTGTGTGGCCGGAGCAGGTGCCTGACTTTAAGGGACTTTCCGGCGATCCCAGCGATAATATTTCCGGCGTACCGGGTATTGGTGATAAAACGGCCTGCAAGTTACTGGAACAGTTCGGCACGGTGGAGGGTATTTACGAGCATATAGAAGAAGTGCAGCCTGCGCGCATTCGGGAGTTGCTGCGTACGCATGAAGAAACCGCTCGGCTTTGCAAACACATCGCCACCCTGGTGCGAGAAGACGGGGTAAAAGTAAGTCTGGATGAATGCACTATGCACAAATTTGACGTGGACAAAGTCCGTCGTCTTTTTGAGTCTCTTGCTTTTAAAGGTCACTTGGGGCGAGTAGAGCGGCTCAATAAAGATTGGAATAAATTACGAGTAAGTGCGGAGCAAGGGAGTTTATTTTAAAAGATCGCCTACTATCCATAATGGGGATCCTTCTATTGGTGCGCTTCCTTGCACGGCCCACTTGTGTCCCTTAGCACCTGTTGGCATTGAATCTCTCCCACTGCCTTTTGCCCAAAAGAAATTCCGTGTAGAGCCGGGTACGGACCAGCCCATTTGAGTGAGCAAGGCCTGAGCTCCGTTGGTTCTTTTCTCCCACGTGCAGTCTATCGACGTGCCGTCATTCACTCCACGATGCATCCTGATGGCCCTCAACTCCCCTGATGTTGGAAAAATGTCCGTAGCAAAATGAACGGTGATAGCCCCTCCCATATTTAGAATAAGTTTAACAGAGAGTTCTTCCGAGTCGCTTTCAACGGCACACCGAAAGAAGCCATTCCTTCCTCTGGGGAGAGGGCGTAGAAGTGGCACAAAAGCGTGACTCCCGTCGGCCATTTCTGGAAATGCTTCATCAGGGGCATATTTATCTAAAACAGCTATTACCCTTCTTATTTCCACATCACTTAGACGCTGGGTGGCCCTTATTTCTTCAGCAATTGAGCCCCATTTTGGAGTACTAATTGTGGGGACGAGGGTCCCAACGCTAATTCTTTCCCGGCTCAGAATGGCGTTGCGAATGTTTGTGGGTAGGCTCATGTTGATTGGCAATTATTTAACTTAACATTTTTTTATTTCTTTGCAAGCGACCCACTGTATAAATTTTGTATTCATAGCATTTGACCCGCGTAAAGCACTTGCTCAAGCCTTGGGTAGATTTTAAGTGTTCTTGCGCATATTTTTTGGCTAAGGCAAGCCAAAATTCCAGGGACGAGCGGCGGGGCAGACTTGGCTTATTTCAGCCTTATTTTTTGAATACAAAAAGAGTTCGATAGGCATTTTTTGGCTTCTAAAAGCCCTTATTTTGCACATAAAGTCTTGCGGGCCTGTTTTTCTTGATATAGAGTCGGTTCATGCCAAAGCATAGAGTTGTCGCTGGACTTGATATTGGAAACTCCAAAGTTCGAGTCGCAGTGGCCATTATGGATGAAGAAAGCACCACTCCCAATATAATTGGAGTCGGGGTGTCTCCCTCGGATGGTCTCCGCAAGGGGAACATTATTGATGTGGAGGCAACGGTTTCAAATATTGCTTCCGCCTTGGAAGACGCCGAACGTATGGCCGGAGAGCCTATCCACAATGTATTTTTGGGAATTTCCGGGGATCACATCTCCTCCATGGATAGCAAGGGGGTTATCGCTATTTCTCATAGTGGAAACGAAATTATTGAAGACGACGTGGATCGAGTGTTGGAAGCGGCACAAGCGGTGGCTATTCCAAACAACCGTCGCATTTTACGCATTATTCCGAAGTCCTTTACGGTTGACGAACAAACCGGCATCAAATACCCCGTGGGAATGACCGGAATCCGATTGGAAGTGTTAGCGCATTTGGTCACCGGACTTGTGCCCGCCGTGAAAAATATTGAAAAATGTGTGCATCAGGCCGGCGTGGATATTAACGATATCATCCCTTGTGGTCTTGCTGCTGCGGAATCCGTGCTTACTAAACGTCAAAAGGAACTTGGAACCGTGGTGATTGATATTGGATCCGGCGGAACTAATGTAGCCATTTATGAAGAAGGAACCGTGCTTCACAGCGCGTCTTTGCCGGTGGGCGGGGATAATGTGACCAATGATATTGCTATCGGGCTTCGAACTTCCATCGATACTGCTGAAAAAATTAAGATTGAATATGGTTCTTGCATCCCGGAGGACATCCATGAACGAGAAACTATTGATCTTTCTCTGCTTTCAAAAATAGATACGCAAACCGTTTCCAAGAGACAGCTCGCTGAAATTATTCAGGCTCGTTATCATGAAATATTTATGATGGTGAAGGATGAGCTTTCTAAGGTACAGCGCGACGGTATGCTGCCGGCCGGAGCCATTTTGGCCGGAGCGGCGGTGAAAATGCCGGGTGTTATTGATCTTGCGCGTGAGGTGCTTAATTTGCCGGTGCAAATTGGTTTCCCCACGAATTATGAAGGTGTGGTAGATAAGATCGAAGACCCTGCCTATGCCAGCGTGATTGGACTCGTGATTTGGGGTTCTCGTTTTCAAGGAGAAGGTTATGGAGCGCGTTTTAATTTCAAGAATTTTTCACTCGAAAAAGTTGGCCAGAATTTTAAAACTTGGTTCCGCGGCCTGCTCCCCTGATTTCTCTTTTTAGAACCCTCGGCTCCGCCGAGTAACCCTTATCCCTATGACAGCCTCTCAACAAGGACAACAGGATGACAGCCTGAAGAATCTCTTCTCGGGTAATGCATCCAAAAGACGCAATTTTGAAGTCACTCCCGATGTGACTCCGGTTGCACGCATTAAAGTAGTCGGCATTGGAGGGGGAGGCGGAAACGCGCTCAACCGAATGATTCGTGCCAACGTTAAAGGAATTGATTTCATCGCGATCAATACCGATGCACAAGCGCTCTACCATTCTGAAGCGCCTATTAAAATTAATATTGGTAAAGCTACCACGCGCGGTCTCGGCGCCGGAAGTCATCCCGACGTGGGACGACAAGCCGCTGAAGAATCTTCTGAAGAAATCAAACAGGCGCTCGATGGAGCCGAGATGCTTTTTATTACTTGTGGACTTGGGGGAGGAACCGGAACGGGAGCTGCGCCTGTAATTGCTGAAATTGCGCGTGACCTCGGAATCCTCACTGTTGCCGTGGTGACGAAACCCTTCTCATTCGAAGGCCACCGCCGCCGCACGCAGGCAGAAGAAGGTCTCGAGAACTTGAAGAACAAAGTAGATACGCTCATCACCATTCCGAATGACAAGATTTTGTCTCTCATCGACAAAAAAACTCCACTCACTGAGGCATTTATAGTGGTGGATGACGTACTCCGCCAGGGAGTGCAAGGTATTTCCGATTTGATCACCGTGCATGGAATGATCAACGTGGACTTCGCGGACGTGAAGGCCATTATGGAAAATGCGGGAAGCGCCCTCATGGGAATTGGTTACGGAACCGGAGAAAATCGTGCTACCGAAGCGGCTCGTGCCGCTGTGGAAAGCCCCTTGCTCGAACTCGACATCCAAGGAGCAAAGGGGATTTTGTTCAATATCACCGGGGGATCCGATCTTTCTATGTTCGAGGTGGATGAAGCTGCTCGCATTATTACCGAGGCTGCCGATCCGGAGGCTAATATTATTTTTGGAGCGGTTATCAACGACTCTTACACCGGTGAAATTAAGATTACTGTGGTGGCAACCGGCTTTGATGACATCAAGCGCGGGGTCCAAATCGCTCGTCCTCTTGGGGAATATCGCTCCATGAGCAGCAGCAGTGCGAACCCAAGTCAGCAAAAGCCTATGTCGCTTCAGGATGGTCGTCCCGGCACCCCTTCAATGCCCATGGGTGAGGACACTGGAAATGAATATGATATCCCGGCGTTTATAAGACAGAAAATGCAGAAATAAAACTAAAAACCACCCGCTCAGCGTACATGAACTTTAACGCTTCCCGGATGGTTTTTAGTTTTCAGGTTTAGAGGCCGCTCCAGCACAGATGAACTTTAGTGCTTCGCGGGGGTCTTTTTAATTGCTGACTTGTTCACGCTTTGCTTGAGCGCTGAGTTTATCGGTGAGTCTCAAACAAGTTTCATAACCCCGACGGCCCACCGCGTTGGTATTACTCACCGAATATCTGCCTGACCCAAATGCATTTCTTAACTCTCCACCATCAATCCTGCCTCCTTGCTCAACTTGCGCCCTATCTGCAGAAGAAAGTTCGTCTAGCGTGTACACACGGAGGAGGTCTGAAAAGAGGCGGTTGGCTTCGTCCACAGCATAGTAATCGTCCAAGTAGGAAAGATGACCCCAGGGAACAGGAGATTGCTCCAGTTGCGAAGAAAAGGCGCAGAGCTCTTGGACTTGCTGAGCGCTATAGCATCCGGGTAGTTCAACAGTGTCTCCCGTTTTTAGCGTAGTCTGTAAAAGGTCGCTGACGCAGGTTTTATATTCAACAATTTCCGGATGCTGCTGTAAAAGAAATAGATGGGTGGCTTCGTGATGGAGACGGTTTTTTTGTTGGGAAGCAGTAAGCTCTTTTTCGTTTGGTTTCTTAAGCTGAGGAAGTTCGCTGATTTCTTTTAAAACTTGTCGGTCAGCTGCTGCTTGGTTTTCCATAAAAGACAGAATAACCATGCTGTGGGGGTCGGCTTGAGCCTCTGTTCTTTTTGGTGTAGCCCCACAGAGACTTTGGCTTACAAAAAGAACGGGATAGCTTTCTCCCCGTTTATCGTCGCGGATTTGAACGACTTCAGTTTTTGTAAAAGCGTAGAGGCCCACGGCCCACACGCCTTTTTCTCCTTCAAGCATCAGGTGTGCTCCATCGGAATGGAGGAATCTATTGAGTATTTTGGTAACATCAAAAACGTTTACTTTTTGTCCCGAGAATTGTGCTGCGATGGCTCTTCGAATGGCGCCTTTTGGCTCTACCGTATCCACCCATGAAGCCAGGCCGTCCAGTAGCTCCTTGAGTTTGTTTTGGGTTCTTTTTTCGGGAGGAAGTTTGGCAAACCTGGCTTCACACTCCTGTTTGAATTTTGCCTGAAAGCCTTGGGTCTTTAGCCCTGACTCAAAGTCTACAGGTTTATCCAAAACTGAAGACTGCGGGTGGATCACGGCAGCAGCCATTTCTACTTTAGGCCTTGCCTGGACTGAAATTGGAGCAGCTGTTTTTTGTTCGCAGGCGCTTAGGGCTAGGGCTCCTACAATGGCTAGATTTTTCAGGTTCATGTGCATCATAGTAGCAGATTTTTAGATTTTGTCCAGCAAGTATCCCGATATAAATAAAAAGAACCCGCGTTTAAGGGTTCTTCTTACGGTTGCTTACTCCACGGTATAGAACGGCGAAGAAAGCAATTTATTACAAAATTAGTACACGAGTGTGTTTCCGGTTACTTGTTGCCCGTTGTATTCCACAATTACATCCAAAGTGTCGTCCACTCCGGTCTGCTCAGCCAAAAGATTGGAGGTGTTGCCGACGAGGGTGAATGTTTTTGCATCTCCTTTTGTAAAGGCTATTGCTGAGGTGGTTGTGATGTAGGCTGTTCCTTCGCTGGGGAGGTCGGTGTCAATTATAGAAAAAGTACCCGTCCCAATGGCCGTACCATCTTGTTTGAGCGTGATCACTTTGCCCGAAACAGTAGGGTCGAATGCTCCTCCTAAACCTGTTGACTCCGCCCTAATGTCCACGCGGAATCTGGTTCCCGTGGGAAGGGTGGTTCTTCGATTGAATTCCACGTCAAAAACTATAAATTCGTCGACGGAACTAACGGTACGGGCGCCGCTTGGGCTCTCGCTTGAGAGACTCATGGTCATAACTGTCGAGGAGGTTCCAAGTCTTCCCTGGAGGTCTTCACCGGTGGCACAGGCAGTCAGCAGAAGTACGCCGAGTAGAGTAATGGATAAAAGTTTTCTCATGGCATGAAAATTAAGGATGAGCTCAGTGTACTTTGCTTTCGATTTTTCTGCTAGACTGAGGCGGATGGATATTCGTCTTATTAAGATCGGCGAGAAGGAAGAATGGGATAAAATGGTTGAGGCGCATCCGCATGGAGGCGTGGAGCAAAGTTGGGGGTGGGGCGAGTTGCAAACGCGTATTCCCGGGCGACCGGCGTTTTTTGTTCTTGGGGTTTTTGAGGAGGGGGCAGACGGGGACGCCTCGGCTTCGCCGAGTGGAGGGGCAATGTTAGTGCGGCAAGTAATGGGTTTTGGGAAAACCTGGCTTTGGTGCCCACGTGGCCCCTTATTGCCCGCAGAAGGGGCGAGAGCGGCATGGGACGGCTTGTTGGCCGCGGTCAAGGTTTTGGCAAAAGAGGGCGGTGATGTGTTCTTGCGAATTGAGCCAAGCGTCCCGATCGAAGAGGACTTTGTTGTGGAAGGGGAGACTGCAAAAGAGCATTATTTGCCTACGGATACGCTGGTACTGGATTTGAGTCTGAGTGAGGGTGAGATTTTGGGACAAATGAGCCAAAATGGACGGGCCAATATTAAGCGAGCGGAGAAGTCCGGGGTGCTTATAAAAAAGGCCGGTGTGGAAAGTTTGCCGCTCTTTTATGCACTGCTGGCGGACACCGCGGACCGCGACGCTTTTTCAGTCCACGGGGAGGGTTTTTACAAGGATTTTTTACGGCAGGCACATTTTTATTTGGCCTTTTTGAATGACGTGGCGGTTGCGGGGATACTTGTGACGTATTTTGGTCGAATAGCGACTTATTATTTTGGAGCGTCTTCCAGTGCGCATCGGGAAAGTCGCGCTTCTTATTTATTGCAATGGACCGCGATACAGGAGGCGAAAAAAACGGGTATGCAAACGTACGATTTTTTGGGGATTGCGCCGGAGGGCACGGCAGGGCATCCGTTGGAAGGGGTGACGCATTTTAAAACTCGCTTCGGCGGGAAGCGGATCTCCTATCATCCGGCTCAGGTTTTTGTCTTTAGACCTGTTTGGTGGCGTTTATACCGACTGGCTAAATTATTTTTTTGAACGTTTTTTCTCTTCAATTTCATGCGCACGATCGATGAAAAGCATGGCGTTTAAGTGGTCGACTTCGTGTTGAATAATGCGAGCGTTGAAATGATCGAGTAACAGGTTTTGCTCTTGGCCTTTAATGTTTTTGTAGCGAACCAGCAGTTGAGAATGGCGCTTCACTTTGCCCCACACTCCACGCAGACTCAAGCAGCCTTCTTCTCCGTCTTCCATTTCTTCGGAAAGTTCTAGAATTTCCGGGTTGATAATGGGAAAAATGATTTCATTTTTTTCTCCGGGGTTGAGCCGCACAACGGCCATACGAATGTTACGTCCGCACTGTGGAGCGGCGATGCCCACGCCATTTTCTTTGAACATGGTTTTGGTCATCTCTTGCGCAAAACTACGGATGTCCGCTGTGATTTTCACCACAGGTTTGGACGGCGTACGGAGGATTTTATTGTCTGGACCGGCTTCTACTGAAATTGCCATGGTGCGTGGATTTTA
>JBAZQU010000037.1:0-8516 GCA_041645035.1 Candidatus Altimarinota bacterium | reverse complement strand
TCGGAGCCACCTAATATGTTTTTTATTACGGACTAACCACTGAATGGATAAGAAAGGCGACAGGATTGAAAAAATCCTGTTTTTTTGTTAGGGTAAAGAAATGGCAAAAATTAATAAACAAAAAGTGCTGGTCGCGATGTCCCCAAAACAATCCCTACGGGATGTTTCGGGGCAAGCCGGCGGGTCAAGAAAATCGCGAGTGCTTATGGCTATGTCTGGTGGCGTAGATTCATCAGTGGCGGCTTTGTTGCTGAAAAAAAAGGGGCTTGAGGTGATTGGGGTGTTTATGCATTTCTGGGCGGAAACACACCCCGGCGCTCCCTCCTACGCCTCCTCCTTCGCTGAAGCTTCCTCCGTCGCTAAAGCTATGGAGGACGAGTCGGAGGACGAGAAGGCTTTGGAGGACAAGCCGCGCCACCCCTCTCCAGAGGGGAATAAATGCTGTTCGCTGGCTTCGTTCAACGACGCGCGGCGCGTGGCGAACATTTTGGACATTCCTCTTTATACGGTCAACTTTGACCGGCCTTTTAAGAAGTTGGTGGTTGATTCATTTCTCGCGGGCTACCAGGCTGGCGAAACACCAAACCCGTGCGTTGAGTGCAATCGACATATCAAATTTGAGCTTTTGCTCAAAAAAGCCGACGAACTCGGAGCGGATTTTATTGCTACCGGGCACTACGCAAAAGTTGCTCTTCGCGGAGGGAAGTATTCTTTACGCCGACCGAAGGACGCGGACAAAGACCAGACGTATTTTTTATATACCCTGGACCAAAAAAAATTAAAGCGAATTTTCTTTCCGCTCGCCGATTTAACTAAGCCGCAGGTACGCGCGCTGGCAAAAAAGGCCAGTCTGGCGGTGGCGGGGAAAGCGGAGAGTCAGGAGATCTGTTTTATTCCGGGAAAGTCGCACAATGATTTTTTGAAGCGGCATCTGAAATTAAAGCCGGGGCCGATTAGGTTACTGACCTCACCCCTCGACACAAACCCACCCCGGCGCTCCGCGCCACCCCTCCAAGGAGGGGAATTGGAGATTCTCGGCAAACATCAAGGGCTCCCCCTCTACACCATCGGCCAGCGTAAAGGCGTGGAGATCGGCGGCAGCGGACCTTTTTATGTTGCCAGATGCGATTATAAAACAAATACTTTATATGTAGTGACAGATCACGAAAATAAATTATTGTATAAAAAAGAAATGACGGTTAGGGAGGTTAATTGGATTTCGAGCTTGCCAAAATTTCCGATGAAAGCAAAGGCTGTCATCCGCTATAGACATCTGCCGGTTGACTGCGTTATTTACCCCGTTAGAGATTCTGATAAAATATTAGCTCAAAGTAAAAATAGACAAAATAAAAATCTTGCCATTTCAAAGAATAGTGATATCATCTCTAATGGGGTTATGAATATTGGCAAGGGAGAATTGAAAGTAAAATTTGCTAAAGCGCAAAGGGCGGTAACCCCGGGTCAGAGTGTAGTCTTTTATAAAGGAACAGAAGTTTTGGGCGGGGGCATAATTAATTCGTAAAAAGAAGAAAGGCGACAGTGTGTGTCGCCAATTCGTTTTGGTCATACCCTCTTTCGAGAGCCGGTTTCCCGTGAAGTCCTCACGAACTGGCAACGACTGTCGCCTGAATTGCCCTAGGGGGGCTGGTCTAACCAGTGGTCGCGGGCCATGAGACCCTCCTCGCTGGAATATACCTCCATAAAATGTTATTAAATACCTAAAATTAGCCTAAATTTATTACAGTTTTAAATAAAAAATTGGAGGGAAGTGATGAGAAAGCGATCCGTATTTATTCTGCTCTTTGTGGGTATCTTATTCGGCTTTTTTTTCGGTTACAAAACCGCGGGAAGGCAGCAATTACTGGAAATTCGCGATTTGTGGAAAGACAACATTCGCATGCGGATTATTGTAGCCGTCTATGAGTACAAATACGGCCCATTGACCGAAAAAGAAATCGAACAGTTCCTTAGAAGCCAAGACAAGACTTCCTGGGATGACGTTTTGGGCCAAATTAGGCCAATCTAGGGACAAAAAACGATTATTAATCAACTCCTGACCTGTCTTGAGCGGAGCCGAAGGAGCGTAGTCGAAGGGGGGGGTAGTGATGAAATCAGCGCTGGCAATAATTCTCGTTCTTACCGCGTTTACCGTATGTTTTTTTAGGCTTTATAACCTCGGAGAATCGGAATATGGGGGAGATTAAAGAACTCCTGGAAAACAACATCAAGCTGCAGGAAAACAACATCAAGCTGCAAACAATTGTCAATGTCTATGAGTTCAGCTACGGCCCCCTGACCGGAAAAGATGCGGAAGAGTACCTTGGAAAAAAGAGCAAAAATTCTTTGGGTAAAATCAACGGCCAAATCGGTCCGATTTAGGGAGGCGAGATGAATCAAGAAGAGTCCGATAGGCATCCTGTCGCAAGAATCGTAATGCTGGTTTTGCTCGTTTTTGTGATGATATTCGTGGCCAGCTTTGGCCTTGAATATCTTATTCATCAAATGAAACCCAAACCGGTGATCGCCGAATCACCGCCTGTGGTGAGCAAGGCCGAACCGCCTGTGGTGAGCAAGGCCGAACCGCTTCGATAAACGGGGCGGTTTTTTCTTTCAGGCAGTTTTAGTTGTATTTTCTTGACATGCATGTATAAGTATGTTATTATATTAACTTAAAATTGTTCCTTAACATAAGCTAAATATAAAGATTTTAGTTGAAATTTACGCTGTAAACCACAAACCAAAGGAGGAAACACGAGATGCAAGAGAAAAACGGATTACTGGAAAAGATGAAGGATCGCGAGAATCTGACCAGGCGGGAAATCAGCCGCCTGAATTTCTCCTACGTCGGAGACGAGGCGGGGAAGCAAAAGCTGCTGATCGCCGAGGCGCTGGCTTTTTGGCGCCTGGTCAAGGAATCCGACCTGGCTCTCTACGAGAGAGTTTGGCCGGAAGCGTTCCTGTCGGACGAAAACCGGCTGATTCGGCTGGTGGCGATGATCGTGCTGATGCCGACGGTGCCGTGGCGCAGGATTCTCTGGCGCTACAACATAGACTTCCAGTCGCGGGAATCATTTCTGCGTCGGCTAAAGCCGGAACAGCTGGAGGCGATAGAGGCGAACTTCGCCGATCTCGCGGCAGAGCGCATTCCCCGGGCATTCAGCCGCTGGGAAGTTTTCACCCGCGGAATCACCGTGGCAAAGCTCAAGAACCATGAAATTCAACACCCGGTCGGCCGCGACCAGACCAAGTCAGCCTGGTCCTTCAACCTCAAACCGTTTGACTTTGGCTTCAACGCTTATCCGAACGGCGATCGGGACGACCAGGCCGAATTCTTCGTCTCCACCAAAAAGTTCCTTTCGGCGAAATCGCACGAAAACGACTTCGTGGTGGACAAAGAGTTCGGCGGCTACTGGTGGCTCTACCGCAAGGCGCGCTCCAATTTCGTCTGGCGGCCCAACCGCTCGGTGGAACTCAAACAGAATATCTGCCCGGGCTTCTGGTGGACGATCATCGTGCACCTCTGGTTCTGGGTAATCTCTCCGGCTCTGTTCATCTGGGAGATTAACACGATACACGTTTCAACGTCAGCGTTGCAGGCCCAGTCCTGGCTCAACCCGACGCTACTACCTTTCGCGCTCCTCACTCCGCTCTGGCTTTTCAGCGCCTTATGCAGGCTGATAGCCCAAGCCTTCACCTGGCTCGTTGAAGACGTGCTAAGCGAAAACACAGTGCTGTATATTAAAATCGGGGCGATGGTGTTCTTTACACTTTTTATGGCCCTGATTTTAATCAGCTTCATGGCGGTTATTTATTCAAAGCTGGTCCCGGTTTTCGGCAAACTATGCACCATACTGTTACTTCTACTGGCGCCCACGACGATAGGGGTATCGGGTTACAAAGCCTACTGTAAGGAGGAGAATAAAAAATTCCCTCGGAAGGTAAAGATCGCCTGGGTCGCCCAGCTGATTTTGACGCTTCTGGTTCTTACAATCGTCTTTCATAGCCAGGTTTTCGCCGCCATCGTGTTGGTTGTCTCGTTTCTCGGACACCTAATCGTCAGGTGGGGAACAATACTGATCAACGACATCAAATCCATCGGCCTCTATTGGCTCGTCCTTGCCTTTCCGGTCGGCATCACACTTCTTACCTTGATAACCCTGCGGCTCTCGCCGGAAAAGCAGGAAAAAGTTTTTATCGCGTTGGAAAAAATCGCTCCTTACGTTGTCGTTTGCTCTATTTGCAGTTTGGCGGCTTTGGTGATGTATAGCGCCGGACCGCTGGTCGGCCTTCTCTTTCTCGCCATCGCACTCCTTTTCTCGGTTGCATCAATCCGGATGATGAAGGAACAGAACCCGGCGCGGCAAAAGACGAAGCTGATTGAACTTTATGTGCGCAACAAGGTGAGCCGCCATTTACGGCTCCCTTACGAGCTGTATCTGCAAAACAAGAAACTGCTCGCCCTGCCGCCGGAAGAACAACAGCGGCTGTTGGAAGAGTCGGCAAATCTGGTCCACAACCTATTTTACAGATGCAAATACACCGAACAGCTCTGTTATCGGCAATTTGTCCTGGCGCTGGACCACGACACCCTGGAGCGTATAAAATCAGTCGAGGACAGATTAATAAGTCAAGACGAGGCGATAAAGGAGCGGATATTTGAGCTCCTGCTGAATGATCCGAATATGTCATTCCGAAACGCGCTCCGGCTGGCAAGGGACGGCCAGAAGAAGCGTGAAGAGCGGAAGCAAAAAATCACCGCCTCGCTCAAGCAGATCGCCGGTCCGTTCATTTTCATCTGGGAGGTTCTGTGCAAGCTCCGCTTCCTCTATGAGCAATTCAATAAGCGCTGCCCGTTCATCGAGCGGCCGAAAAATCTCTGGTATTAGCTTTCCGCTTTGAACCTTCAAGCTCGGGCGAGTCTCACGACTCGCCCTTTTCATTTAATCTTGCGAAATTAACAATTATTTGCTATATTTAAACCATCTTCCCGCAACCGGGAGCTAATAATACGGGATGCTCCCAAGCCAAGTCTGCAATGACTTCATCCAGCAACGCCTGACGGCTTTAATTAGCAAATCACGCTAATAGCCAGAAGGGAGGGCAGATTGTGCGACGAGAAACCGACGGCTGGCGACGTTGTGAGTTCAACGCACATATCTTGGATGGTGTTGGCCACAAGCGCGTGAGATAGTGAGAGCTCTCACGACGCTCATCGCCGATCAGACAAAGCCTCTCATCGAGGGGCTCGGGCTAAGGCGCGAAACTCGCTGGCGACTAAGTCGCTAATCAATGCGAAGCTGCCAGCCCAAACCAGATCTGACATAACCGCCAACCCGTCAACGGAAAGGAAACGTGCTTATGAGGTCATCGAAGTTCCACCTCGTTCCTGCGATCGTCGTCCGCGTCTGACCTCGGCGAAGACGCTTCACCCGACCCCGCCGCATTCGTGTGGCGGGGTCTCTTTTATTCCTAACTTTTACCCCGTTACTCAACACTAAGGAGTAATGGGGATTGCCAAAAAACCCGCTTTAATTTATAATTTCCTAATATGACCAGTGATGAATTACGACCCTCCTTCGCTAAAGCTTCGCAGGGCGGGACTCAAAGTTGAATATTCGGTATAATGAAAATCTATTCTAAAAAACTATGACAGGCAATAATTTACGTCAACTATATCTGGATTTTTTCAAATCAAAAGGGCATGCGATATTGCCGAGTGCTTCTTTGATTCCGGAAAATGATCCGTCGGTTTTGTTTACCACCGCCGGCATGCATCCGCTGGTGCCTTATTTGATGGGCGAAAAACATCCGGAAGGAGTACGTCTGGCTAATAGCCAAAAATGCATCCGCACCGGCGATATTGATGAGGTGGGCGATAACCGCCATCTGACTTTTTTTGAGATGCTCGGCAACTGGTCCTTAGGTGATTACTTTAAAAAGGAGGCAATCGCCTGGAGTTGGGAATTCCTGACCGGTGCGGACTGGCTGGCGCTTGATCCAAACCGACTTTATGTAACCGTATTTATGGGCAATGAAGCCTCGCCGATTGATGACGAATCAATCCGGGCTTGGCAGGAGCAGTTCAAATCCGCGGGAATTAATGCTCAACTTTGCTCATTTGGCACGCCCGTTAACGGCAATCAAAATTACCGGATTTTTCCTTTGCCGGCCAAGGATAATTGGTGGGGCCCGGCCGGCGCCACCGGACCTTGCGGACCCTGCACGGAAATGTTTTATGATGTCGCGCCTGAACGCGGTTCTCTGACAGCAACCTTTGAAGAAGAAGTTGACGGTTTTAGAATAATGGAAATCTGGAATGATGTTTTCATGGAATTCAACAAAGTGGCCGACGGCAATTTTGAAAAAATGCCGGCACAAAATGTTGACACCGGCATGGGACTGGAACGCACCCTGACGGTAATCACCGGCAAACAGAACACTTTTGATACTGAATTTTTTACACCCTTGTTTAAAAAAATTGAGGAGCTTTCCGGGAAACGCTATGGCGAGAATGAAGAGACCAACCGCGCCATGCGCATCGTCGCTGACCACCTGAAGGCCGCAACCTTTATTATGGGCGACGACAAAAGCGTTACGCCGTCAAATACTGATCAGGGCTATGTGGTGCGCCGCCTAATCCGCCGCGCCGTGCGCTATGGCAAACAGCTCGGCATCACCAAGCCGTTATGGACAGCCGAAATCTCCGAGGTCGTGCTTTCCATTTATGGCGATATCCATCCTGAACTTATCCGGAATAAAGAAAAAATTATGAAAGAGCTGACCGCCGAGGAAGAAAAATTTTCACAAACCCTGGAACGCGGCCTGAAAGAATTTGAGCGGTCCGTGAGCATTGACGGCATCACCGGCGCGGAAGCATTTAATTTGTATCAAACTTACGGCTTTCCGCTGGAGATAACTCTAGAGCTCGCGAAAGAGAAGGGAATAACGGTTGATGAGGAGGGTTTTAAAATGGAGCTCACAAAACACCAAGAACTTTCACGAACGGCAAGCGCCGGCAAATTCAAGGGCGGCCTGGCGGACGCGGGCGAGGAAACCAAGAAACTGCACACTGCCTCGCACCTGATGCTTGCGGCCATGCGCCAAATTTTAGGCGACCATGTACACCAGAAAGGAAGCAACATCACGCCGGAGCGTTTGCGCTTTGATTTTTCTCATTCGGAAAAGGTTACGACTGAACAATTGAAAAAAATTGAGAAGATAGTGAATGAAATTATTGCTGCTGACGCAGCTGTCAACTTTCAAGAAATGAGCCTGGAGGAGGCAAAAAAAACTGGAGCCGAGGGAGTCTTTGAATCAAAATACGGTGAAAAAGTCAAAGTATATACTGTAGGCAGGCCTGGTTCATCAGAGCCGCCATATAGCCGCGAAATCTGCGGCGGACCACACGTTGAACACACCGGCGTGCTTGGGCATTTCAAAATCCAAAAAGAGGAAAGTTCATCGGCCGGGGTGCGTAGAATCAAGGCGATATTGGAGTAAAAAATAATTTGTTTAATATTAGCCAAAATTAGCTATTTCTTAAATTACGCCCTAAACACTTGACAATATAGAGGCAAGCATATATAATTATTTTAGCTTTAGTTAAGTTCAATTTAGCTTACAATATTTTACCAGAATGCTGGTAAAACTTTTTTATTTTGCTATTAGACCTGTTGCTTAATAAGCTCCGACTGCAATTCTCAGATTTCGGTAAATTCTTTCAAAAATTTTATCGCTAATAATCGGCAGCGAGGGAGAAAAAGAAAAATTTATTTTTCTTTTGCGAGGGAGCGAACCGATTATATCTAATGAATATATATGCATATTCCTTCAAAAATTTTTGAAAGAATTTCCACAAAATCTAAAAATTTCGTCAAGAAGCTTATTAAACAACAGGTCTAATGCGTAGAAAAAAACGGCCGGTTGATCAGGCCGCGATTGATTCAAAAAATTTCTTGGAGATGGAAGGGGAGGTGCTTGAGCTTTTGCCGGCTGGCGCCTTCAAGATTGTGCTTTCCGGCGGCAATGAGGTATTGGCGCACCTTTCCGGCAAGATGCGGATGCATAAAATCCGCTTGGCGCCGGGCGATCGGGTGCGCATGGAAATCAGCCCTTATGATCTGACCAAGGGCAGAATAACTTACCGGTTATAATCTACGAAATTACGAATTTGATTACGAATTTACAAATAGATTAATTTCATTCCTTTAAGTTTTAATCAACAACCAAATAGAATTTCTTGTGATTCGTAAATTTGTAACAGATTTGTAGATTCGTAGATTATTTTCGAAAATAAATTATGAAAGTTAGAGCTTCGGTAAAAAAAATCTGTAAAGACTGCAAAACCATCCGCCGCAAAGGTCGGGTGTGTGTTATTTGCAAGAATCCGAAGCATAAACAGAGACAAGGCTAAGCGCTTCGCTAAAATAAAAGATTAAAAATAAAAAATAAAAAAGTAACGGGGTAACTAAAAGTCGATTTCAATTTTTTATCTTTTATATTTTATTTTTTATATT
>JBAZQU010000007.1:0-46880 GCA_041645035.1 Candidatus Altimarinota bacterium | reverse complement strand
GCTACCAACTGCGCTAAACCCCGCTCCAAAACTCCTAAGAGCAAAGCGGAGTATAGGCAAAATGGGGAAAGAGGTCAATCGGAGGCCTATTTAGCCCTTATCCATTGATGCGGCAGTAGGCTCGGCAGAGGCAACCGCGCTTGTCGTTTTAGCAACTTGTCTTGCAAAGGCGAACATCCTTTCATAACCCTTTTTTGGATTGCCCGTCAGATCCAATTGAGCGACAGCAGGTTCCATTTTTTTGTACGCTTTTGCCAACGCGTCTCTCTCACTCGCAATACTGGCCATTTTTGAGTCATAAACCGCTTTAGCTGCCGCAACCTGCTCTGCTTGATGGCCCTTAGTCTCTAAAAAGCTACGTGATTTTTCACTGACCGCCTTATAATCTGCCGTCGCCATGCGTTCTTGTTTTGTCAGATTGTCACCTATTGTTATCAGTGTGAGGAAACGGGTATTAAGTGCTTCAATTTCCACTTCAGTAAGTGCAGTTTTTTCCTCTATTGGCCCCGTGACTTTTGAAATTGCAGGGTTGGGTTTCTTTTCCCATTCAATCTTCGTTCCATTTTCCACCCAAAGGCGTCGCCCATTGGCGCCCACTAACGTTCCATCAGGATACTCTTTGGTGACTCCCCACGTCGCTGGTGCTCCATTCACTGTAATATCCAACTTGCTCGGGTCCTCTTTCACAGCGGCTCCATTAAGCCCAAAGAAATGATGAAGACGGCTGTGTATGTATTCAGGAGTACCCTTATCGAGCCCCTTAAATACCAAGGTTCCAGCCCCATCCGCCTCGGGAGTTAGATCAGCATATTTTTTCCATCCATCGTTTTTTAGGCTCGCAAAAAACTTAGCCTCGCTGTTGATTTCAGGTTCTTTTACTTCTGGTTGTGTAGCGGCGGGTACACTTTCAGATTGGCTTTGGACAACAGCTTGTTCGCCGGGCGTTTCTTCGGCCTCCGATGATAAGGGCTCTGCAAGGACCTCAGGCTTTCTCAATGCATCAGCATCTACTAACATTTCACCATATATCTTGCGAATTTCCTCTTCCACTCTGGCCTCATCCTCAACATCATCAGTAGAATCTTCCATCTGTTTGGCGAGATCCTTCAGTCGAACACCATAACTGGCTGCACTTGTAACGTTCCCAGCATCATAAATTTCCTTCACAACATTTTTTGCGTCAACCAATAATTCACCAACAGGGGTATCTGCATAAACATCAACATACTCCCGAATGGTTTCGCTACGTTGACGTGCTGCTTCAGCGGCAGCTTTCTGCACCGCCGCCTTTTTACGAACACCTTTAAAAACCGGAATTTTCATAAGGATAAAATCAGCAGCTTCCTTGGCGACTCTAGAGTCTTCAGATCTTGGGTCTAAAAGAGCTCCTTGATAGGCAGCGTATAGCTTATCACTCGAAAACCGTCCATTTTTAGTAAAACGCCCTTTAATCATTGCAACAATTGCCCTATCTGTTTCTAAAGAGGGAATGAAGCCAGGTGGCATGAGTTCATGGTTTGAATAAAAGACCCCAAGAGGAGTCGGAGCATTGTCGGCATAGTCTAATAGTTTTTGGACTAAGCTATCATCAAAACCCGTATCTTTTAGGGCAGCTAGCCAATACTTTGCTTCTGGAGACTTGGCAGCTTCCGTCTTCTGCTCAAAGTCTGTTAAAGCTGTATCCAGTTTGTCTAGGAGGCTAACGGTCTCGGTATCTTCCTCAGCCGCTCTAGCACTACTGAGTGCCAAAAATTCCTGGAACAAATATTCATCAGTTTTCTGCAAATTCTGCAAAAATTCATGAGGAAAATACGCCACTCGCTCTCGAGCGAGTTCATCAGAAATATCATAAGCTTGTGCGAGTTGTCGTTCTTGAGGATTTTCTGGCATAAGGGGAAAGATTAAATATTTTGAATAAGGGATTCAGCTTGAGCCGAGTCTTCACGTCGAGTCGCTCCTTCCTGAATTTGAAGAGCATCACGTGTTTTATCGGTTTTCCATTCCAAAAAATGAGCACCTACTTTTTTACGTACTTCCAATTCGTTTTTCATACTTTTTATTTCAGCTTCTTGCACGGCAAGAATCATCTTTTTAAGGTTCTCCAAGTCGGTTTCGGTCATTTTTGGTGCTACTTCCAAAATACGAGCCAATTGCTCTTTGCTGAGAGCTTTTGTATTCTGGGCTAGAGCGATGACGTCAGACGCGGTTGTACCCATTTCAAACGGTTAAATCTTGACATTATAGCATAAAATCACTCAAGAAACAAGCATGAGAAAACAATGGTCTCAGGTGAGCGGGTTCGCCGTCATTCCTTCGGAAGAAGAACGGCCTTTGGGTTATCTGAATGGAGTATTTATGCACCCGGAAACGGGGCAGCTCATCGGCTTTTTGGTGGGCTATTCACGCATATTAGTGCCAATGGAAATTGAGAAGTGGCACAGCGATCACATAAAAGTGAAAGGCACGGATTCTTTGATTCCCACAGATGAAGTTTTGCGTATTCGCAATTTTGGACTTCGACGGACTTTTTTGAATGGAAAACGGGTGCAGAGCAAAAATGGCAAGCGACTTGGCCGAGTGCGAGATTTTTGTTTTGAAACCACCACCAGCTCCCTGCTTACTTTTGAAGTTTCCAAAAAAATTCTATGGATTGAATGGGGGAAGCGTTTATTTTCTTACAAAGACATTGAAGAAGTGACGGAAAAAACCATTGTGATAAGCGCGGAACTCGAAGAAAAGAAAGCAATCGTGGAAGTACAAGTGCCTCTGACAACGTGAGAACTTACTGTACCGTCGTTGTGGTTCCTCCGGTTCCACCTCCTCCACCAAGTCCGGCACCCAGAATGGTGTTGACCAGAGCGAAAGAAATCAAAATGATTACGATACCCGTTGCCGCGTAGAGCAAAAGTTTTTTTGCTTTTCCGACATTGTCGTCGTTTCCGGCGGAAGTTACGTACAAGATACCTCCGTAAATCACCATAAGCGTAGCCACGAATCCAAGGAATCCAAGGGCGAAGTTCAAAATAGTTTGGATGAGTGACTTGAGGTCACCTTCATTTCCGGTTGCCCCTCCGATGATATCCGGATTATCAGATTCATCGATGAAGCCGGTGCTGGCTAGACTGAGATCAGGGAGAAGAGTTGAGACAAGGAGGGCGGCTCCCAAAAGCCCTGCGAAAATCAAGGCCTCGCGGGCAACTTGACTTTGAATGAGTGCTTTGACTTGCATAGCGTGGGGTTAATGCGTTTCTACCGGTCATTTAAGCAGCTTTTCAAGGCTCATGCAAGTTTTGTTCACTCTGGTGGGACAAAAACCACTTCCCTTTCCAGCCTCACACCAAATTTTTCCTGCACGGTTTTCTCCACTAATTCCGCAAGTGCCACAATATCCGCCGCCGTTGCGCCGCCGGTGTTAAGGAGAAAATTCGCATGCTGGTCCGAAATCTGCGCCTTTCCCAGTCGTTTCCCTTTCAGCCCGGCGGCTTCAATCAAACGGCCCGCATAATCTCCGGGAGGATTTTTGAAGAAAGAACCCGTGCTGCTTCCCGCCGGCTGTTTTTGAATCCGACTTCGCGCCACTTCCCTCATTTTTTCTTGAATCGCCGTCCGATCGCCCTTCATCAATTTAAATCGCGCTCGTAAAACGACCCCGCCCTCCATCTTCAACCGGGAACTGCGATACGTAAATTGCAATAGTATTGCATTTACGGTTTTCACCCCTTCTCCGGGTAGCCACAGCTCCGCCTCTTTTAAAACGTCAGCCGTTTCCACCCCAAAACACCCTGCGTTTCCAACCACCGCGCCCCCAACCGTTCCCGGTAATCCGTTCCAGGCCTCAAGGCCACTGAGGTCCGCCTCCGCAGCCGCCAAAACCACTTTTGCCATCATTACTCCGCCATCCGCCACGATTTCCTCTCCCTCCACTTTCAGCTCGGCCGACTTCATTCGAATCACCAAACCTCGCCGCCCGGCATCGTCGAACAAAAGATTACTGCCACCGCCGAACACAAACACAGGCATATCCCGCTCCGCAGCCCATTCAAGCGCCGCGATCACCTCCTCCACACTCGTCGCCTCCAAAAAAGTATCCGCCGGTCCACCAATCTGATAGGTGGTGTAAGGGGCGAGGAGCACGTTCTGCCTCATGTGTGGCAAATTCATAGGTCCTATATACCACGCCGCGCCTCCAAAAAGTAGAGTTTGACTTAATTCATAAATAAGTTATGATTATACGCTCTCCAAAATCTAAATTTATGCTAGCAGCCGCAGCATCCGAAACTCCGGTCCAGCCAATCCAGGAGCGAATTTTAGGCTCACGTTTGGCGGAATGTTTGACATTGCTATTTTCGGAACTGGAATTTTATGAGGAATGGGCGGGAAACGAAGACTTCACCCTCATAGAATTACTGCAATGTCTGGAGGCGAACGGTGTTTTTACAGGCCTGCAGCTCATTGAAGAATTGGGCAAAGCTGTCCAAGAGCGCCTCCAACAAATTATGGCAAAAATAAGCAAAACACATGAAGGTTCGCCCGAAAGATTACAGGCGCGAGCGAACCGTCAACTGGAAGAAGCTCTCCGTCCACTTTTTGATTCAAATCGACCACTAAGAAACGAGATTATAAATCAAACTTTTGAAGCAGGACGGGCAGCATTACTCCTTTCTGCGGCAAAGGGGATGATTGAGGAAAGAGCAGTCGTTTCACCTTTCGATTTCAGTATAGATGCCGAATGGGAGCTGAAAAGGAAAATGACGATAGAGAGGCAACCATCACACATGCACAACTTCTGTAACCTCATGCTTTTTCTGGCAACATGTAAGGGGACTTCGTTAAATGAAACCGCTCCCTTGGTGGGAGATGAGACAAAAGCGGCCAACGCCTTTGAAAAGTATCGTTGGGCGGAGGTGGAACTGGTACGGCCCGGGATAGCCCCCACTTTTAGACCTAAAGATTCCGCCGCACAAGCTATGGGTTTAGCTGTAGTTTTATCCCCACCTCCATCAGAAGGGAAAGCGCCATTTGAAGCTTTCCGGGCAAGAGTGGAATTCAAACTTGACGTGCCTAACCCCGCTACACCGGGGCTTTTCGCTACCGTACTTGTTGAATTTCTTATCGGCCTATCCAGGATCCACTCGGGAATCACCCTTTCCGGGAACGGATACGTTTCTCTCGAACCTTTTTTCGAGGCTTATGGATTATCAGGACTTTATAAAGACTTGGCGGCTCAGTTGTGGCGATGGGTGAAAGCCGGGATAGAACCCTCCAGCGCGGAGCAAGTGCAATATTTCCGCATAATAGAAAAACCAGTCACTCCCGCCGCCGAAGTTGAGGAAGTGGTCGAAGTGGTAGTCGAAGAGGCTCAAGAGAACGTTGCAGAAGCCCTGGGTATTTCGAAGGTGGAAAAAAAGCCAAGGGCCACAAAAAAAGGGCGTAGAACCACTCGAAACATTGCAATGGATGACGTTCTCGGTGTGCTAAAAGGAATGGGGATAGCAGAGGAACGGCAAAGTGGCGGCTCTCACTTAGTACTGAGAGGGAGAAATTTAAAGACGGAGACGATGGAAACACTCGCAATTCCCGTCAGTTCCAACGGTGGGTCTGCGCCTTATGTTGCTCAAGCAGCTCGTGTATTCGGCTTCACTCGTCCAGAATTCCTGAAAGCTTTGGACGAATTATAAAATGGAGCCACAATCCCTTCGGTCACCTGTATATTGAATGTGTTCCCACGTCTATCAAGCCCACTACGCCATCCTCTTGGAATTCAAACAATATTCGATAGGAATAATTGATCGAAAAGGACCAATATTCTTTCAAGCTCCCTTTTAGTTTGTGAGTTTTTAAGCGTGCATCAAAACAGTCTTCTCGAAATATTTTTTCCCTCTGAATAGCCTGTTTCTTGATTTTTTCCGGAAGGGCGCCAAAGGCCTTTGCAAAATGAGACGAGTAGGTGATCTTTCGTATTTTCATTAGGCTAAATCAGCGAGTGAAGAAAGTGCTTTCAGCTTACCGGTCTTCTTTTCAGACTCATAGTTTTCAATAGCAGCACGGGCCATAGTTTGCTCGTACTCTTCCCGAGAGGAGGTGAGGGCGGAGTACTCAGCATAGGAAATCACCACAACGTCGGGCTGATTATTGTTAAGGATAAGCAAAGGCTCTTCACTAGTTCTCACTTCGTCGAACAAAGTTCGATAGTTTCTTTGAATATCTCTCGGGGAAGCCGTCTTTGGCATGAGATTGAGCATAGTATAATATGTATTAGAATATAACCTATATACATACTAGCTTATGTATAAGCTGAAGTCAAGTTTTTAATACCCATTTATCCGAACTATAAAAATGGAGCCACAATGTTTTCAACTTATTTTATGTTTGTGTTCGGGTTTTGTCGCAGGGGGAAGCAGTTCCCCTTTGTTCAGAGGTGTCAAAAACTCACCACTTGACCAAGAAAGCCTTAAAGTGTACACTTTTATTATAACAATTTTACTATGACCACAAAAATCATTGGCATCAAGGAGTATCGCCAAAACATCACTACTCTCTGGAAAACAGCGCGGATAAAAAATATCCGCTACGTGGTTATGTATCATTCAAAGCCAGTCTTTGAGGTGAATCCATTACAGGATGAAGACGAACTCATAGAAATTTTAAGGAAAGATATTAAAGAAGCTCGAGAGCAAGCTAAAAAAGGGAAAACCATTTCTCATGAGGCTCTGATGGCAGAATTTGGCCTAAAGTAAAACTTATGTTTCGTTTTGAATACACGAAGAATGCTGCAAGAGACTTGAGACAACTGGATCAACAAGTTTCGAAGCGCATTTTGAAGAAAATGAATTTCTTCTCAAAACAAGACGACCCTTTGAAATTTGCAAAAAAACTAAAGGATTCCAGTCTGGGGGAATACCGCTTTAGAATTGGTGATTATCGTGTTCTTTTCGATCTGAATGAAAAGGGAAGCTTGAAAATATTGATGGTACTTTCGGTCAAACACAGAAGAGAGGCGTATTTAACTTAGAAAACTCAACAAGTATGTTCATCAGAAAAGCAACAATCAAGGATGCCTCTGAAATGCATGAACTGCATACAAATGCGGTAAGAACCACATGCAAAGATTTTTATACAGACGAGCAAATAGAAGCTTGGCTCAAAGATAGATCGCCAGAGGGCTACCACGAAGGGATCAGTGAAGGAGAGACCTACCTTGTAGAAGAGAAAGGGAAGATACTTGGCTTTGGGCATGCTACTCCTGGTGAGCTTCTTGCTGTTTATGTGAATACTGACTCGCAAAAAAGGGGCGTTGGAAAAGAACTCTTAGACTACGGACTAAAGATTGCAGTAAAGGGCTATAAAAAAGTGAAACTCAAATCCACACTTAATGCTACAAGTTTTTACAAGAAACACGGGTTCGTCCAAAAAAAGAAAAGCTGGGTTTTAAGAAACGGTGTGAAAATACCCATAGTTGTTATGGAGTACTTGGTTCCACCAAGGCAAAAGAGCCCTATAAAATAAGTTCAAAACAAAAAATGGAGCCACTTGTCGGAATCGAACCGACGACCCACGGTTTACAAAACCGTTGCTCTACCAGCTGAGCTAAAGTGGCAATGAGACCCGTCCTTTTTATCCTATTCGGGGCCGCTGGTCAAGAGAGTGGAGCCATCTACCGGAATCGAACCGGTGACCTGCGGTTTACGATACCGCCGCTCTACCAACTGAGCTAAGATGGCTTAAGGCCAGCGCAGTATAAACATCAAAAAGTCCTCAAGCAAGCAGAGGCCAGCCGAGCAGCGCGACGTCTTTTGATCAATTCGAACATAAACGGATTAAATCGATCCTCATACGCTCTGCCTGCCTCATTTCCTTCTCTATTGCTTATTTGTTGATCATGTCCGGATTGAGCAATATTAACAACTAGCGAAAAAGCGGCAAAGTGCCCTTTCCCGGGCTGGTTGCTGTATCCTATGGATCGTGCTTTTTGTACTTCCGGCGCGGTAGACATTCCAAATAAAGTAACTCCTGGAGCCCTTGTTTTCACATAAGCGGGCGTTTCAAATCCCCTGCCCTCTCTCCAGTTAAGCACGCCTTCGGTAAGCTCCCATCCTTGCCCTCGGGCAACCTCTTGAGCAAGTTGATGCAACTCGTTCGAGTAGAGCTGTCCTTGTCCATAGAAATAGGCATCTTGGTTATAATCAAAGCCCGTACCATCCACCATTTTTTCCGCAAACCAAACCGGTTCTTCCGGCACGCCAAAATCATATTCGGGGTCCATTATTTGATCGGAGACACGAACAATATCTCCCACCTGGTGTTGAGGGTCCGAGGATCCAACCGCATTGGAAGTCAAAATATCTTGTATGCCTAGGCGTTTACAAATCGCAATATAGAAGCCGACAGCAGCTTTACGTACTTCGGGGTCAGTTATCTTGAGCCATTGCTCTTTAATTTTTTGATATAATCGTCGTTGATAGAAATGATTGCGTCCCTCCCAAATGGCCATAGTTTCTTCAGACCCATCTTCAATCGGGGCGATAATTAGCCTGCCACCGTGCCCGGGAGCTTGGCGCCTAGGTTGAGCGAAATGAGGAAGCTCTGGAGTTGGAATCACCAAACAACTGTCCGGATTGGTGTAGCGAGCGGCAAAACTGCCCAAGCCGGAACCTAAAGTGACTGAAATCCGTGGCATAGCAAGACCCGCCTTACCGGCTTTATCCCCAATGCAGTCCACCGCCTCACTCGCCTCCTTATATCCAAATGGCTCCGGTTCTTCAAACATCCTTTTAAATTAAAGAAGGGGCAATTAAAACATACAAACCAAATAAAGCAAAGAACAAGAACGTGTATTTTATTCCTTTAAAAACTCACACTCATCTTCGACGAGGAATGGTGGGCAGGGAGGGATTTAACTTTGTTTGGACAAAGTTCTAGCAAGACAGAACAGTCTTTTTTTTAGGTTCTGCTGCTCTGACCACCTTTCCCAACATTTCCGAACCTGGGTTAGTATAGTCAGCGATATTCGGGTCTGCAAGCAGAATATAAAGCCCCGAAGGTTCAATCCAAACTTTGACTTCATCCTCATGTTTGGCTCCCAAAACCTTCTCCAAAATTCTCGGACAGTTTTCTTGGAGTAAATCTTTGAGTTCTTTAGCTTCGGATAACGTGACCTCCATTGCTTCCACCGTTTCAAGTCCTATTTCAGCGGGAGTCTTTGGAATCACATATGAGTAAACGGCACTAAACATGACATCTACAAGGTCTTTTTTTGCAACGAGATCTTGAATCCTCTCGATAGAGTGGACGACATTTGCAAGAAACATCTTGAGGTCAGAAAAGTCGTAATAATCAACAAAGTTTGCGTAGGAAGCTTTTTCCAATTCGTGTCTCTTCTCCTCTAGCTCAGCTAGTGTTTTGCGAGTAGCAAAAGAATCATCAAACTTCAAAACAGCTTTAAGCCCTTCTATGGCTTTTCGCACATCTATTTTTTGTTGGTCGTTCTGACGACCTCGATTATAGAGTTCGCTGGAAGCACGCATTTTGACATCTGCATTTATCAAGTTTCTAACCGCCTGTTCTATAGTTTCTAAGCTGTTCAGCTTGAGATTCTTAAACATTTGTATGACGCGATTTTCCACCTCGTCACATCGAATAGACGGAATATGTTTCTCATCACCCCTCTTATTCGTCTTCGCAACGTAGCGTCTAACTATGGTTCCGTCTTTTCTAGTTTCAGGGAAACCATGCATCGTCGCCCCATTTACAGCACTGAAGATCTTTCCTTGAAGCATATAAGTTCGCCTTTGCTTGCTTGTTTCAGTCACTTTCGCAGATTTTCCTCGGCGATTATTTTTTCGAATGCTTTTGGCAAGATCAAAGTCGTGCTGAGAAATCAAAGGTTTGAGGTGTTGTTTGTCGCCATTTACCAGAGTCAGCAAAGGCGCAAAAGGAGGGTAATTTTGATGCCCTATATGAGCCTGATTCGTCAAAATCTCTCGAACAACCTCGTCTGTAAATAGCTCTTTTCGGTAAAAGGTTCTAAACGCATCATTCTCTTTATCATCGTCTTGATAAGCCGTATTGCGAAATAAGCCTCTAGAGTTGAGAAGACGAGCAATGGCAGTGTACCCCTTACTCGTTTCAAGATAGATCTTATAAACTTCTTTCACGATCTCAGCCTCTTCTGGATTGTATTCAACATATTTTCTAGTAGGTCCATTACAAACCCTTAACCCGTAAGGGAGTTGGCCAATAGCAAAGCCCGCATTTCTTTTTCTCAAGCCTCGACCCGTGGCTCTATGCGAATCTTTTCGCCTCTCAAGTTCTGCGGACAGTCTGGCCTGCATTCGAGAATGCCATCTATCGGGGTCAATTTTTCCATCGGAACCAAGATAGCTCCGAGGATCATAATCAACTGAAGGGTCAATGACATAAATGTTTTCTCCCTCTAAAGCTTGTTCGAATTGAAGAGTTTTAACAAATTCACGAAAGAAGCGACTCGCCTCATGTACGACAATAAAACGTACATCGTCCCTCTTATGGGCTTCGTCGATCATTCTCGTCCATCCGACTCTTTTTCGCGCCGTTCCTCCCGACTTTGCATCACTAAACCAGTCTTCACCAACCAGAAAGTTGTTTTCCTCACAGTAGGCCTGGATCTCCACTTTTTGATCTTCAACACCGTAGCCATTGCTAAACTGTCCACGAGTACTCTCTCGTATATAAGCGAAAACTTTGATGGGAATTTCTTTTGAAATCATGGAGTGATGTAAATCAAAGGTGGTTCTTCATGGAAGTGGGAAGAACCTGCCAGTTCGTGAACTTCTTCCACGAGTATACCGTCCGTTTCAGTGTGCCTCATATGTGTAAAAAACCAGCGTGCCAATTTTTGACACCGCTCCTCCAAAGGCATTTCACGAAGTTCCGCTGCAACGACATAAGTTCCTTTTTTCTTTGGCATGGGTCTTGATTACAAGAGAATTAAATAGCCACTAACCGTAAAACGCAAGGAAGGAAGTTATTAAAATTTTAATAATCCGCTTGTGGGCTTCCTCATTTCTTCCCTAGCTTCCCCTACGAAGCCCGCATAACTTCAAGGTAGTACAAAGTATGCTTCGTGCGTCAGCAGCATTTTTTAAGGTGCGTGTAGGGGCGAGAAGGGTATAAAAACTTGCCACAAAGTTGCCAATGCAGCATTAAGGATGGGGATTAGTGTTGTTTAGAAGATGCCTGAAAGCTAGGATACCCATGATGAGTAATTTAGCTGAACTATTGAAAAGTGATGCCTTCTTGGGTGGTCTTTGGGCTGCAATTTTTACTTATATTTTTGGTGTTTTAGCTTTTGCTTTGAAAAACCTCTACGAGCGCCGACTCAGTTCTCGTCTGAACCACATTTACTTGGATCACTGTGCAACTAGATTTTTGGAAACACTGGATGGAAGCATAGTAGAGCTTCAAGCCATTCGCGAAAGATTTCCCCTGCAACCAAGATGCCACTATTTTCCACACTTCAGCATTGTGAACTTTGACGAAAGTTACTCCCTCAAACCGATTCGGGCAGCCTTCATGGAAGCTGTTTTTCTTTTTGAAATTAGCATAAAAGACTATAATGCACTGATGGAATCTACCGATGACAGTCTCGTTTATTTCAAAAACAAATGGGTGGATGGTGAATGGCCTCCAGAAACATTTATTCAGGACTTTCTATCTACGGTCGACAAATCTATTGAGCATCTTCAGAAGACTCGAAGGAAAACTATTCAATTTCTGGCCAAGGCTCGCATTCTCGCTCGACGTACTACTCGTTGGAAAATTATACCAATAAATCTGACTGCAGGATGGCCTTTCTTTGCTTGGGGTAGCGCAAAATACACCGAAAAGGAACGGATACTGTTTAATGTCGAGGAAACTGAGCTGAATATCGATATACCTGAATAGTATGATTCCTCTTGAAGAACATCCAGAAATCGCAGCCAAGTATGGGGTCTCCTTTGGTTGGATTAATCTAATTCAGGATAAATTAAAATGGCTAATCCTAATACAGGAAGGAATAAATCCAGTTCCGAATGTAGTGAATGATTTATTCGACGACATGACGCTTGGACAAATGATAGCCACTGCAAAACCACGAATCAAAGACGAAAAACTGATGGGCTACCTCCATGATCTAAACAACAAGCGTCGTATATTGGCTCATGGCCTGGGTGGCGAAAAAGCCTTTACTTCAAAAGGTAAGCCACCAGAATACACAGGTATATTGACTATTCAGTTTAAGGGTAAAGAGTGCCTTCTAGATGAACTTTTGAATGAAATAATTGAGTTGGCTAAGAAAATTGGCGATATAATGGACGGCAGGTATGTAAATTCTCAGAAGAAAGACTGAAGCTTCTCTTTGCGTTGTAGCAAACTTTTTCAACTTTTTGTTGAGATTTGGCTAAGATTCGTTATAATCCCCAAGCAAACACTTGTATTTACATGTGGGCAGGTTCCAGAGTGGCCAAATGGGGCGGACTGTAAATCCGCTGGCTCTGCCTTCGAAAGTTCGAATCTTTCCCTGCCCACCATAGTAAATCAAGACTGAAAATGCTCCTTTTAAGGGACGGTGAGTGAATTATTAAACTTTTAATAATCTGTAACGCTCCTTGCCCGTAATCTTCCCTATTAGCCCCGACCTTTGCTGAGTTAGTACAATGTAACTAATTTGACCAATGGCCTTTTTAAGGGTGCTTACAGGGTTGAAGAGGGTACTTGCCAACACGGCCTTACTGAAAGACAATAGTCAGGCAAAATAATGAAAAATTTTATCACCCATGAATGAATTCAAAGACATCGCCGATAAGTACATCAAAGAAAGTCGAGAAACTCTAGAAAAATCTAAACAAGAAGCCGAAAAGGAGGGGGCAAAAATGAGAGAAAATGTGAAACGACTCGAGGATTTATCAATGAGTAACTTCACATCATGGCGAGATTATATGCACAAATATTTCACCGTCATTTTTTTGTTAGTTGGTGCCACAGGAGCTTTGCAATCTGAGAAATTTAATGACTGCTGGTTCAGAACGGGTATCTTCCTAACACTTGGAGGGGTGTTCGTCGGCTATCTTTTTATTAACATTTATTTTTACATCGAACGAAGATGGTTTCAGGCACATAATCTGTTAAATGAATCCCACGCACCTCTCGACCACCCAAAAGCAATAACAGGCGGTATTCGAGAAGCAATAATACTTAACGAGCTCGATTTCATTGAAGAAATTAAGGTTAAATTAAAAGAAGCTCAAGGCAAGAAAGACAAAAAAATGACTAAGCACTACAAAAAAATTATAAAACAAAATAAGAAACTCATTTTTGCCCTCAAGTTCACGGGAGAACAATTTGGACTCATGGAAAAAATATGGCTAATCGGTGTAAGTCTAAGCTTACTTTTTACGGCTGTAGGCATCTTCATAGTTTTCGCCAATATTTAATAGATAAAATTTTTCATTACCTCGCCCAAGTGCTCTCATGGTAGTAAACTTTACCATGTTGGCACTTCGCCAATACCCAGACGTTGTCGGAAATAATTGAAAGTTTTACAATGATGCTACTTAACAAACAAAAACATGAGTATTACTCGCGAATAGTGGAAGCCGAAAAACTACTATACGAAATTCGCTTTGAAGATGGTTTAATCTGCCCACGTTGCGAAGGCAAAGAGGTCACTATCGATTCATACTGGTCTTTTAGATGTAGGGCTTGCAGGAACAGCTGTAGGATTTCTCGCTTCGGTCTATTTACTGGTACTGCACTTGGAGATACAAAACTTAAGCCAAGGATTATTCTCAACCTCGTTGCAAAGTATCTGTCTGGTTCCAGAGTCCAAGACGATTTTGACGAATTGAAAGCTGGATGCAGCAATCGTAGTTTTTATTCTTTCTTGAGAAAGATCGATGGAACTTTAAGCTCTCGATTCTTTGCTGCTGAAGGCATTAAAGAGGAAGACATTAAAGGGTGTAAGAAATTTTGTTTCAAACTGGATTTATGGAAAATTCAAATCTGCAATAAAAATGAGGCTGAAGTGATCGTTGCTTCTAAACAGTTAGAGCTCTTAGAAACAGCGCAACTGCCGCTCATTATGAGCAATTTCTTTTATGACCACCTTGAGAATTCCTTGGTCATGGGGATGAAAGACAAGGCTTACTTCAAGTATTTATTTTCCTGGGTATACCTCTACAACATTGGACTCGCTAATGAAGTGTCGGAAGGGGTTAAACTTCGTAAAATTCTGAAAGAACTTTTGAAAGTAGAAAAAACATAAAAAGTAAAAAAAGTAGAAAAAGCTAAATCCCCCCCTGCACCCCCTATTTTTATACTAGTGTTTAGGAACAATAGTGTACAAGAATTGCCCTATACTATTATATACTGTGAGAGTAACGCCTTTTGGCTTGCTGAAAAGCCGAATCGTATATTTTTACGTAACTTATCTTGCTTGAGCTTTCTCAACTGACTTGCCGAATTATAGGTAACATAGTGGTTCTCTGCTTTCTCTAAAAATTGATCAATGAAGTCAAAAGTATCGTGAGCCAAGCCCTCTATAGGAGGCGCATCCTCTGTAAGGAGTTTCATCAGCGCACCTAGACTATTCAAAGCCCTAATAGGCTCAAGAGGCTTTCTGCTACCTATCCCATCGGTCTTCTGTCTAGTTAGCTCCAACTTAAAATATTTCTTTTTGTTTTCGGCGTAAGTATAAGCCTTTATATTCACTTGTGACTTATTCCACTTAACATGGGTTTTATAGAGTATGGTTTGTCCTGGGCGTTCGTGAATCTCCCAAGTTGGGTTGAATTTGCCTGAAGTGGGTTTGAGTTTCTTTGCTACAGATTCTATGATCAGCAATACTTTAGGCTTAAAAAGAGCAAAAAGCTCGATTTTAGTAAGTGATCCACCTTCAGTCTCATCAAAAGTATGCTTATGTACCATGTAGCCACTTGAAAACTGAAGTGCTGGTGCTATTTCGTAAGCAATGGCTCCTGTCTTAGGGTCTGTAACAACTTGAAAATGCTGTTTTTTATAGTCTTTGTACGACTTCATATTTCACAGTGATTTTTAAGCCAAACAGTTTAGTTTCAGCATCTTTCTTTTTGTCTTCGTTGTTCATTATTAAACTTTTAATAACTCACTTTAAGCTGTCACAAGCTCCGTCATTATCTCGGTCAAGATCGTGGATGTCGCCCGCACCTATTGAAATACAGTAGTTGTAGACCTCATTAGCTTCGTACCAATTAGAAAAATCGGTGCAGTTGTAAGCATTGTACGAGCAGATATAGCTTGGGGTAGCTGGAGCAGCTTCTTGGGGAGTTGGCTCAACGACTGGAGGGATGTAGATGTATTCTTCTTCGGGCACTTCCACCTCTGGCTCTATTTCCTTCGTAGAAGTGTCGGGTAAAACTGGCTCATTTTTCGGCGCGTTTTCCTCGGGTTCCTCCTCTTCTTCAAGTACAGTCTTCTCAAGTAGAGGGAGAACAAGTGTCTCTTCAGTTGGAGTACTTTCGATATAAGCAGAGTCAGCTTCTTTAATCGGGTCAATCGGTTCCAATGTCATTCCAGCTCCCACGAAGCTAACAGCGAATAAACCCCCTGAAAGCTTTGCTACAGCGATTCTGGTTGGTACTTTCCCAAACAGCTTTCTAAACAAATTCGGTTTTATTAATCCAGCTACAAGCAGAATCGGCGAGACCAAAATCATTACGATGAAAAGTTCACCCATACGCGAATCATAGCAGATTATTAAAATTTTAATAATTGGGATATGGGGACAAGATGGAGCCTTTTTATAGCAAGAAACAGCTTATTTCATGTCGTTTTTCTGCCAAAATGCCACCCCCCCCCACTCAAATAGAAAGGGGGAGTTTTTAGCTTGTAGTAAGGCTAAATAGGGCTTTCTTCTTAAAAAGCTCAACCTGTAAGCAGACTTTCCACAAAACGACATCAAACCTGAAAACATATATTGCAAAAACGACAGCAACCTTCTAAAAGCTACTCTGTAACTAACCCGAGTGTCGCCAAACGACACAAAAGCGACAAAAGAGGGTGCTTTGGCGACAAAAATGAGAAAAACGACATCCGCCTCTTCAAACTATTAAATATTTAATAATAATCCGTGTTCCGAGCCAAAATAGAGACTTTTCAAGCTAGTCCTTTAACCTGATGACTGCATTTCGCCTATACGAAATGAAGGTTAAAAACTGTAACCTGAAACAAACCTGTATTTCGTTTTACGAAACGAAAACGAAATTTAGCGAAACAAACACGAAATAGTATTTCGTATGGCAAAATCCATAAACAAGCAGCGGAATCCGCCAAAAACCGCCCCCGAATTATTAAATGTTTAATAATCCACCAGCCAGCCACGGTTGAATTCTGAGCGAGAGTCAGTATAATCGAGCTGCGCAACATTGACGATTGTTCATGAGGTCTGCTGCTCCGTCCCCCATTTGTGGGTAAGGCTGGGCAGCTGGACTTCACAATTGGGTAGACCTCGTGTCTAACCGTTGATGTTGCGCACCAGCTGTCCTTTTTGCTTTTAACCCAAATAACATGGACTCAGAACACCCAAAAATATGCCCATATTGCGCAGAAGAAGTGCAAGACGAGGCTATAATCTGCAAACATTGTAAAAAAGACCTAACTACAAAAGACGCTAGAGCCCGTTTTAGTAGGAAATTAGCAGAAGAAAAACAGAAAAAACTACAAGAAGAGAGAGAGGAAGAAGCCAAGAGAAAACAAGAAGAGAAGGAAAAATATATTGCCAGTCTGTCGGGTAAAGAAAAAGAGGCATATTTCGCAGAGGAAAAAAGAAAAGAAAACGTAACAACTCTATGGATAGCGGTAGTAATATCATTTTTTATTGGGCGATCTATAACGCCCCTTTTTGGCTTCTTTATTCCTTTAATTGGTATATGGTTGCATCCAAACAAAGGTGAAACCGTATTTATAAACAGGTTCAAAGATTACAAAAAATACATCTTTAGACTGATACTAAGTGGCGTAGTAGTTTTCTTTATTGTGTTAGTGGCAATCGAAGGAGTACAAGCAGAAAGAGCTAGGATTCAAGCGGAAGAAGAAGCGCAAATAGCAGAAGAATTCCCTGAACCAAGTATAGAAATCATCAGCAATTTAGATAAGCAAGGAGATGCCTCAAGTTATTTGTTGGAATTTACCGCTACTGATACAGATACAGTGTCGGTTTCAGATCAATATGGCACAGAACAGTATGAAGTGAACAATAGCGACGGAGTTTATTCAGCAATTTTAAGCCTAGAAAGCACAAAGAGCACTTTTGAAATTCTTGCAACCAATAAATATAAAGAAAACTCTTTGGAATTTACAATTGAACGTAATGAGACAGAAGAAGAACAGGCTGAACGAATAGCGGAAGAAGAAGAGCAAGCAGTCAGGGAACTCGAAACCAAAATTAACGGTCTGGAGGCTGAAATAAGCAAACTAGAAGGGTACATTGAGACTTTCGATTCTCCTTTTGAGGAGTATCAGCGAATCAACGATATGTACTTTGCCGCTGGGAACATGAATGCAAATAAAGACCAATTTTTTATCAATGTTTGGCAGGGGGAAATCAACGAGCTACAAAGCGAGATCAACAGCCTAAAGAATTAACCTCATCCATTAACCCTTTTATTGTATGGAAAAACCAGACCCCATCAAGCTCAAGCAAAAAATGTCCGCAAAAGACTTGCAACTGTTACACATGGAGTACGACAAACAAAAGAAGTCCACAGGCATAGCCTATTTGCTCTGGTTCTTTCTCGGTGGAATCGGAGTCCATCAAGCTTACTTAGGGAGAACGGATTGGGCTGGCTTTCACTTTGTAGCGATAATTTTCTTTATCGCTATGTGGTTCACACTCGATCAAACCATAATCGCAATCGGCGGGTTTGGGATTATTTTAAGCGGATTAAAGCTGTTCTACGACCTTTTCTTTCTTGGAGACCAGACTAAGAAGGCGAACGCAAAAATCGAAGCCAAAATCATAAGTTCAATTCAAGGTTGATCTCTTCCCAACCTGAAACTAACGTATAAATTATTTTTAACCCTGACCTCATGTATAAACTTAACACTTTCAATAAAATTGCCCTGGGCATGGCTACGATTTTAATGTTTGCCCCAGTGGTTTCTGCTGTTGTGACCGACTTTGTAAAGGAGGCAGAAGATTCTACCTCGGAAGATTTAGAAGATGCAGAAATATATTATGAAAATGGAGAATGTAGTCTGATTGTCATCATTATCAACTCTCTTGATAAAAAAATAGATGCTACCAAGGATTCACTGGATGGGTTCCAAGAGCTGATGGCTGAATATGAGTCGAACGGTGATATAGATTCAGATGGATATTACTATACAGTTGGCCTTTATTCCGAAATAGCAGCTTCATATACAATTTATGTTGACGCATATAGCGCAATCATCCACTCCTACTACGGTCCTTGCGAAGAAGGTGTTTCTGTTGGTGTAGCACAGGAAGTTGAAACAGTCCCACAGGTTAATTTAAGTGATATTTCTGGTAATAAAAACCAAGAGGCTATTGAATATCTTTATGATGCGGGGGTAATTAGCGGCTATCCAGATGGAACTTTTCAACCCGATAACACCGTGAATAGAGCTGAATTACTTAAAATTCTTGTCGGAGGGAAAGGTGTCACCCCAAGTCTTGAAGAGTACAGCGACTGCTTCCCAGACGTGACCACTGACTGGTACGCACCTTATGTTTGTTATGCAAAATCAGAAGGATGGGTGGATGGATACCCCGACGGAACTTTTAAGCCTGAAAGCGAAGTCAACAAAGTGGAAGCAATAAAAATGCTGGTAAATTCTCAAGGATACTCCATTTCAGAGGAAGTGAGCGAACCTCCTTTTGACGATGTTAGCACGAGTGAATGGTTTGCACCTTACGTTGAAGTCGCAAAAGACAAAGGACTGCTTGAGGAGGATGGAGCTTCTTTTGGAGTTGAGGCTCAAATGACAAGAGGAGGAGTCAGCGAAAATATTTACAGAGCAATGATTGTTTCCGAGAATGACTTGAACGACTTCTCCGAGTATGGGCAAGAAGAAGAGTGACACGGCCTCAAACTATTAAAATTTTAATAGTTTCTTTCTTGTCCTTTCCCCAACCTGAAACTAAAATATAAGCGTTAAGTCACAGCGGGCAGCTCGTTCGCTGGCTTGGCGTACAGTATGAACAAGTCAGACCTAAAGAGGCTGGGTTTGCTTTGGAAGTTGGAGAATACGCTTCACAACGACTGGGTGGATGCTGGGTACACAGAAGAGCTGCAAAGCAAGATCGAGGTAGTCCACAAAATCAAGAAACAGCTTGAAGAGCAAAAGCGGGGTTTTCTCAAAAGCAAAATCCCATACGCCCACATGGCGGATTTCATTGTGGACAATATAAACCTGTCCACTTTGGAGCTGAAGCAGGGGCTTATGGACTTGTTCTTAAAGACCCGAACTTAAAAAAATTTCGCTAAATAATGTGCATTATTTATACAGTTTAACCCCAATCTCATGCAAAACACCCTTATACTTAACGGTTATCTCCCCCAGAACTCTATAAATAAAATTGAAAGCTTTATTGGACAGCACGAAACGCTACTTCAAAACTTGGCTTCAAGGGATTTAAGTCACAATTCCAAAAAAGCTTTATTCTCGGATATTGCCCATTTCATAGTGTGGTACGAGGCACGATTCAAGGAAACCTTTGTCGTGCGCTTTATTACAAATTCTGCACTCCAAGCATATCGTGACGATTCTGAAAAAGCAGGACTTTCTCCAAAGACCATTATACGAAGACTCTCCAGCTTGAGGGAACTTGTGAAAGAAGCAAAGGAACTGAAGCTACTCGATCACGAGCCTTTCCGAAAACTAAAAGCTCCTCAAGTTCAGCCTCTTGCTCCCAAATCCTTAACGGAATCAGATTGTCGTAAATTGCTACGAGAAATTGAAATCCGAAACAATTTGCGAGACGAGGCGATTGTCCAACTCATGCTTGGTGCTGGATTAAGAGCTTCCGAGGTAATCGCTCTCAAGCGAGAGGACATCGAAATCACGGAAAGAAAAGGCTTCGCACTCATTCGATCGGGGAAGGGAAACAAAACCAGGAGCGTGCCCTTGAACAGCACAATCCGCCCCTTGCTGCTTGAATACACAAAGGCAAACCCAAGCGAGGGCGCATTGTTCGTTGGACAAAGAGGCGGGCTTAAAATCCCTGTTACGCTGAATAAGATTCTGGACTTTTACGCCAAGAAAGCAGGAATCCACTGCCATCCTCATGCGCTACGGCACACCTTCGCTTACAGCTACCTCAAACACAACCCCAGCGACATTGTGGGGCTGGCTCAAATTCTCGGCCACTCAAACATTCAAACGACAGCGATCTACACGCAGAACCGCTTGGAGGACTTACAAGAGAAGGTGGAATTTTAAGCGTATGGCATGAGATTTATCATATCTGCTGGTCACTATTCGGAATTGGATACCATATCACGGTAAAAAAATTCGATTCATAATTTAGCAGTCACACATTTTTTCTTCTTTCAAGGTTGTATACCCTTCTTTGAAAGTTAACAGTGTAAAAAAGAGACCTGCCACGGAGTCTGCCCACCATAATCCGAAGAAGAAATGAAGTCCTAGCCCGAAAAATAAAGCAATGGACATGAGCGTACAAATAAAAGTCTGCTGCGAATCTGCAACTAGGCTTTTACTTTTAAGCAGTTTCCCAACCTTTCTTTTGGAGTGAGCCAGCCAGGGCATGATTATCAAAGACAAAACAGCAATTATAATTCCAGCCACACTTGGCTCGGGAGCCTCCCCAAGGTAAAGATCTTTCACAGATTCAAAGAGTATGTAAGCACCGAGCAAAAAGAAACTGTATCCCACGAGTCTAGCCGCCTTTTTCTCAATTCTTTCCTCCTCCTCTTCACTCACTGTGTGTTGAGTAAACCTCCAAATCATAACACTCCCCGAGATGGACTCTATAAAACTATCCACGCCAAAACCCAGTAGTGCAATGCTACCTGTAAAGAGACTAAGGGCAATTGAAATAACCCCTTCCAAAATGTTATACGCTACGGTGAAGTAAGAGAGGTTGAGGGCTTTTTGGAGAAGCGGAGACTTCATATTCAATGTTTTTTAAGATTACAGCTTTCATTTTCTTTCTCTATCTCGATGGTTGCATGACTAATGCCCGCTTTTTGTACCACTTCTTTTGCGCTGCATTTTAAGCTTAGGGCTTCGGTAATGGAGAGGCTCTTTTGAATCACTAAATGCGTGGAAAGAACGTGGTTTTCTCCATCAAGTGTCCAAAGGTGGGTATCGTGAACCAATTTAACTTTTGGTAAGGCTCGGAGTCTTTTCTCAATTTCTCGTATAGGAATGTTTTTAGGAACAGCTTGGAGGAAGATTTGTAAAATATATTTGAGCTTTTTACCAACATTCCACAAAACAAAGAGCGTAATCGCTATGGAAAGTAGCGGGTCTAGGATGTGAACATCAAAAGCCAGCATTACAAGGCTCGTTACAAACACAGCAACCCATCCCAGGATGTCTTCGAGTAGATGCCACGTAATCACTTCCTCGTTTACAGTTTTCCCTTCTCGAGTGCGAAGTGCTGCAAAACCATTTACAGCAATGCCCAGTATTGCAAGTCCCAGCATCCCCTTTGCGTTGGTGTGTTCAGGGGTCATCAGCCTTGGAATAGCTTCGGAAAGTATGACGATAGAGCCTCCTATCAGAATAAGGCTACTGGTCAGCCCTGCTAGAAGAGATAAGCGTTTGAATCCATAGGAGAAAGTTGAGCTACGTTCCTTCGTTGCCTTTTTTTCTAAGTAGAGTGAAAGCCCCAAAGCAACAGAGTCTCCAAAATCGTGAAGCGCATCTGAAAGGATCGCTATACTGTTAGTCAGCAAACCCCCAACTACTTCTACTATTGTAAAAAAAAGATTGAGTAGGAACGCAGTTTTGATGTTATTTGCTGAGTGAGTGTGTTCTTTCATTGCTCTTAATTTACACTTATATGGCTAAATTCATACGAGTACCGTGAAGTAAAACACAAGAAACGTAATGAGATGGAGTGGAGCGGTAATTACGCCTGGAACGTATTTTTTAACAATTCCAAGCCAAACAATGTGCCAAAGCCCATTTGCGAACATAAGTAAGGCAAAAACGTGCATGAGCATTTCCCGTGAAGGCAATGATTTTTGGAAGAGCACAAAAAGAAAGAAGCCTTGAAAAAAAGCTTCAAATGCCAGAAATGTTTTGAAAGACATCTTAAACAGTGGGAATTTTTTATGGAATCCTGCGGAAAGCTCTTCAATCGAGTGGAGAACTTGAATGCAAACTAGAATTGTGAAGAAAAACTCGAGATTAAACATAGTCTACAGTGGTAAAGAACTTAGTCGTGAGTAAATCATAGCAAATGTACCAAAACTATATCCATAAATTCTTCTTCAAATACTCCAAAACAATCCGTTGTCGTGTAACTTTGTCGAAATCGGTACATAGGGATTCGAACCCCCGAAGGCAGAGCCAGCGGATTTACAGTCCGCCCCATTTGGCCACTCTGGAACCTACCCACGCTGATAAAGCGGAGTGATTATAACGAATCTTGGCTAAATCTCAACAAAAAGAGAATTACTCTTTGATGACTCCCTGCATCAACCATCGCGTGATGCGGAGTATTCTTCCATGCACTTCATCTCGGTCGGCGCAAACAAGAAAAAGCCCCTCCACCGTTGTTACGAGATTTCCGGGGAGCTCCCCCGCCCTAACAGCACTCTCAGCCGGCTTTTTAACCGCGCAGACTCCCCTATAGTCTGTCCCCCGGTTGAGAAAGATCTCTCGTTGATGCTGAAATTCTGGGACAGCAGAGGGAAGCATATTTCAGTCGGGATTTTAACGAATAAGCGTCCTCCTAAAGTAAACTATAATCAATGCGAAGTTCGTGCTGGCGTGGGGGATGGTTTTTTGCTAGAGTGGCTCCACTTTTAATTCAGTCTAGCGAAATGCCGAAATTTGTTGTCCAAGGAGGAGTGGCGCTCAAAGGTGAAGTCAGCATCAGCGGTTCTAAAAATGCCGTTCTTCCCATTTTGGCTGCCACGCTGCTAACAGACTCAACCAGCGTCTTACACAACGTGCCGGACATTTCGGATGTGCACGCCTTTATAAGAATTCTTTCCGGCCTCGGCGCGGAGGTGAGTTTTTCCGACGGCACGGTTACGGTGAACCCCTCCCAAGTGAAGTCTTCTCAAATTGATCCGGACCTTGTGAAACATATGCGTGCGTCCATTTTGTTACTCGGACCTTTGCTCGCCCGATTCCACGAAGTTGAGTTGGCGTATCCCGGAGGTTGCGTGCTCGGCAAGCGATCCGTTCACGCGCATCTTCATGCGCTCACCAAACTGGGTGCCGGCGTGGTGGAAAGCAGTGAGGCCATTCACTTGAAGGCCACGCAGCTCAAGGCCGCAAAAATTATTATGGCCGAAGCCAGTGTAACCGCCACCGAGAATGCCGTGATGGCCGCCGCACTCATTCCCGGCACCACCGAAATTCGTTGGGCCGCCATGGAACCTCACGTGCAAGACCTTTGCCGTTTTTTGGTCGCCATGGGTGCCGACATCAAAGGCCTCGGCACCGATACTCTAATTGTTGAAGGTGGCAAACCGCTCAAGGGCGCCGATTACACGGTGACGCCGGATTATCTTGAAGCCGGCACGCTCACTCTGGCCGCGGTACTCACAAACGGTGATGTACGCATAAAAAACTGCCCCATCCAACAACTCGACAGCTTTTGGCAAAAACTCGAAGAAGTAGGCGCCCGTTTTGAATTGAGCGAAAATGAAGCCCATATACTTCCCCACGGCCCTCTTCACGCAATAGAAAAACTTCAAACATCTGTTTACCCGGGATTCGCGACGGATCTCCAAGCCCCCTTCGCCGTTCTTCTTACTCAGTGCGAAGGGACGAGTCGTATTCACGAAACTTTGTTTGAAGGCCGCCTCAACTACCTTCCGGAATTGGAAAATATGGACGCGAACACCGAGCTCCTCAATCCTCATCAAGCCACTATCACAGGCCCCACTCCGCTCAAAGCCGCTCCCATTGCGAGTTGCGACATCCGTGCCGGCGCCGCCATGGTCCTCGCCGCACTCATCGCGGAAGGAACCACCCTGATCAGCGACATCAACTACATCGACCGCGGCTACGAACGCCTCGACGAAAAACTCCGCAGTCTTGGCGCGAAGATCGAACGTAGATGACCGCCTGTTGTATTTTTGTAAAAAAAGGCTTACCATGCGTCCTTATTTTCTGATCTACAGTAAAAATGAGCAATGAATTTGACAGACTAGGGAGTGAAATAGAAACTTTTCTGAGAGAACCTAAGTCTCGAAGAAAACCTTTTGATACAGATCCGAAAAAAGTACTCACACCTGAGAAGGTGCTTGCAGCAATACCACATCCAGAGGTGTTTTTGGCTGAATTGGCCAAGTTGGATGAAGGAGGATTTTGGGAATTGAATACGGAAGGGCAGCTTGTAATGGGGGATTGTTGCCCTAAGGCGAGAATAGTTGAGCCAAGGGGTAAATTCAACTATGACCAATCAAGGACAGCGGCAACGCGTGTGACATATCTTGATGCGGAAGGAAATGTCCAAGTCTTGGACGGTGATGGTTTTCGTAAAAATTCTAATGGAAATATAGTTTTACCCAAGAGGAGGGGAGTAATTCCAGCTTCCTCTATTCTTTTCGCAAGGGGCTTGGTTTCAGGGGATGATTCAGGGTCCGATTTTGGGAATACATCGGAACATGGCCGTGAGTGTGATCGTCGACATGATAGGGAACGTCCTGAGTATAGTAAGGGATGGGATGTGCACTGGTCGGGCGATGGGCCAGGTAGGGTTTGGGTAGAAAGCGGAAAAAAACCCAAGCTAGCTTTCTGTCGTTTTTCTTACGATAGTTATCGTAACTGGGATGTTACGGTGCGTGGTACTCCACAATGCCGCGATTTTTGGTGTCGTACTCGCAGTGTGTTAAGGGTTAACTTAAAGGCCATTCCGGGTTATGAGATGCCATGGCATCTTACAGCGAGTTCTTCAGGGCGGCCGTCTTGTAGCGATGATCCTGAATGAGAATGGCTTGGGTAAGCCATTATTTGGAGCAAAAAGTCTGCGCGCGCAGACTTTAAACTTCGAACTAAAAGTAATCAAACTTCATCGTCACACGTCCATCCAAATCGGTTCGCAAAACCTGCGCCGCCAAATCCTCGGCTTTTTGCAAAATTTCCGCGTGAGGATGTCCAAAATCATTTCCCAGGCCGCAAGAAATAATCAGGGTCTCAGGGCCCACCGCCTCCAAAAATTCCAAAGTGCTGGCGGTGCGACTGCCATGATGTCCGGCCTTTAAAATATCGGCGCTTACATCCACACCTGCCGCCAAAAGTTGCTCCTCCACCTCTCGTTCCGCATCCCCTGTCAGCAAAATCTCCGTGTCCTTCCACGTGACTTTAATTACCGGCGACACATTGTTCACGTTTTCCACAGTATCTCCCGTAAAAGGTTCAAAAGGAAACAAAACATCCAGTTTCAAATCCCCGAATACAAAATCATTGTCGTCATCCGCAAAAGAATAAGGAATTTTCCGTTGGCCGATTTCCTCTATCAGCGCTTCATAAGCCGCATTGTTGTACTCCGGCGCGCTCAACAAAACCGCATCCACTTCAAAACGTTGCAAAATTGGAACCAGGCCGGCCACATGATCTTCATGCGGATGCGTCAAAATCACCAGGTCCAGCCGCCTATCCAGCGGCGACAACACTTCCCCGAGCTCTTCCAAAACCGCCTGGCCCGGTCCGCCATCAATCAAAATATTTTGCCCCTCCCCCGTTCTCAGTAAAATGGCGTCGCCTTGACCCACGTCGAGCACGTGCAACTCCAGCGGCGCCGGTATTTTTAAGCAAATATTTCCAAGGCCAAAAAGTACCGCCAGCCCAACGCCCAAAAGCCAAATATTCTTTTTCATTCCTTCATGCTAGCAAAAAACTTCTGACAAATTCCTGAATTGTTTGAGCGCACTTGCTTAATGTGAAGTATTACTTTATAATAAAGTAAGAAAAGTCTAAAAAGTATTACTTTTAAAAAATGGATTACACTACTAGCCTGACAATGAAGGGTCAAATAACCATCCCAAATATCATTCGCAAAAAAATGAAACTGAAAAAAAACATAAAGCTAAGCATATTTTTAGATGAAAAAGTGGGGGAAATTCGAGTAAAGCCTTTGCCAAACTTTTTTGATTTAGCGGGTAAGGTGAAAATTAAAAACAAGAAAAACGTTTTAAAAGCTCGCGAATTTATGGAAAGCCATTATGAAAGAATCTAAATTTTTCATCGACACAAATATCTTTTTAAGAGCCTTTATCCACGACCTTCCCAAGCAAGCCGTGGAAAGTCTGAAATTTTTGGATAAAGTCAGCTCCGGTAAGTATGAAGCCTTCACCTCAACTTTAGTGCTTTCAGAGTTTGCATGGACGCTACGAAGCTACTATCACTTGAGTAAGGAAGAAGTGGTGACAGCCTTACAGGCCCTACAGGGCGTGCATAATCTCAAAGTACTTGACCACCAAAATATGGGGCTTGGGATCGATCTTTATGCCAACCACTCCGTGAAGTACACGGACGCACTCATTGCTTCCGCGCCAGAGATTCAAAATGGAGAATGGTCGATTGTCTCTTATGACAAAGATTTTGATAGCTTAGGCTGCAAGCGATTCGAGCCAAGCGAGTTTTAAAAAGAGGAGACACCACTCTGGGTTCCCCTCTTTCTTGAATAGTTAAAAGTAATTAAAGTTTGTTTTTCTTTTTACGGTTCCAAGCGCCGGCACCAAGGAGAGACAAAGCCCCCAGGACAAGCAATTCGGGTCCGGACTCAGGCAGGGTCACCGTGGTGAGTACCCCTTCAGACTCATTGCCGCTTCCATCCACGGCCGTGACTTTAAAGGTATAAGTTTCATCGGCGGTTAAGTCATCCACTTCATAGTCAACGGCGCTAGAAGCAATCTCCAGGGCGTCGCCAAAAGTTACCCCTCCGTCCATACTTTGGCGGAGCCAGTACTCGGCAAGGTCGCCGGCGGTGTCCATGCTAGCCGTCCAAGTGAGTAAAACAGATGTTTCTCCACTCACCTCAGAAAGCAAGTTGGTGATGTCTTCCGGAGCGATGAGATCCGCAAGATCCAAAGTCTTAGAGGTGAAATCCACGCTCATATTTTCTTCGGTCATCGCATTGCCATCTTTATTGAAAACCAGTTCATCCATAGTGAGCACATAGTCATAACCGGCATCCATTTCTTCGGTTACCAGGGTTACTTTGGTAGCATCGTCTTCATCAATGCTTACAGCGAGCACTTCAATTTCTTCAGACGCATCGTCGGCAAGTTGAATCTTGAAGGAATCAACATCGGCGGAAACCACTTCTTGGCTGAAAGTGAGCTCAAGCTCATTCACCTCAGTAGCGTCCACGTCCTCCACCACGAAAGTGTCATTGGTGTTGTCGGTGTTTTCGAGAGTAGGAATTTCCTCTTCCGCAACGCCGCTTCCCGTGAAGAAAGCTGTGTCAGAAGTTCCACTTTCAATAGGATTTCCGGATGTGTCTGAAATTCCAATTCCGGCGGTAAGTTCATATTCACTGTCCGGATCCTGTACACCGGTCACAATGAAGACCGTGGTAGGATCATCGGAAAGGTAGGCGTCAATTACTTGAAGCGCGGTTCCATCCGTAGCAGTCAGCGCAAAGGCTGAAGTGGGGTCACTGGGCAGTTCTACGACTTCGGAAAATTGCACCTCCACAAGAGAGCTGCTTACAGCAATAGCACTTTTTACAGTTGGCGCGGTGTAGTCGGCAATTTCAGAAGACTCAGGAGTTGCCTCCACCTCGTTTGAATAGAATTCAGATTCGTTGCCATCAGCGTCATAAGCGGTAACGGCAAAGTAATAAGTTACGCCATTACTAAGGTTCTCTACCGTATAAGTGGTGGCATTGCCGGCATCGCTTGAAGGAAAGGTATAAGAACCTCCTTCATCCACAACGGACAGAAGTCCCACGTAAACGTAATAACCTTCTACGCCGGTGTCATCGGTGGCAGCATCCCATGTGAGGGTTACTTCACCGTCGCCGGGTATCACCGCGAGCCCTTCCACAGTAGAAGGAAGGGTAGAGGTATCGATAATTTCGGCAGACGTAAGTACTCCCCCTGCAAGCGAGAGCACACATGCCAGTGCGCCTATCAATGCGCTGAGTGGTAGAACTTTATAAACGTGTGCCATACGTGATTTGGTTATTTTTGTTTTTAAATCCTCTCATTATAGCAAACTCTCATGGCAAAGTCCATCCTCCCTGCTAACGTTTGCGGAGCGCTTCCCCGGGTAAGCCGGCAACTTCTTCAATACCCAAGCTCTCGCCCAGTTGTAACCACGCCTCGCTATGACGTCCGGGGAGCCAGGCCCAGTTCCAGTCTTTTTCCAGTTGTTCCGGGAAAACCATGGTGAGTTGTGGGTCCAGATCCGAGTTTCCGTCTCTAAGCACACTCGCCACCACTACAAAAGAATTCTCCCCCGGTGGCACAAGGTACGCACTGGAGACAGACGAGGAAAAGCGGAAACGCACCAAGTTTTCATTGATTTTCTCACTCACGGCCACCGGATTTTCGAAATCAATTTCATCTTCGATAAGCGGGTAAATCGTCCAGCTCGTGATAGGCTTCAGCCCTTCCGGATAAGCCATGAGGGTCAGATAGCGGAGGGTGTAAGGTCCGGCAGATTTTAACGTGAAACGGAAAACTTCCGCTTGCGAACTGTAGGAAAGCGTTTCGCTTTGCTTAGGTACGATGATGGTAAGCCCCACTTCCGCGGCGCTATCCGCATCTTCGTTGTAAAGGGGGAGTAGATCGAATTGAACCAGGTTTGTACCGAAGTTTTTCACTATCGGGCTGGGCGAAAACAGATTCGCAGTGGCCACAATGGCGACTGTGACTAAAATACTCAAACTAACCCAAAGGAGTGAACGACGCATGGCTTGGCGTGAAGTGCCTTTATCATATATATTGGTGTGACTTCCGTCACCTTATTTCTTAGGCCGTAGGCACTCGCCTCGGCTCGCAGACCCTTTGAGTCCGCCTGCCCATGCAAAACAGCATTTTAGACAGTCTCAACCCGGCGCAGCAGGATGCCGTGCGTGCCACCGAAGGCCCCGTGCTCATTATTGCCGGTGCCGGATCCGGGAAAACCCGTGCCCTTACTCATCGCATTGCTTATCTTATCCGAGAAAAAGGCGTTCGACCGTGGAATATTTTGGCAGTGACTTTTACGAATAAAGCTGCCGGAGAAATGAAACATCGCATCGCGGATTTACTTTCCTCCGCGGAGACTGACACGCCGGAAAGTATGCCCACCGTGGGAACCTTTCACGCGCTTTGTGTGCAGATTTTGCGCCGTCATATTCATCTCTTGGGTTATGAAAACCGTTTCACTATTTATGATGCCAACGATCAAATAGTGCTTATGAAAGAAGTTATGCGCGACCACCACATTGATGAAAAACAGGTGAACCCCAAAGCCATTTTGGGACATATTTCTCAGGCAAAAAATCAACTCATGGGTTGGGAGGATTATCAAAATCTCGCGCACAATACTTTTACCGAAAAAGTCGGCTTATGCTACAAAGCCTACCAAGCTCGCCTCGCCAAAAATCAATGCCTCGATTTCGACGATCTCATTATGAAAACCGTGCTGCTTTTTCAAAACTACCCTCAGGTTTTGGATGAGTATCAGGAGCGTTTCCGCTACATTTCCGTGGACGAGTATCAGGATACTAACCACGCCCAGTACATCCTCGTGCAACTGCTTGCAAAAAAATATCGCAACATTTGTGTGATCGGAGACCCGGATCAAAGCATTTACTCTTGGCGCGGCGCAAATATGCAAAATATTCTCGATTTTGAAAAAGACTATCCGGAAGCGCTGGTCATCAAATTGGAACAAAATTATCGCTCAACCTCTATCATTTTGGATGCGGCCCACAATGTAATTTCCCGCAACATGCATCGCAAAGAAAAAAAGCTGTGGACCGAGCGCGACGGTGGCGAAAAAATCCGCATCGTGAATGCGCGCGATGAGCGCGACGAAGCTATGCGAGTCGCGCAGGCCATCATGAGTCATATTCGCCAACACGAAACACCTGCCTATTCCGAGTTCGCCGCACTTTATCGAACCAACGCTCAATCCCGCGCCATCGAAGAAGCTTTTATGCGCTTCGGTATTCCTTATAAAATTGTGGGCGGCGTGAAGTTTTATCTTCGTAAAGAAATCAAAGATCTCGTGGCGTACCTTCGCGTGATTTTGAATCCGGAAGACAGTATTTCCGTGTTGCGCATTATCAATGTTCCCGCTCGCAAAATCGGTCCTAAAACACTTGAAGTCCTCCAAGCTTTCGCCGTTCAGCGCGACCTTTCCATTTTTCGCGCCATGGAATATGTCCTCGAAATCCCCGACCTCGCCGGCAAGGTAAAACAAATTGAAGCCTTCACAACGCTCATTCGTCACTTTCAAAAACTCAGCGAAGAATTCAGTGTTGCCGGCTTACTCAAACATGTCATCGCTGAATCCGGCTACAAAGAATTTTTACTCGAAGACAAATCGCCTGAGGGGGAAGCCCGTCTTCAAAACATTCAGGAGCTCATCACCGTTGCGGACAAATACGAAGGTCTCGAACCGCGCGTTGCTCTGTCCACTTTTCTCGAAGAAATCACCCTTATGACCGACCTGGACGATGTGGACGAAAGTCAAAATTCCGTCACTCTTATGACCCTGCATAGTGCCAAAGGTTTGGAATTTCCGGTGGTTTTTATCACCGGTCTTGAAGAAGGTATTTTCCCGCACTCCCGCACTCTTTTTGAACCGCAAGAACTCGAGGAAGAACGCCGTCTTCTATATGTGGGCATCACTCGTGCCATGAACTACCTCTACCTTCTCTATGCTCAGCAGCGCATGCTTTTTGGCGAGTTCAAACAAAACGCACCCTCCCAATTTTTACTCGATATTCCTGAAGAATTAATCGAAGGTTATACCGAGCCCACTGCCACCACCTCCTCTTTTGGCGGTCGCCCTGTCCCCGTAGAGGAAGATTGCAGCAACCTCGATCCCATTGAACTCTATGAAGGCGACCTCGTACGTCATCGTAGTTTCGGCGAAGGCGTGGTTATGAAAATTCAAGGCGGCATTGTCACCGTAGCCTTTAAAGATCCCGGCGTAGGCACTAAAAAACTCTCCATCAGTATCGCACCACTGGAAAAGCTCGAGTGAAGGTAGTTGTTATTGACGGGGTTCAGAATATGTCAGAATTCACCGACGTCGGTGAATAGGACAATATTCTCTATTGACGCAAGCTTCCATAATTCGCAAAAAAATGGTATAATATCCAGATTAACCAGTTTTTATGATAGCGGACGTCCCCCAATCAGAGCAGGTATCGGAAATCCCTGCCGCCCTCCAGGCACAATTTAAGGAATTGCAAATGAGAACCGCTGGATTAGATGTTGAACTTCCTGATGGGGCAGAGTCTTCTGTCGACCCTCTCGTCGAAGAAGTGGTGCAGACCACCCGCGGTGAACTTAATGACGCAGCGGATGATTTAGCCTTTCCGATAGACAAATCCTATGAAAACCCTGAAGGAGGTCGACAAATTGTCACGCCCAAGGAAGATTTCGCGACTAATCCGCTAGTGGCTAACATACAAGACACAACTCACGAAAGAATTGGCAGTTTAGACCTGCCTGAATTTACGCCCGACTCCACAACCGGCTACTCTGGAAGTTGAAACTCGATGAGACAAGGATTCACGCTCGAAACCACCGCGCCCTGTCCTAGAGTCAAGGTAGTTCGCAGGCTCAACGTGACTTCTTCTCCGCTATTTAAGGCGTTAAGGATCGCCAGTTCATCTTGCGTAGAAATAATGGCGGAACTGCTTAGAATTTCATCCTCTAAAACGCCAAGCTTCAAATAAAGCTGTCCGGCGGATAATTTATCGATTTTTCCGGTTTCGGCACGTTCATAAAAATAATCAAAGGCATCGGTACCGTCATTGGTTACCGTCAAGTAGACAATGTCCACCATTTTCCCCGAAAAAGGCGCTTCACCTTTCTCGTTCAAAACATAACCGGTCATTGAAAATTGCCCAATACCGTCATGAAAAGGTTCGGTATCCAGACAAAACTGAGAATCATTTGTAGCGAGCGGAGTCACTGTGCAACCCAGCAGCGCGGCTGTAAGAAGAAAAAGTTTTTTCATAGCATAGGTAATTAGAGGATAAGGTTGTGGCTTGCGCCACGGTTTTCTTAGACTCTCCCTTACGGTCGAGTAGTGGGGAAATGGTGCCCGCCGCCAAGAAAACTTGGAAGCGAGCACCGGCCGTAGTTCACCAGGCGCGAGGCCGGGCCTTCTACTCAGCACGCTGCAGGATTCTCGGGACAAGCCGGAGACTTGCTGCAGAACGCAGGCTTTTGAACTTGAACTTTGGCCTTCTCCCTTACTCGACTTCCATGCTCAGCACGCTGCCCGCCGTCACTGTGTTGTGGTTCTCCGCCGTCATCCAGAACGTGTAGGTCACTGGATCGCGAAGAGTCTTTTCATATTCGGCGAACCAGCGGTCGTGGTCTTCTTCGTCCACGTCCATTTCGAAGCTGTAGATCTGTCGATCCGCAGCGCTGACGATGTTGAGCAGCACCGTCGGCTCGTCGTCGCTCTCCACGTAGGTACTCCACTCGAACTCGGTCTCGTCTGCATCGCCGCCGGACTGGTAGGTCTCGAAGCTCAGGCTCGGCACGTCGCCCTCGCTGTCTTCCACTTCAATACTCTGAGTGTCGCTCACATCCTCGTCGTCTCCGCCCTGTGTCCTCACCCAGTACACGTACTCGGTGTCGTCGTCGCGCAGAGTCTTCTTGTAAGTGAACACGTAGGGACTCTCGGGCGTATCGGTCTCCATCTCGAACTCGTAGTCGGTGCCGTCGTTCGGGTTGTAGATGACGAGCATGGTGCGAGGGCTTCCGCTCTCACTCTCCACAATCGCCGCCCACACGAACTCCGTCTCCTCCGCCGTACCGTGGTCGGGGGAAATGTCGAGGAACTTGATCATATCGTCGTCACTCTCTTGGATCTCGTCCTCGCCTTCGTCTTCGTACTCGTACCCGTCCTCCTCCGTCTCGTCCTCCTCGCCTTCACCGGCCATGCTGCTGTAGTCGTCGGTTTCTTCCACCGGGGAGTAATCCTCCGGTCCGCCATCGCAGTTCATGTCGCCTTCGCGGTTGTACCAGCAATACTCCGACAGGTCCGTGTTCCCCGAGAGAGGCTCCGGCTTGGTAGCCGCAGCGTCTTTGTAGAACGCGACATGCAGGTGAGTTCCCGGGTGGTCGCCACAGGCGCTTCCGATCGAGTAGCCGGTGTTGCCCACCGCACCCAATGCATCAGAATCGTCCAGCGTATCGCCTTCGGAAACCCAGATCTCGGACAGGTGACCGTAGCGGCTGACATAGCCGTCTCCGTGGTCCATCAGGACCGTGTTGCCGTAGCCGTGATCGCCATTGCCTTCGGTTGCTATTTCCATCACCATCCCGTCCGCCATGGGCGTGACCGGGTCGCCGTACGCGTTGCACCCGTTCTGGGTGAAGTCCAGCGCATACGTGTCGTTGCCGTAGTCGAACCCGTAGTCGACATGGGAGCCTTGGTTGTAGCCTTGCGTGAGGAGCCAGTACTCGCCCGATTGGAAGGGCAGCTTCAGGAAGGAATCAGCGCTTCCAGTGCCGTCCGCCCGCGTGCAGCCCCAAATACCCAGGATCGCCATGAGCACAATCGCCATGAACGCGGTCCACTTCTTGTTGCTCAGCATAGAACACCTCCTTTTGTTGGTTCTTGCTGCTTTCCTGACACTTAAAAAATCGAATAAAATTGAAAGGCCAAAATGTCAAAGGACAACTTAGCCCTCTTAGCGTAGACCCCGGTTCTTACAAAAACCTGAATTTTTTCTGAATTAATCCTGAATTGTTTTCGAAACATCTCTAGGCCTTCCGCCTGCAATTCGTTACAATAACGTGGCCCTAATTAAATCTTATGCAAAACACATCAGGAACTTATGCTAAAGCACTACTCTTCGTCTTTATCGGAGGGCTCATTGGATGGCAAGCAAATGTCAATTTTGGGAATCCCTCTGAGGCCGACGAAGTTGATAACGCTGAAAAAAGCGGGGAACTAAGCATGGATCTTTTTTGGAATGTTTGGGACATGGTAGAGGCCAATTATGTAGATATTGAGCACGTGGATGACCAACAACAGATCTATGGCGCCGTTTCCGGCATGGTGGACGCGCTCGGCGACCCGTACTCCGTTTTCATGACTCCGGAAGAAACCGACCAGTTTCAAAGCAGTCTGGATGGGGAACTTCAAGGGATTGGAGCCGAGCTCACGGTTAAAGATGGCAAACTTGTTATCGTTTCCCCTTTAAAAGACTCTCCTGCCGAAGAAGCCGGCCTTTTGCCAGGCGACTATATTTACATGGTTTTTGACACCGAATTGAATGACTGGGTTTCCACCGGCGAAATCACTTTGTGGGAAGCTATTATGCTTATTCGCGGTGAGCCGGGTACCGAAGCGAAGCTCAAAATTTTGCGTGAAAATAGCGAAGATCCGATTGAATTTACCATCATCCGCCAGGAAATTGATGTACCCAGTGTTGAACTTACGTTTGTGGAGCGCGGAGACATGAATCTGGCCCACCTTTCCATTTACCAATTTGGAGACGACACGCTTACGGAATTTGAAGAAGCCGTACGCGAAGTATTGTTGGCGAATGCTGATGGAATGGTGCTGGATATGCGCCTCAACGGAGGAGGTTATTTGGACGTTTCCATCGAAATCATGAGCGAGTTTTTTGACGATGAACGGACTGGTGTGATTGTGAAACGCCGCAATATGGAAGATCAAATTATTCAAACTACTGGAAGCGGACAGCTCAAGGACTTGCCTATGGTAGTGCTGATTGATGAAGGCTCCGCCTCCGCCTCCGAAATTTTGGCGGGAGCTTTGCAGGACTACGCTCGCGCAACACTTATGGGGGAACAGAGCTTTGGGAAAGGAAGTGTACAGGAGCTCACCGATCTTAGCGACGGCTCCAGTCTGCGTCTTACCATTGCCAAATGGTACACCCCTAATGATCGTAGTATTGACGACACCGGCATTGCCCCGGACATTACGGTGAGCATGGAGGCTTCCGACATTGATACCGAAAATGACGTGCAGCTGGATGCAGCCCTAGACTACCTGCTTAAACTTTAGGACATGAGAGCAATGAACAAAGTTCTTCTCTGTATCCTCGATGGTTTCGGCCACGGGAAAGATTATAAAGGAAATGCAATCACGCATGCTAAAACACCGTTTTTTGACGAGCTCTACAAAAAATATCCGTGGACATTGCTCAATGCTTCGGGAGAGGCGGTGGGCATTCCTAAGGGGACGCAAGGTGGCAGTGAAGTGGGGCATCTCACCATGGGCGCCGGACGCATTGTACTTCAGCCCTTGCTTGAAATAGACAGATCTATTGAGGACGGATCCTTCTTTAAAAAAAGGCCGCTGCTCGCAGCGGCCGCATACGCCAAAGAGCATAAAACCGCTTTTCATATTTTGGGAATGATTTCGGATCAGGGCGTGCACTCGGACATCAACCATGCGCTTGCGCTGCTCGCCTTCGCCAAAAAACAAGGACTCAAAAAAGTTTATGTGCACGCCATCACAGATGGCCGCGACGTGCCCCCGCAAAGTGCCGTAAAATTCATTCGCATGCTTCAAAAACACATGCGAAAAACCGGCGGGGAACTGGCTACTTTAATTGGCCGTTACTACGCCATGGATCGTGACCACAATTGGGACCGGACCGACGTGGCCTACAACCTTTATACCACTCGACCGAAGGGAGAGTTTACAAAAAAAGACCCCGTAAAGGCCGTTGAAGCCGCCTATAAATCAGGTCTTGAAAGCGATTATTATTTAAAGCCCGTACTGCTGAAGCCCGAAGGCCTCATTCATAAAAACGATGCCGTGGTTTTCTTCAACTTTCGCACCGATCGCGCCGCTCAACTCACGGAGCGTTTTATAAAAAAACTCAAGCCTCATTTCACCGCTTTCGGTCCTTACACCACCAAAGCGCCCGTAGTTTTTCCGCCGGCAAAAATCAAGAACAATCTTGGCTCCATGCTGGACCAAAAAAAACTCAAACAACTCCGCATAGGCGAAACGGAAAAATATGCGCATGTGACGTTCTTTTTCAACAGCCAAATGAAAGAACCTTTCAAAACGGAAACGCGCATCTTGGTGGATTCGCCCAAATGCCCTTCTTATGCGGAAAAACCGGAAATGAGCGCACCCGGCATAACTCAAAAACTGCTTAAAGAATTGCCCAAACCCTATAGTTTTGTGGCACTTAATTTTGCCAATCTCGATCTCGTGGGTCATTCCGGAGACTATAAGGCTACCGTGAAAGCCGTTGAGGTCATTGATAATTGTCTGTCTCAAATTGTCCCCGCCGCGCTTAAAAACGGTTACACCACTCTCATCACAGGGGACCATGGTAATGCCGAGTACATGATTTACGAAGATACGGGCGGACCCTGCCCTTCTCACACAAAAAATCCCGTCCCTTTGATCCTCATTTCCAAACCACCACGGAAACTTAAAAAATCCTCTCACACAAAAGCCACTGCCGGGCTCAAAGACCTCGCTCCCACGGTGCTCACTTTGCTCGGCCAAAAAATCCCCAAAGAAATGACGGGGAAGAGCGTAATTTAATCTTTTTCATAAAGTCCGCCCAAATCCTTCACCACGGCGATCAAGTCTTGTGCCGCTTCAATGCGGCTGAAGTTTTCCAAATTGCTTCCCCCTTGGCCCTCACTATCGGTGGCGCTCATTCCGGAAATAATAATCTCATTGGTGATGCCATCGATCTCCACGTTTAAAGTCATTTCTACAGGATTCCCGGTCTCATTCGTCGTCTGCCGCTCGATAAGATTCTGGTCAAGTATTTGGTCTTTTATGAACCATTTCAAGGATTGAACTTCTTCTTCAGTCAGTGCAAAACTTTCTTTTCCTCCTTCACCATAGGTCCACGTGTAGTCCACTTCCGTGTCGTCGATCTCCAGAGTTTCGGTATTTTCGCCCGCCTCCAAATAAAGCTCCAGCGAAAAATCACTTTGAGTAGAAGCACCGCAACCACTCAAGAGCCCCGCACCCAACACTGCAATTAAGAATTTTTTCATCCTTTCAAGTAAAGCAGCCTTACTTTAGCACCAATTATTCTATGGTCATAGTTGTGCGAGCTCCGGAAATATTAATCACTTCGGGGTCTTGATAATTTTGTATCACCGCAGGCTCGAGGACAAAACTTCCCGGGTTGATTACACGGGCAAGATAGTAGAATTCCTTGCCATATTTGCAGCTACCTTCGTGGCAGGAAACATAGAAAGAAACCGCTTGTCCGTCTTGGTCATAAGGATGGTAGTAGTCGTCGTCCGTGTTGTAACTTGTGACATTGTCCGCGAAGGTAGCCGTTTGCATTCCACTCGGTAAATAGTCCGTTACTTTAAAGCCAAAATCTTCAAAGTTTCCAACCGCCGTAGCTTTTAAATGCACTTCCACAATGTCTCCGACTTTCACCGTTTGCACCTCTTGTCCATTCACAAAATAACTTCGGGTAAGGGCAACGGAATCATCCGTACCCAATTCATCTAAATTAATAGGCGTTTCATAGGAACTCACCGCGCGTACATCACCGGAAAGATTACTGAACTGTAAGCCGGCAAGCTCTTCAGGCAGGTAACTGCGTCGCGCGTACTCATTTCCACTGAGATCAAAACTTTCGCCATTAATTTCAAAGGAAACTTTCTTTTGCGCGCCCATTTCCAAACGCGCTTTGGTGAAGAGCATTTTTTCAAGCAGGATGCTCTCCTCGCCCTCCGTTTCTAAAGCTTTCTCCCACAAGGTGTCCGCAAGGTCGCTTCCAATGTTTTGTGCCAGTGTTGCAAGGAGCACGCCTCCCCCCGCCGCGTCCTCCTCCGCGTCTTTAATTTCAAGGAAGAGCACGGTAGCTTGTAAATCTTGTCCATATTCGCCGTAGGCAAGAGCCGCATAAAGCTTGTCTTCCTGGCTCAGTTCAAAATTGCGAATGAAATAATTGAGTTCAGTGAGGTAAGCTTGGTCGATGCCGGCCAGCCCATAGAGTGCCAAAATCTTTTCACTCAAAGTACGGTCCCCGCTGTTCAAAATGTTTTCAAAATATTGTGTTAGCGCCTGGGTGCTAAACTGCTCGGGGGCCAAAGCTGCGAGCTTGGCAGAAAGTTCCAAGTCGCTATCCGCATAGGGAAGAAGTGCAATTCCTCCGTCACCATATTCCCCGTTGGCATAAGCCGTCTTTTGGTACACAAAGGTTGAGAATTCAGGAACACTGACATCTTCATCGAAGTACTCATTCAGCCACTCAGCGGAAAGGGTCCGCGCCAACACTTCATCGGCACGGTCTCCGTCTTCGTAAAGGGCTTCCAGCAAGGTGCCATAAACAATGCCCGTTTCATTGTTCAAATAAACCACAGTAGTGCGCTCTTCCGCAGAACCTTCCAATTTAGAATTTTCGGTGAGCAAAGTTTCACTCACAGCATTTTGAGTTAGGTGCGAGTCTACAATTTTGATGGGCAAAATCACCGTGTCACTTCCACCGTCCGCCTTGCCCCTTGTGATGATTCGATAGTCTCCGACTTCCGTGGCGGTCAGGTCAAAGTAAGTGGTCTCGTAGGCTTTGCCTTGAGCTTCTGTTACAGAATCCACGTCCTCAATTTGGAAAGAAAAGTCCACGCTGGTTCCGGCCTCCAGTGCGTCACCGTAAGCCCGCACGGGAATCTTAGTCTCGTCGCCCGTCAAGTAAGTGGAATTGATTATAGGATTGATAAATACATCTTTGCTAACCACCAATTTTTCACTGGTATATCCGGCATGAATCTCTTTTCCACCGCTCACGGCTGCTGCACTAATACGCCAGCTGGTGATGTTGTCCGGCAGCTCAAAAGTGACGCTCGCATTTCCATTCGCATCGGTCTGCACGGTTTGGAAAAACGCAGTGTCTCTAAAATCTTCACGAGCCCCGTCTTTGTCGTTGTGGACGTAAATACCATTCGCAAAGTAAGTGTGCTTATCTTCAGTTTCAAAATTATAAACCTTCACGGAATCACGTACGTGCACAATGGATTCCACGGGCACTTCCTCACCCTCGCTGTTTAATAAGAAGTCGCCCACCTTGAGGTCTCCGGCCAGTTGAAATTTTCCATTGAAGAAGATCACATGTTCTTCCGTCACACCCAAATTTCCGTTCACAAGTAGATATTCGCCCACCGTGTGCTCAATGGTGTTGAGTACTTTCACGGGCACCAGCAGGGGATTCCATGCACTGCTGCGAGTGAGCACCAAATCTCCAGTTTGGATTTCTTCGATGGATTTGCTGCTTCCATCCGCCATTAAAATTTGCGTACCCGTCACAAAACATCCGCCCTTTCCACCGTCATCCGTGAAAGTAAGTACCTTGTGTGAAGCGTACGTGTAATCCACCGCGCTAGGTAAGTCGCTGTAAATAAGTTCCAGCGGATCGCGAAAACTTTCGCTGAACAGCGCATAGTAGGCTTCATCCACCAAGTACAAATTCACTTGACCCGCCTCGCTGGCTTTAATGTCTAGAGTGACTTCTTCACCCGGTTCATAGGTGTCTTGGTCCGCCGTCACCGTCAAATCCATGCGACGATCTTCAGTATTCAACGCCACGTTAGCGAAACCACTTTCGCGATAATGCGTGCCATCGAAGAGAACTGTGCTTAGAAACACATTGGGCACATGTTCTTCACCAAATTCAAAGGTATAGGAAGGCTCCTCTCGAAGTTCAAGCTTCTGTACACCGTTTTGGTTTTCCATAAAGAGGTAAATTCCTTCGTAAGAAATCTCCGGGTTATCCTGGACCACTTCCACAGTCACATTTTCTCCCAATGTAGCCGTGCCACCGACGAGATGGAGGCTTGAGCCATAACCGATGTAAGAATGACCGTTACTGATATTTGCATTATCAACGTAATAGTTGCCATCGCTGTCGAAAACTTTTAGAGCTACTTCATAGTCGTGCTCGTCACTCAAATTGGCATCGTAGTGATATTTTCCATTGCCGTCCGGACTTAAATTGCTGGTACCCAAATCCTTTTCTTCTCGGTTATATTCATATTCTTTACGTACCACTTTATCGTTTTCATCATAATATTCGCCCACTTCCGTGCGGACGTAATCCACTTGTGTCACAGTCATTTCTACGCGACTGGTGGAGTCCGTCTCGTCATACACGGCATCGAGTTGAGCTTGAGCCAGATCCACTTTAAAAGTTTGAAAATCAAAGGCGGTATTGGTGAAAGTTTGATTCGCCTCATCTACCGCGCTTTTTGAATTGAATACTTTAAGCCCCAGCGATTCATAAATTTCTCCCAACTCTTCTTGGGATGGAGTCACGGAGAAATATCTGTTATTGAATAAACGGCAATCTTCTTCCAAACAACTGTCGTTTGTTGCGACCCAGTCGAGTGCAATTTCTCCATTGTCATCCGTTTTGACGTACTGAATTTCTCCATCCGGTGGATTGATTTGTAGCAGCGTATCCACCACGGGGGTGCCGTCAAAAAATTCTGCCGTAATGGTGATATGCGCAATGTCGCCTTTAAATAGCGCGGTCTTGTCCGCCTCCATTTGGATATCGTAAGCGGGTTTCACATAACCCGATACGTAGAAATCAGCATCGCTCAGCACGCGCCCATTTTGAACCAGTAGAATTTGGTAAGAACCTTCGGTGAGTTTATTAATATCCACCTTTCCTTCAAAAGCCTCCCCGTCTTTAATAGAAATTTTTTCCTCCGAAATTATAGGACTTTTTTGAAGCAATTCTTCAATATCACCGTAGCCCCAATAGTAACCTTGCAAAACGTAAACGGTGGCTTCTTCCTCAACCGCCTCTTCACGGCCTTGCACAAAGCCCCAATAATGTACGGTATCGGTAGGCAAGTAAGTGACGCGGTCCGTATTCATAAATTGCCAAGTATTCTGGTTTGGAGTGTCCGCACCCAGATAGAAGGAGGCCTGATAGTAAGTAGTCTTCCCCTCGGCCGTCACGGAGAAAAAGATCATCTGGTTTTGATTTTCTTCAAGCTGCAAGGCGTCATAGAGATTTTCGAACTTAACCACTCCGTCTTTATTTGTTTCTTCACTCAGACCGGAATCCAAAATTTCTACTGTCGCGCCCTCTACGGTTTTTCCACTTGTAGTATCGTTCACCCAAACCACCGTATTTGCTTCATTTAGATTGAGGTACACCGCATGTGTGCTGATTTGCACAAAGACTTGTACCACAGCATCATTCTTAGTCAGTTCCAAAAGGTAAGAACCCTCCGGCAGAGCATCCGGCAAAATAATCCAGTTACCGCTGTCATTCACAAAAGTATATTCCGGAATGTCCACTATTTTGTTCAGTCCGTCAGTAGGAACGCGGTAGAGGCTTCGTTGGCAATAAGTCCAAGCGGGGACCTCTTCATTTTTAGTCTGCATGGCTGAAACAAAGTCCTCGCCATTGCCGAACACATAAACAGAAACTCCAACAGTCGTTTCCACTTCATTATCATCCCAATAGTAGAATTGCATCTGGGGCGTTTCGCTGGGGCTGAATTCATAAACAGACCTGGGAAAGCTAAGTTGAGTGGCCGTGCGCGTTTCGCTATTTGTCTCAAATTCAAACACATAGTCCTTGCCCAAAGTTTTATCCAGACCTTCCAAGCCCAAGCTTCCACTAATAGCCACTGTGTAAACGGTAGCTTCTTTAAGTCCACCACTCGGCGCAAAAACTCCGATTTTTCCGTTCACTTCAAACTGTCCGGACACCGCGGGTGAAATACTGAAGGCATTTTCAAAGTCGCTGGCACTTACGCCAATATGAGTAAAGGTTATCTCGATGCCTGTGTTGATAGGCACGCCCGCTTCTCGTTGCCCCGGCAGTGTTCCGGTGACGCGGAAACCGTCAGACACTTCGTATGCCCAGTTGTATTCCTTGGGGTAGGGACTCTCATCCATGTTCTGCGCCTCTAACGTGAAGGAGTAAACCTCGCCCGGGTCCAAACTTTCTACCGGATTCACCAGCACCTCGGTATCGGAGATTTGTTCAAGCAAAAGTTCAGCCTGTGGTTGCACGCTAAGCACTGCTTCCACTTCATCTACGTCCAGTTCTCCCTTACTGCTAAGCACAAAATTACTTTCACTGGCCACGCCGGTATCATCTTCCGTCTCCGGGGTTAAGGTGTAGTAATCCTTCGCCTCCGCTACGTTCACCAATTGAGGCAACATGCCGCCCGTGGGTAGTAAAAATTGGAAAGCCAACGCCACAACCATCACAGTAGCTACGGCCGGAGCCATACGTCTCACAAAGAAACCCTGCCAATTCGCCCAACCAAAGCCGCGCTTTACCGGCGCTTCATTAAGCTCGAGCGCCTTATTTAAAAGTTGCGCACGCAAATCATTCTTGAACGATGGTCGTTTTCGTTTTTGGTACATGTTTCCCAGTTTGGATAAATATTTTTCGATCATAATGAAAGTTGGGGACAAAGTTGAGTGAGGCGCTTCAAGGCGCGGTTAAGTTTTACTCCCACGTTGTTCACGTTCGTATTCAGCGCATCGGCCATTTCGTTATAAGAAAGGTCTTGGAAGTAGCGCAGCGAAAGCACATCTTGTTCATCCGGCTTCAATAAATGGAAGGCATCGTTGAGTTGTTTCAAATGCATCACCACTTCTTGTTTCGATTCTTTTTCTTTTACCTCTATATCAGCACCATCAAATTTTTCACCCACCTCATGCCATTCTCGGATCATAGCCTCACGTTCACGCTTGTGCTTACGATAATGTCCGTTGATTTCATTTATAGCGATGCGATACAACCATGCTCGGAAAGGCTTTCCTTCGTAGCGATATTTTTCAATGTTTTCCAGTGCGATCATAAACGTATCTGAGGTTAAATCTTCTGCTAATTGTCGGTCTGCCACGCGGCTCAGTAGAAATCGATGTATTGCCTCAAAGTGGGCGTCATAAAGGTGCACAAACTCAAGTTTGTTTTTTTGGGCGGCTTCAATTTGTTCTTTTTCCTGTTGGGTCATTAGAGACCGAGGGACTCGTATTAAAAAAGCTGACATCAGTATAAGCACGATTCGTGAATTCTCTTACATGATTTTTTCGTGTATAAAAAAGCAGCATGACGACCATCCTCATCATTCCCGGTTGGCAAGACAGCGGCCCCGAGCATTGGCAGAGCCTCTGGCTCAAGAAATATTCCCAAGCAGCAGCGAAGCGAATGCTAAGCAAGAACGTGGCGCAAGCCACATCCATATGCGCGATTAAAGTGGAACAGCGCGATTGGATGCATCCCGTAAAAGACGACTGGGTCGCCACATTGGACGAATACGTGCGTAAATACGACGAAGTGGTTTTGGTTAGCCACAGCCTTTCCGGTCCCGTCATTGCACACTGGGCAAAAGAACATCCCGAAGAAACCCATAAGGTAAAAGGAGCACTTTTAGTCGCACCCTTTCAGAGATTCCAACCCGAGGTCACCGGCTTTGGCCCACTTCCACTTGAGCCCTTGCCCTTTAAAACCATAGTCGCGGCCAGCACCACCGATCCATGGGCGACCATTGAAGAGGCCGAAAGCATGGCCAAAGCCTGGGGCGCTCGCCTCGTAAATATTGGCCCGCGCGGACACATTAACGCCACCGCCGACATGGGCGAATGGCCGGAAGGAAGATCTTTATTAGACGAACTCTCACGCTAAAAGTTCTAAATATTCCTCCGGAGTATAGATAGCCACACCTTTCGAAGCTTGCTTAAGCATTTGTTTGTCCCAAGAAATGAGAGGACATTTTTCTCGATGCGCAGTAAGCACAACTATAGCGTCTGAAGTTTTTAGATTGAAGTGCTGATGATAAGTAAAAAAATAAGCAAGGAAAGATGCCTCTAAGTTTAAAATTTTAAGATCTCCAGAAAGATTCAAATTTATGAAATATTCATGTAGTCGTTGAGTGGCTTTCGAGTCTTCATTTGTCCTATAAAAATTATGTAAAACCTCAAAAAGCGTTAACACTGGAATGGTAATTTTCCCTCCACTATTTTTAATAGTTTCAAAAAACTTACGTGAAATCTTTGAATGTACTTCACCCTCAAGCGCACTAGAGAGAAAAACCGACGCATCAACAACAATTTTTTCCATTAATCTCTATCTTTACGGATAATATCTACAGCATTCAAACCTTTCTTTGTTATAAGGATTTCCTTGGGTGGATTGATCAAAAAGTCCCAGGCATTGGAGTATTTCTCAGAGTCGAAAGTTGAATCCGCATCTTGTTGGAGTTCGGTATACATCACAATGCTCATAAGTACAGCCACAGGTTTGGAATTGGAAAAAATAGTGATGGGCTCATCACTTTTGTACATTTTTGCCAAAACCTTCAGCGTATTCTTACGCAGATCAGAGATGGTGAAAGTATTTTCCTGGGTTAACATGGGTATCTTTAAAGTAACTTTATTGTACCTTTAAAGTTACTTCTTGTAAAGCCGGCTAATATCTTCGTTCCACAAATGTAAGTGCAGTACCTCCTTTTCCGGCACGGCCGGTTCGTCCAATGCGGTGAACATAATCTTCATAAGTCTCGGGCGCGTCGTAGTTGATGACATGACTCACGTTTGGGATGTCGAGCCCACGAGCCGCCACATCGGTAGCTACCAGAATCTTAACTCGATGTGCTTTAAACGCATCCAACGCACGTTGACGTTGTGACTGCTGCTTGTCCCCGTGAATACACGCCACCAAAAATCCTACATCCGCCAGGAAGCGGGTGAGTTTGTCCACGCTGCGCTTGGTTCGTGCGAAAATGAGCACCTTGTCGAAATGGGCTTTCCGAAGCAAATCCACAAGCATACCGATTTTATTGTCCGTCCGACTCACCCACACCACATCTTGTTCCACGTTCATAACTGTTTCTTGCTTTTTCACGGAAATTGTCACGGGGTCGTGCAAAAAAGAATGAATCAAATCCTTCACCTCCTTAGGCAAAGTAGCGGAAAAAAACAGTGACTGACGCTTCTCGGGGACATGAGACAAAATGTGACGCACGTCATTGATGAATCCCATGTCCACCATTCGATCCGCTTCGTCCAGCACCACGCGAGTAAAGCGTGAAAGATTCACCGCTTTACGTTCAATCAAGTCTTTGAGGCGTCCCGGCGTGCCGATCACAAAGCTCGGATCCATTTTAAGGTCGCGAATTTGGCGGTAAATGGGAAGTCCCCCCACGCACACCGCCGCATGCAAGCGGAGCCCACGACTGAATCCTAAAAATTCTTGAAAAATCTGTGTGGCGATTTCATGAGTCGGAACCAAAATAAGCACACGCTCCTTAGGTCCGGGCTGAATCGCCATGTGCAGCAGCGGAATCAAAAATGCCGCCGTTTTCCCGGTTCCTGTGTTCGCAATTCCCAAAACATCCCGTCCTTCCGAAATCGGAAGAATACTCCCATCTTGGATAGGGGTGGGTACCGTATAGCCTTTTTTCAGAATATTTCCTCTCAATTGAGGGTCCACGGGGATGTCTTTAAACTCAAAAGAAGGCACGAAAGCTTCCTCCGGCGCAGGTTCCACCGCCTTGCGTATTAAAAGAGCCGGGTCCAAGGAGGATCCTTTGCTCGCACGAGAAGGTCGGGGTCTCCTACTGAACGATGGTCTTGAATTCTGACGTCGATTTCTAAACATTTGCGCTAAATTTAAAACAAAACACCGAACAAGTCAAGTTTTTGAGATTTGACCAACTAATTTATCTGTGCGAAGAGTACCACATAGTTTTTCCCATACGCCTTGGCGCATTTTGGACATGTGGTGTAAGAAAAATAGAGTTTCTTCATTCTTTTACCTTTTTTCTCGACATATTTCTTCATTTCTTGCGCCCACTTGCCGGCATTTTGATAGGGCCCTTCAAATACTTTGGTAAGAAACTTTCCCGAAAGTGTCGCCATCTGCGCATGCGGAACTTTTTTTAAAACATCAATGTAAATATCCGCACCCCAGAGGGATTTTTCATCAGTAAGCATCAACTGGTAGGGAGATTTGGCCCCCGCTTTCTCAATTAATTCTATGTTTTTAACGATTTTCCTCCCCATGTTTAGCGGGATATGGAAAAAACTCGTAACATGGTCCTTCACAAAAATTTTACCCTTCCACACGATTTCTTTTCCCTGCCATGGCTTAGGGTCAAACGGCTCACAACAGCCGGTGAATTTTATCTTTTGAGTGTTCATAGCTCGGGGTTTAAATTACTGAATTTCACCGCCATCAAGGCAAATCATACACAGTTCAATGTGTTTGCGGAAACGCAAAAGTGGCTGGCTTGGCAGGTGCATGAGCTCATCGATTGAGGAGCACTTGTGGCAAGAGTTTCAGAAAAGGCATAGATAAGGAGAAATCCGCCTCCCAATAATTGGCACCCAAGCGAAGCGCTGAATAGTAATTTGGACGTTCTTTGAAATAATATTCCTCGCTGGAGAGAAATACCATTTGTGTACCCAATTTCCGAACCAAGAACCATTTTTCACATAAACGAGCAATACGTCCGTTTCCATCGGAGAATGGATGTATTAAAACAATCATTAAATGTAGCCAAGAAGCCCAGAAA